>NZ_JAMYKY010000003.1:0-397902 GCF_040317695.1 Mesorhizobium sp. M1403 | reverse complement strand
GTTTTTGGGAGGGGGCGGTGCGGGGCCCCTATGGTCGATATAAAATACGGCTTCTAGCGGGCTTCTCGTTTTAGCGAAACTGCTGAACGGCTCTATCTCTTTGTTTTGACGCAATTCCGGACGGAAAACCGTTTCACACTTTTCCTGGAATTACTCTAGCCATCGACGCCTCGGCCTCGACGCCAAGCTCCATTGTCTGCAGGTCGCTGGGCGGCAATGCCGGCCCGGTCAGGCCGCGGCGCGTCAGCTTGATCCGCCAATTGTCCTTTTCACCGTCGATGTCGAGCAGATTGTATTGCGCCGGCGCATGCGAACTGCCGGGGGCCTGCCCGGCGGCGGCGACCCCGACCACCGGGATTTTGGCCTTGCGGGCGCCGATGAAGAAGAGCGACGGCACATGCGAATGGCCGTGCAGCACAAGCTCGGCGCCGTGCCGGTGAAGAACCTTGTGGAAGCGCGAGATGCCAAACAGCCGCTTGTTCTGCGAAACGGCGCCGCGCACCGGCGGGTGGTGGATCATGATCACCCGGAACAGGCCGCGCTTGCCTGTGGCGTCGAGCATGTCGCGCAGCCTTTCCGCCTGGCCTTCCAGAAAGAAGCCGTTGGCCATGAACGGAGCCGTGGCGCGCGCCGTGGAGACGCCGATCAGCGCAGCATCGCCGCGCACGCGCAGATAGGGAAAGGTGTTGCGGTCGACCGGCGTATTGACGCCGTCGCCGGTCATCCATGCTGCCCAGGACCGGCAGGTCTTGTCGAAGGCGCCCGGCACATAGGCATCATGATTTCCTGGCACGACCGACACGTCATTCGGCGAGCCCAGCGTCTCCAGCCAGTGCTTGGCCATCTCGATCTCTCCGTCGAGCGCCAGATTGACCAGGTCACCGGTGATGGCGAGATGGTCCGGCCCGCTGGCCTTCATGTCGGCGACGATCGTGTCGATGACGGCGTCGTGCATGTGGCGGCGGCGGTTACGCTGCCAATTGACGTAACCGACCACGCGCTTGGAGGCGAGATCGCGATAGGTTACATCGGGAAGCGGCCCCAGATGGACATCGGAAATATGCGCGAGCCTGAACATCTTTTCTTCATAGGCGAGGCGCGCGCGGCTTTCCACTCACGGTTTCGCGGACGATGACGCCGGATCCGGAGCAAGCCCTGCGCCAGACCGGCTGGCCGGGCTTCAGGGCAAGGCTGTTTCACCTGTACTTCGTACTGCGGCGGCCGATGACGCTCGGCGTGCGCGGCTTGATCCACGACCGCCCCTCCAATTCCATCTTCCTCATCCGCCACACCTATGTCCCTGGCTGGCACCTGCCCGGCGGTGGCGTCGAGTTGGGCGAGACGATGATCGAAGCGCTGACGCGCGAAGTCTTCGAGGAAGGCAACATCGCGCTGACCGGACCGCCGGTGCTGAAGTCCCTGCATTTCAACCGCCGCGCCAGCCGCCGCGATCATGTCGGTCTCTATCTGGTCGAGGAGTTCGACCAGCCAGCACCTAAGCTGCCCGACCGCGAGATCGCCGAAGCCGGCTTCTTTCCGCTCGACCGCTTGCCGGAAGGCACGACACCGGCGACGCTGCGGCGGATTGCCGAAGTTTTTGAGGGGAATTCGGCATCGCCTTACTGGTAGATCATCTCTCCAACAGCTTTGGCTGCTTCGGTTTAGGCCGGCAACATACATTGTTCTCCGAGAGAAATATATATATTAGGCGATAAGAGAAAAATGAAACATAGCCAAAACGACAGGTTTAGAATCGTACTATATATCTCACTTTACACGGTAATTACTGTGACAACAATTCTTGCTACAGCCTTAATTTCGACAATGGTCCTTGGGATAGATCCATCCAGGTTGGAAAAAAGTGGAAGAGGCATCCAGTTCGCAATACGACTTTTTGCGGCATTCGTGACATATTTTGTTTTTATAAAGCGACATGCTCGGCTTTTTACTCGCACTGAATTCTGGAAAATGGTCGGCTTCTCAAGCCTGATAGAAATGGGTTTGGGAATGGCCGTGCTTCTGCTGTCGGGATCGTTTCGCGCAATCCCGCTCCAGATGTCGGTCCAGATCGTCATGATCGGCGGCATCGTGGCGTTCCTGGCAACGTCGCTCGGCTACTCCAATCGATTTGGAAATACCACATTGAAAGCTGATCTCGTCAGAAGGGCAAAGATGGACTCAGAAACCTTCCGCTAGGGCGCCGGTCTCACGCCGCCTTCCTGAACCTGTCGCGGTCGTGCAGCGCGCCATAGTCGAGCTCAGGCCCGACCGGCACGATGCGTGTCGGGTTGATGGTCTCGTGGCTGCCGTAATAGTGCGACTTGATGTGGTGCAAATTCACCGTGCCGGCGACGCCTGGCACCTGGTGGAGGTCGCGCAGATAATTCGACAGGTTCGGATAGTCGGCGATGCGGCGCAGATTGCACTTGAAATGGCCGACATAGACCGGGTCGAAGCGGACCAGTGTCGTGAACAGCCGCCAATCCGCCTCGGTGATGCGGCCGCCGACGAGATAGCGCTGCCTTGACAGACGGTCCTCCAGCATGTCGAGCGTCGAGAACAATTCGCCGAACGCCTCCTCGTAGGCTGCCTGCGTGGTGGCGAAGCCGGCACGGTAAACGCCGTTGTTGACCGCGGGATAGACCAGCGCATTGACCGCATCGATCTCGCCGCGCAACGGTTGCGGATAGAAATCGAGCTTGGCATCGCCCCATTCGTCGAAGGCCGAATTGAGCATGCGGATAATCTCGGAGGATTCGTTGGAAACGATGGTCTGCTCGCGTTTGTCCCACAGCACGGGAACGGTGACCCGGCCCGAATAGCCGGGATCGGCCCTGGTGTAGATCTGGTGCAGGAAATCGAGGCCGTAGAGCGTGTCGCCGGTGGCGCCGTCCTCGGCCAGGAACGTCCAGCCGTCGGTTCCCATGAAATGATGGACGACCGCGACGGAAATCACGTCCTCGAGTTTTTTGAGCACGCGAAAGATCAACGTCCGATGCGCCCACGGGCAGGCGAGCGAGACATAGAGGTGGTAGCGGCCGGGCTCGGCCTTGAAGCCACGTTTTCGCCCTTCGGCCGGGAAGCCGTGGCGGGTCACCCAGTCGCGCCACTGCGACTGCGCCCGCACGAATTTGCCGCCGCTCTCCCCGGTATCGTACCAGCGGTCCTGCCATTGGCCTTCGACTAGCAATCCCATGAAATGTCCTTTCGCGTTCCTGCCTGATGTAGGGCATGAAATGGACCTGCCGAAATCGCCAGCGCTGAACAGATCGTCAACAGCTGCGTCGTCGAGCGCAACCGGCCGATTGCGGCGGCTGAAAATTGGTGCTAGCGGACAATCCGCATGTTCGACTTTGCCCTGATCCGGTTCGACCGACGACGAAAGAGCGCCCGCGCTTGATGAAGCGCTGACTGGCGAACGCTGCCGCTTGCAGCAAACCTTTCCTCGCATACCGGAACGCAAAGACCATGAGCCTTGCCGACGTGAAATACCTGCCGGAAACTCCGGCGCATGATCCTGAAATCGAAGCCATCAATGACGAAGCCTTCGGGCCGGGCCGTTTCGTGCTTGCTGCCTACAGGATCCGCCAAGGTGGCCCGCATGAACGGGCTTTGTCCTTCGTGGCCGTCGACGGCGCAACCGTCGTCGCCTCGGTACGGATGACACGCATCGCCGCGGGCGCCGGCCGCGCGCTGATGCTAGGGCCGCTCGCCGTGCAGCCGGCCTTCAAGAACCTCGGCATCGGCCGCCGGCTGGTGGCAATCGCGCTCGAAGCCGCTGCCAAAGCCGGCGCGCCGGCCGTGATGCTGGTCGGCGACGAACCCTATTACGGTCCGCTCGGTTTCAAGAGGCTGCCGCGTGGGCAGATCTCGATGCCGCGTCCGGTCGACCTCGACCGGCTTTTGGCGCACGAGATCGTGCCGGGCGCAGTGGCAAGGCTGGTGGGCGAGGTTTGCCACGCCGACCAGGCGAGGATTGGCGAGCACATCGCGGCGATGGCGTGACCATGCCGGTGCTGTCGCACGGTGGCTTTGGCAGAATAGTCTGGGCTCGGAGGAGGACGTCGAGATGAACCCGAACGGCCAGATTGCGATCGTCACCGGTGGCGGCTCCGGCCTTGGCGAGGCGACGGCGCGCGCTCTTGCCGCCGGCGGCGCCAGGGTTGCCGTCCTCGATCTCGGCATCGAGCGGGCGGCCAAGGTGGCGGCCGACATCGGCGGCATTGCCGTCCGATGCGATGTGAGCGACGCGGAAAGCGGTGCCGCTGCTGTCGCGGAAGTGGCTGAGACGCTCGGCGAGCCGCGCATCCTGGTCAATTGCGCCGGCATCGTTATCGGCATGAAGACGATCGGCAAGGACGGACCACATCCGCTCGACCAATACCGCAAGGTGATCGAGGTCAATCTGATCGGCACCTTCAACATGATCCGCCTGGTTGCCGACCGGACCGCGAAGCTCGAGCCGCTGCAGGGCGGCGAGCGCGGCGTCATCGTCAACACCGCATCGGTCGCGGCCTATGACGGCCAGATCGGCCAGGCGGCCTATTCGGCATCCAAAAGCGGCGTCGTCGGCATGACGCTGCCGGTGGCGCGCGATCTCGCCCGCTCCGGCATTCGCGTCTGCACCATCGCGCCCGGCATCTTCAGGACGCCGATGATGGCCGGCATGCCGCAGGAGGTGCAGGATTCGCTCGGTGCGGCAGTGCCCTTCCCTTCCCGTTTGGGCGAGCCTTCGGAATATGCCGCACTTGCCTTGCACATTATCGAGAACCAGATGCTCAACGGCGAGACCATTCGCCTCGATGGCGCCATCCGCATGGCGCCGAAGTAAACGCGACGGTGGTGCTTTGGACGAACCCAGGAAAGACGTGATCCGCGCGACCGACGCCGAGGCGATCAGGCTGGCAAAGACGCTGATCCGCAGCGCCCGTTTCGGCGCGCTGGCAGTGCTCGAGCCAGGAACCGGTTCGCCGCTGGCCAGCAGGGTCGGTGTCGCCACCGACATCGACGGCACGCCATTGATCCTGGTGTCGATGCTGTCCGCCCATACCGGCGCTATCCTTGCCGACCCGCGCTGCTCGCTGCTCGTCGGCGAACCCGGCAAGGGCGATCCGCTGGCGCATCCGCGATTGACGCTCGTCTGCCGCGCCGTACGGCTCGAACGCGGATCGAACGAACACGCCCGCGCCGAGCGGCGCTACCTCAACCGCAATCCCAAGGCGAAGCTCTATGCCGGGCTCGGCGACTTCTCGATCTTCCGGCTCGAACCGGAGCGCGCCAGCCTGAACGGCGGCTTCGGCAAGGCCTATCTGCTCGAACGCGCCGATCTGGTCGCGACGGGAGCAATCGTTGAAGAGCTTGCCGCCGGCGAGCAATCGGCACTCGACCACATGAACGCCGACCATCTCGATGCGATTGCCCTCTACGCAAGTCATTTCGGCGGGGCCGAGCGCGACGGCTGGATCGTCACCGGCTTCGACGCCGACGGGATGGATCTCGTATCCGGCGACAATGTCTGCCGGGTCTTTTTTCCCAATCCGCTGCAGGCGGCACGCGACCTCAGGCCTGTCCTGGTCGACATGGCAAAGGCTGCCCGATCGGCAAATTGATCACAGCCGCACAGTTAATCGGCTTGCATGGAAAGCAAGCCTTGAGATTTGAGCGAAATGTTCTACCTTTGCGAGTGACGCTGAATCGCTGGCGTGCATCTATAGGGAAAGTCTATGGAATCCGACGCTATTGCCCCCATAGCGGCGGATGAGCAGGAAGGCATGGGGGATCTATGGTCTCGAACAAGCTAGTCGCCAACGCCGGAGCCGCGGCCGCGTTTCTGACGCTGATGGGCAACGAAAAACGTTTGTTGATCATGAGCTATCTGGCCGAGGGCGAAATGTCGGTCGGCGCCATAGCCGAGAAAGTGTCGCTCAGCCAATCCGCTTTGTCGCAGCATCTGGCCAAGCTCAGGGCTTCCGACCTTGTCGAGACCCGTCGCGACCGGCAAATGATCTATTATTCCTGCAAATCCGGCGCGGTACGCGAACTGCTGCACATGCTGGACGGCATTTTCGGCGAAGGTGAACTGTCGCAGATGGCTCACCGGCTGCGTCGCGCCGGGACCTGATTGGCCGGGGCGGAGAACGCCCCGCCAAGTCCGTTTGGTCGCCAAGTCCGTTTGGCCGGCAAGTCCGTTTGGCCGGCAAGTCCGCTTTGCTGCCAAGTCCGCCTGCTACTGAGCGCGCTCTTCGGCGGCCTGTGCAATCTCGTCCTTGAACTCGACCTTCGTGCCCGGCTGCACCATGGAGGCAAGGTCTTCGGCATCCCAATTGGTCAACCGGATGCAGCCATGCGAAAAGGTCGTGCCGATCTTGCCCGGTTCCGGCGTGCCGTGGATGCCGTAGCTTTCGATGGAGAGATCGATCCAGACCGATCCCACGGGATTATTCGGCCCGGCAGCGATGGTGAAGGGCCGCTTGGTCTTGACCCCCTTGAAAGCGAAGTCCGGATCATAGTGATAGGTAGGGTTGTGCACCACGCGCCTGACCTCTGCCGTGCCGCTTGGCGCCGGCTTCTCATCGCTCCCAATCGAGGCCGGGTAGACCGCCAGCCATTTGCCGGCACGGTCGAGCACACGCACCAGGCGAGCGCCCTTGTCGATCTCGACGGCGGCAACCCCGGCGGCAGGGTCGCCCCTGCCGACATCAGGCACCACCAACGTCCTGCCTGGTTTCCTGAGACTGGTGCCAGGATTAAGCATTCTCAACAATTGTTCGCTGATATGGAAGCGCTCAGCCAACTTCTCCACCGCATTGCGATAACCGAGCCGCCGCAAGCGGGCCATCCTCTCCAAGCGGGCCGGAATACGCTTGGTGAAAGGTCCGCGCACGTCCTTGCGCATCACCTCATAGGTCACCAGCACCGGCCTGGCGGAGGTTAAGAGGAGTTTGCTCCAGGTCTGTGGATCGAGCTTGCCGTCGGGCGGAAGTCCGTTTGCCGCCTGAAACGCGGCGACGGCCTTGGCGAAGTTCTGGGAAAGACGACCGTCGATCAGGCCCGGCGAGAAGCGGGCGCGATCCAGAAGGATCTGCGCCTTCAGCAGCATCGGATCGACACCCTTCGGTTCGCCGATAGTGAATTGGGCCTGATTGACGGTGGCTGGATCGAGCTTGGCCGCGCGAGCCACGCCGCATGCGAGGGCAAGCGTGGCGGCGAAGACGAGGAGGAGCCTGATCATCGATGTCCTCCCAGGACTGCAGCAGGAGCCCGCTTCTATGACGCGGCATGGCCCTGTGTGGTTCCTTCGCCCGATCGAAATTCTGAATTGAAGCGGCTTGGCCGAAGGGCTGTGCCGCGGGAATCAAGTATTTCTCGTCGTCGGGGGGCCTCGGCCCGGCGTCCAGTGATTGGGCTTGACCGTTCGAACGGCGTGCATCCATTTGGACGCTGAGATACGGTCCGAGCTTCGGATCCGGCATCATGCCTTCCGAAACCGAATCCCGATTCGCGGCCGATGCCATGGTCGGCCGAGGAAGCCATGAATCCGATCCGCATAGACGACCCGCAGGATCCCCGCGTCGCCGCCTATCTCGACATCCGGGAGCGAGATCTTGCCGGCCGGCAAGGCCGTTTCGTCGCCGAAGGCAAGGTGGTGCTCGACACGCTGCTCGCCGCCCGGCGCTTCGAGGCAGAATCGGTGCTGGTACTCGAAAACCGGCTGGCCGGCCTCGATGACGTCCTGCGCAAGGCGCCTGCCGGGCTCCCGATCTATGTCGCATCCAGCGAAATCATGGACAGGATCGCCGGATTCCACATGCATCGCGGCATATTGGCGATCGGCCGCAAAGGTGCGGCCATCTCCGCTGAGGCCTTGCTCGGCGCGCTGCCCGCCCGCGCACTGATCGTTGTGCTGGTCGGCATCGCCAATCATGACAATATGGGCTCGATCTTCCGCAATGCCGCCGCCTTTGGCGCGGATGCCGTGCTTCTCGATCCGACCTGCTGCGATCCGCTGTACCGCAAGGCAATCCGCGTCTCGGTGGGCGCCGCCTTGAAAGTCCCCTTCGCCTCCTTTGCCGACGCCGCCGGCTGCATCGCCATACTCGACCAGCAAGGCTTCAGCCAATTCGCGTTGTCGCCGCGCGGGCAAATCGACATTCGCGATGCCAAGAGAAACGAGCGGCTGGCTCTCTATCTCGGCACCGAGGGCGAAGGCCTGCCGGAAAGCCTGCTTGCTCGCCTGCAGACGCTGCGGATCGGTATGGCGCAGGATTTCGACAGCCTGAATGTCGCAGCGGCGTCAGCCATCGCACTTCATCATTTTTCCGGGGCCTGATGCATGTCGCGCAAAAGTGTGCAGCGGTTTTGCGGTAACGACATGCATCAAAACAAGAACATAAAGCGCGTCGCATGAGGCCGGTCGAACACGACGCGCTTTAGAGCCGGGCGTCTCGCTCTTGCGCTTGCGGCGTCTCAGTTGGTCGATGCGGCCTTCTGCAGCGCCCGCACGCGATCGGCAAGGCTGCGTCCGCCGCTCTCCGGCCGCGCATCCTCAGGCGCTGCAAGCGCCTGGGCGATCGGCGAATCCGGGCCGTCGAGCTTGGCCGTCAAGGCGACGACTTGCGCTGCCAGATCGTTCATCTCTTCGCGCAATGCCGCGCTGGCGCTGCCGGTATCGTCTCCGGCGTGTGATTTCGATGTCTCGACGGCAGCAAGATCTGTCTTCAGCCTCCTGTTCTCGCGTGCCAGCGATGTCAGCCTGGCCTCCAGCCGCTCGCGGTCGGCATCGAGCTTGGCGCTTGCCTTTTCGATGTCGCCGTTGGCGGTCGCATTGACCTGGCTTCCTGGCATGCCGGCAAGGGCCGCCGCAGGCGGGCTTTCAGCGCCTTTCGCCCTTTCGCGAAGGCGCACCAGTTCCTTTTCGCGGCGCTCCAGCCTGTCCTCGCGATCGGCCAGCGTGGCGAGCAGGCGTTCGACCTTCTTTTCCAAGTCGCCGGTTCTTTTCTTCTCGGCCTTCAGCGCGTCCCGCAAAACCTTGCTTTCGGCTGTCAATTCCTGGCTGCGCCTGTCCGCCTCCTTGCGCTGGCCGCGCAGCAGCGAAATGTCGCTTGCCAGCTTCTGCAGCTCGGATTCGCGCGCCACCAGCTCGATCTGCCGGCTGCTGGACGAAAAACTGGCGTCGTCATACATGTGCTCCAGTTTTCGCAGTTCGAGCCCGCGCTTTTCGAGCGCGCGCTCGGTCTCCGCAAGCCTCTCCGACAGCTGCTGCAGCTGCTCATCGCGCTTGCGAAGCTCCTCGCTCCTGGTTGTGAGGTCGGCGACGACCCGGTTCTTGTCCTGCCGCTCGGCCGCCAATTCCTTCAGGGCTTCGCGGTCGCGGCCGATCTCGACCAGCTGTTCGGCGGCTTTCTCGCGCAATGACTTGATGGTCATTTCGAGCCGGCGCGCCGAAACGGCGAACTCGGCGCGGACGCGATCCTTGTCCGCCTGGATCTCGGCCAGCGTCAGCGGCATCGAACCCTCGACGCGCCTGCGCGTCAGCGCCACCGCCCGCCGCCAGACGGCCGGGGCAATCATCAGCGCCAGAAAGCCCGCGCAGAGAAAGCCGAGGACAAAGAACAGGATCGACTGGACCAAGATGACTATCCGTTATGCATGGCCGGCCGTTATGGGCGGCAGGCAATGGTCAAAGTTCGACTTTGCCATCTTCGCATGACGGAAATCCGGCGCCGCGGCAAGGGTCTGCCGCGGCAAAGCTCAGACCGTGGGATCACAGGGCCAACCGCAGTGGCGCCATCGTGCAGGTCAGAACGGATTCCAGGTCGCGCGTTGGGTGAGCTTGAGGTAGCCGAGATTGACGCCAAGACGGGCGCCGACGCCGGTACGGATCGGCACGAGCAGCACATTGTTGTTCTTCAGCACGTTGAAACCGACGCCGGCGATGACATAGGCAGAGCCGGCGACGCCGCCAAAGCGGTTATAGAGCCTGCTCACATCGTCGAGATTGTAGACCAGCATCATCACGCGCGAGCCCTCGCCGCCGAAATCCCAGCCGAGCGACGGGCCTTGCCAGAACACTTTGTGATCGCCGGCATTCTTGGTGTAGAGCGTGCCTTCGCCATAGGTCAGGCCACCGATCAGCGCCCCGGACCCCTCTTCGCCGAGCAGATAGCCGTTCGGCAGGCCATAGGTGGCGAAAATCTTCTCGACGACCGTGGCCAGCCCACCCGATGTCGCGCCGAAGAATTTATGACCGGAATCAACGATCTCCTGGGCGGTGTACTCTTGCGCCCGCGCGGCCGATGTCGAAAAGGCGACAAGGCCGATGAGCGCGATCGTCATTGAGATGACACGGAAAAAAGTCCGGTCGTAGAATCGGGAAACCATGCTTCCAATCTCCGTCAGGGAGCACTTTCGCCGACGCCTCGCACCCGTACGGCTCTTTGGCGGCCGTTAAGGATGACTGTTAGGGGCAAACTATGCCGTAATCCTTTTTCAACCATTAAACTCTCACATGAACATGGCGGTTCGAAGGCTGTTTTCGCATGCCCGCGCAGCACCCAGGCTGCGTGAACACACCATTTTCGACAATGATAATTTTGGATTTGTTGCTGCACGCACAAGCGCTGTGTATTCACAATGCTTGGGAGAGAGGGTGATTCGTGTGGACAGGCGTGATCATGATCGCCCGGTCATTTTGTTGTGAAATTTGCAGGGATTTTTGCCGATGGCCGAGCTTTTCACCCTTTCCGCACCCGACCTGGCAGCGCTGCTGTGCAGCCGGGTCTGCCACGACATCATTTCGCCGGTCGGCGCCATAAACAACGGGCTTGAGCTGCTCGACGAAGGCGGCGCCGACGAAGACGCCATGAAGCTGATCCGCCAAAGCGCCAAAAACGCCTCCGCCCGCCTGCAATTCGCCCGCATCGCCTTCGGCGCCGCCGGTTCGGCCGGCATGCTGATCGACACCGGGGACGCCGAGGCCGTGGCCATCGCCTTCCTGAAGAACGAGAAGCCGGAACTGGTCTGGAACGGAACCCGCGCCCTATTGCCCAAGAACAAGGTCAAGCTGCTGCTCAACCTCATCCTCGTCGCCAACGCCGCCATTCCGCGCGGCGGCAGGCTGGTGGTCACGCTGGAGAACCTCGAGACCGAGCCGCGCTTTGCGCTCGCGGCGAGCGGCCCGATGCTGCGCGTGCCGCCCAAATTCCTGGAATTGCATTCCGGCCACAGACCGGAAGAGCCGATCGACGCGCATTCGGTGCAACCCTATTACACGCTGCTTTTGGCCCGCGAAGCCAACATGACGATATCGATCCATGCGACCGCCGACGAGATCGTCCTTTCCGTAGCCTGAAGTTCTCCAAAAGAGCGCGAAGTATTTCTCCAGGTCATATTTGCGGCACTGTCTTAACATCTGCGAGACGGGCTTGCGGATTGATTGGATGAAGCATTGCGAAAGAAGATTTCGCTTACAACACCTTCAGGAAAATTTTACCTAACGGCTTTTCGGCTTCTTTACCAGATCGGCCTATGTTCCCCGGCAGATGCCACGACGCTGCCGGTTCGCCGCATGGCAAAGAGGGTCCGGGAATGAAACGCTGCATGTTCGTCGACAATTCGAGCGTCATCAGGAAGGTTGCAAAGCGTATCCTGGGCGGCTCCGGCATGATGGTGATCGAAGCCGCCAGCGGCCATGAGGCGATCGAGATGTGCACTGCCGACATGCCGGACATCATCGTCGTCGACGGCGCCTTGCCGGACATGCAGGCGCAGGACCTCATCCGCCGCGTGCGCTCCATGGAAAGCCCGGTATTGCCGCAAGTTCTGATTTCGCTGGTCGAGGTCGACGTCGGGGCGATCATGCGGGCAAAACGCGCCGGCGCCCAGGGTTACCTGCTGAAGCCGTTCAACCGGCCGCAATTGCTCGAGTGCTTCCGCGCCTTGAAGATTGCCGCCTGATCAGGGGTCGTTCCATTCCGATGAAATCGGGATGAGGCTCTATCCTATTGTTTTACTGTGTTCTTTTCCGAAAACCGGCATCCACTTTTCGGGATCAGGCGCTGACGCGGATATCTTCCGGCTCACGCAGCACATAGCCGCGGCCCCAGACGGTCTCGATGTAATTCTGCCCGCCCGATGCGGCGTCGAGCTTCTTGCGCAGCTTGCAGATGAAGACGTCGATGATCTTCAGCTCCGGTTCGTCCATGCCGCCATAGAGATGATTGAGGAACATTTCCTTGGTCAGCGTGGTACCCTTGCGCAGCGAGAGCAGCTCCAGCATCTGATATTCCTTGCCGGTCAGATGCACGCGCTGGCCACCGACTTCAACGGTCTTGGCATCGAGATTGACCACCAGGTCGCCGGTGGTGATGACCGACTGGGCATGGCCCTTGGAACGCCGCACGATGGCATGGATGCGGGCGACCAGTTCGTCCTTGTGGAAGGGCTTGGTCATGTAATCGTCGGCGCCGAAGCCAAGGCCGCGCACCTTGTCCTCGATACCGGCCATGCCGGAGAGGATGAGGATCGGCGTCTTCACCTTGGACAGGCGAAGTGTCCTCAAAACTTCATAACCCGACATGTCGGGGAGATTGAGATCGAGGAGAATGATGTCGTAATCGTAAAGCTTGCCTAGATCGACACCCTCTTCACCAAGGTCGGTCGTATAGACATTGAAACTTTCCGATTTCAGCATCAGCTCGATGCTTTGTGCGGTTGCACTGTCGTCTTCTATCAGCAGAACGCGCATTTCATTCCCCTTTTCTGCTGCCGGACCATTTCACGACCCGTCCAGGACCGGAGCAGTGATTGCCTGAGCAGAGGCTGCCATCGAATGGTTAATAAAACCTAATTCCCCGTCCATTACGGTATCAGATTTTTTAACCCCTTTCTACACCTTGTTGAATCCAATAATGAATCACAGACCCAAACCGTTAATGCAGCACATTAATAAGCCAGACTAAGTGACTCTTCGGACTCGTTGGCCGGGTTTCGCGACGAGTAGCAGAATTTTTACCCGCCCTTAAGTCCTGAGCCGTATGATTAACAATGCCCGTAAACGAATGGTTACCGCCGGCAAAAAACTTTAGGAGTTTGTTTCCCATAGTTCCGGGAAAGCCGGTGGAAACGGGTGAAGCCTGGGCCTTGCCGGGTGAATTGGACGATATGTGCAGGTGTGCGTTTCCGGGAGTACCGAATCATGAAGTCACGTGAAAACCTCGTTCGGCTGAAGCAATTTCAGGTGAGCGAGAAGCGGCGGCAGCTGCTGCAGCTCGACATGATGATCGCCGAGTTCGAGCGCATGGCCGTCGAGCTGGAACTTCAGATCGCGGCCGAAGAGAAGAAGGCCGGCATCACCGACATCAATCATTTTGCCTATCCGACCTTCGCCAAGGCGGCACGCCTGCGCCGCGACAACCTCAGAAATTCGCAAAGCGACCTCGCCCAGCAGCGAAATGTCGCCGAATCATTGCTGAGCGAAGCCGAAGCGGAGCTTTCCAAGGCCGAGATGCTCGAATCGCGCGACACCAAGGCGCGCGACACGGAAGCCGGCGGCCGCAGCGCCATGATCGGCTGAAAACAAGGCTTTAACGCGCGTCGCGCTTGAGCGCTATTGCTGTGCACCGAACGGTGCCGGCCTCAGGCATCCAGATCTTCTTGCTGTTCGGCCGCCCGCGCGCGGGCGTCCTTGATGTCGGGCACATGCTGCTCCGACCAGGCCCTGATCTGATTGAGCAGTCCTGCCAGGTTCTGGCCAAGTTCGGTCAGCTCGTATTCGACCCGCGGGGGAATGACCGGGAACACCTCGCGCCGCACCAGGCCGTCGCGTTCCAGGATACGCAGCGTCTGCGTCAGCATTTTCGGGGTGATGCCTTCGAGCTTGCGCGCCAATTCGCCGTTGCGGAGCCGGCCCCGGCGCAACGCACAAATCACCAGGTGGACCCATTTGCTGGCGAGCGTCTCAAGCACCGCGTGCGAGGGGCACGTCCGTCGGAACGCGTCATAACCGGAAGGGAAACAATCTTCGCTATCCATGAGGTGCGTATATATCAAAAAGGTACATACTAGACAAGAGAATATTACTATCCAAATGATAGTGGCATATCAAACCAGCAGGAGAGAGCCTCCCATGCGTGCCATTATCCAGAATTCCTTCGGCGCACCCAACGTCCTCGTCATTGCCGATCGTCCCGCGCCATCACCCGAGGCCGGCGAAGTGCTGGTCCGCATCGAGGCGGCCGGCATCAATCCGGTCGACGGCGCAGTGCGCGGCGGCCACTATCCGCTGCTTGGCGAGCCGCCCTTCATCCTTGGTTGGGACGTTTCGGGAACTGTCGAGGCGCTGGGCTCCGGCCTGTCCGGCCTTAAGGTCGGCGATGCCGTCTTTGGCATGTCGCGCTTTCCCAAACAGGCGGCAGCTTACGCCGAACTCGCCACTGTCCCGGCTGATGAGCTTGCGCCGAAACCTGAAGGCATAGACCACGCCCAAGCCGCCGCGCTGCCGCTGGCCGGCCTGACGGCCTGGCAAGGCCTTGTCCGCCATGGCCGGCTCAATCCTGGCCAGCGCGTGCTGATCCACGCCGGAGCCGGCGGCGTCGGCCATCTGGCGGTGCAGATCGCCAAGGCGCGCGGTGCTTACGTCGTCGCGACCGCCAGCCCGGAAAAGCTCGATTTCGTCCGCTCGCTCGGCGCCGACGAGGTGATCGACTACACAGAGGATGATTTCACCGGAAAGGCTCGCGACATCGATCTCGTTCTGGAGCCGTTCGGCGGCGAGCATGCGGAGCAATCGCTAAAAGTGCTCAAGGCCGGCGGTGTTCTGGTGTCGCTGCTCGATGTCAGCGATGCCACCAAGGCAAAGGCCAGGACGCAAGGCATCCGCGTCGAGCGCATGTCCGTGGTGCCCGACCGTGCCGCTCTGGTGGAACTCGGCAAATTGATCGACGCGAAAAAGCTGGCCGTCCACGTGGCAAAGGCGTTTCCGCTCGAACAGGCCGGTGCCGCCCATGCCTTTCTCGCCAGCAGGCCGATCGGCAAGGTGGTGCTGACGGTCTGAAATCCCAGATCGTCGCTCCGGCAAACTTTAAGGGCGCGGATCAGCGCCCTTATCGGACTAATGCCGGTATTGCTGGATGCGCGTGGTGCGCAGCCCGGCAAGGCCGTATTCGTCGATCGACGCCTGCCAGGACAGGAATTCCTCGGTGGTGAGCTTGTAGCGCTGGCACGCCTCTTCCAGGCTCAAAAGCCCGCCACGCACCGCCGCCACCACTTCCGCCTTGCGCCGGATAACCCAGCGACGTGTGTTCGTCGGCGGCAGATCGGCGATGGTAAGTGGGCTGCCGTCAGGCCCGATAACGTATTTGACTCGCGGTCTAATTAGATCGGTCATCGTACTCTCTACAAAAAACTCAAAGACCCAATCCCCACCACATTACCGCCACAGCTTTAAAATTTGGCTAAGCAGACCCTAATGGATAGGTAAGGATCATGAACGCCGCGTTAGTCTTTTCATCGGCATTTGAGATATCTGCCGGCAAGCGCGTTGAACCCGGCTGGAAAAAATGAGCCGGCCTGCAAAGCTGGCGCGGCCGGGACGCTTGACCTATATTCCGGCCATTGGCATTGAAGCGCCGCGCAGAACGAAAGAACCATGAACAGCCTCGATCTTCCCGGACGCCCCGAAAACACCCGTGTCGTCGTCGCCATGTCGGGCGGTGTCGATTCGTCGGTTGTTGCCGGTCTCTTAAAGCACGAGGGCTACGACGTCGTCGGCGTCACGCTGCAGCTTTACGACCACGGCGCGGCAACGCACCGGGCCGGCTCATGCTGCGCCGGCCAGGACATCGACGATGCCCGCCGCGTCTCCGAGACGCTCGGTATCCCGCATTACGTGCTCGACTACGAGGAGCGTTTCCGCAAGGCGGTGATCGACCCGTTCGCCGAGAGCTATGTCGCCGGCGAAACGCCGATCCCTTGCGTCTCCTGCAATCAGACGGTGAAATTCGCCGATCTTCTGGCGACCGCCAAGGAACTCGGCGCCGATGCGCTGGCCACCGGCCACTATATCCGTTCCGGCGCCAATGGCGCCCACCGCGCGCTTTACCGGCCGGTCGACGCCGACCGCGACCAGAGCTACTTCCTGTTCGCCACCACCCAGGCGCAGATCGACTATCTGCGTTTTCCGCTCGGCGGCCTGTCGAAGCCTGAGGTTCGCGCCATCGCCGAGGAGATGGGACTGACGGTCGCCGCCAAGCAGGACAGCCAGGACATCTGTTTCGTGCCGCAGGGCAAATATTCCGACATCATCGCCAAGCTGAAGCCGGCTGCCGCCAATCCGGGCGATATCGTCCATATAGACGGGCGCGTGCTTGGCCGCCACGAGGGCATTTTGCGCTATACCGTCGGTCAGCGCCGTGGCATCGGCATCGCCTCCGGTGAGCCGCTCTACGTCGTCCATCTCGACGCCGACCGGGCCCGCGTCGTCGTCGGCCCGCGCGAGGCGCTGGAAACCCACAAGATCTTCTTGCGCAATATGAACTGGCTGGGCGATGGCCCGCTAACCGATATCCCGGCGGCCGGGCTTGAGCTTTTCGCCAAGGTGCGCTCGACGCGGCCGCCGCGCCCGGCGGTGCTGCATCACCGCGCCGGCGTCACTTCGGTGGAGCTGGTCGACGGCGAGTCCGGCATCGCCCCCGGTCAGGCCTGCGTGCTCTATTCCGACGACGGAAACGAGGCGCGCGTGTTCGGCGGCGGCTTCATCGAGCGCTCCGAGCGCGGCGCCGAAGCCGAGGCGATGCTGACGCGGCTTGCCGTCCAGCCGGCGCGGGTTCCCGCCGAATAGACGGCGTTTTTCGCTTAGGGCCTGGTGTGGGCGACGGTGCCGGCGGTCAGGATGCGCAGCACGCGGATGGCTTCCTCGCCGCTGGTGCGCGGTTCGGCCCGCGTCTCGATGCAGTGGATGAAATGCTCCAGCTCGCGCGTCAGCGGCATGCCCTCGCCGACCGCCACATAGGACGGCTCGTTGGCGGTGAACGCCCATTGGCCGCTGTCCTGCCACACCGCGTGGCGGTAGACGGCAAGCTTGCGCTCCCACGGCTCGACATCGTCGAACACCGCCATCGCCTTGGTGCCGACCACGGTCAGCCGCCGTTCGCGGTAAGGGTTGAGCCGCGAGGCGAACAGATGGCCGCGCAGGCCGTTGGGAAAGCGCATGTGCAGATGCGCAAAGTCGCTGAGATTGTCGAGAAGGGCAGCGCCTTCGCCGCGCACCTCGACCGGCTCGGTGCCGGTGATGGCCAGGATCATCGACAGATCGTGCGGCGCCAGATCCCACAACGCATCGTTTTCGGTGTGGAACTTGCCGAGGCCGAGCCGATGCGAATGGATGTAGCGGACCTCGCCGAGCTCGCCATTGTCGATCAGCGCCTTCAGCGTCTCGAATGCGGGATGGAAGCGCAGCACATGGCCGACCATGAAGACACGGCCATTGTCGGCGGCAGCCTGCACCGAGCGCTCGGCGTCGGGCACCGTCAGCGCGATCGGCTTCTCCACCAGCACGTCCTTGCCGCCGAGCACGGCGCGCACCGCCATGTCGGCATGGAACTGCGGCGGCAGCGCCATGACAATGGCGTCGACATCGTCGCGGGCAAACAGCGCCTCCGGCTCGATCGCCAGGCAATCCTGCTCGCTGGCAAAACCTTCCGCACGCGCAGGGTTGACGTCCGAAACCGCGTGCAGCGCGCCGAGCGCCTTGAGGGTGCGGATGTGGTTGCTGCCCCAGTATCCGCAACCGAGGACTGCAATGCGCGGTTTCATCAATTTCTGACCATGGCTTTCGTGGGCGAGACATAGCGACGTGCCTCGCCGAACTCAACCCCGGCCTGTGCGCCCAAATGTCTGCCCGGCAAAGCTTTAGGCGCCAGCAATATGCCGGCGCGGCAGCCACTTCGATGCTTGACAGGCTTGGCCTCGCAACCTTATATCCGCGCGACCTTGGCGAACGCGCCGATATGCCTGCCGATTTAAGCTGGATTTCGGGCCTTCGCCGCCCTGGCGGGGTAGCTCAGTTGGTTAGAGCACGGGAATCATAATCCTGGGGTCGGGGGTTCAAGTCCCTCTCCCGCTACCATAAATATCTGGAATAGCTGGATAATTCAAACCCGCCAGATGGCGGGTTTTTCATTTTCGTTGCCGGGGTAACGCTCGGGGTAACGGCAATGGGAACTAGTCGAGATCACGCGCGCCGATGTCCTGCACTCGCTCAAACAGCACATTGTAAAGTTCCGGCCGAAAGCCAGGTGTAGATTGGGCTTTGTGAAACTTGACTATTAGGTATGGGTTCCAAAGCTGGACGTAATGCAGGCTTCCCGACACCCCCGGCTTCGTCATCAGAAACTGCAGCTCTTCCAATTTCCGAACGCGCTCCTTCCACGTCGATACTGCTCGCTCTCCTGAGAAGCCGGACGCATAAGCGGTCTCGACCTGCTTGCTGAGCGTCACAAATCCCTCGTCATTGCTCCGACACCAGAGCTCCAGGTAGGTAGTCGAAACTGGCTTACCCTTGCCCAGGCCCGGGTGGCCCGCTATCCGCTCGCGTGCCAGCCGGTTCGTCCAGAGTATTCGGGCGTCTGCGTCGACCTCGATCAGCGGGCTATTCGCTTCCTCGACGCTGCTCTCCATCATCACCATGCAACCGATCTTCCAGTCGCCGCCGATCCGGTGAAGAATCCGGAGCTGACGTTTGCGGTCTTCGCCCGTATCACTGCCGATCTGGTCGAAAGTCATCCAGGCCACGTTTCCGTCGACGACGATGTTGACCTTCTCCCAGCGCACGCGCTCTTCAAAGGCGTGCTTGTCGGGGAACCGCTCCACGATCTTCTTGAGCCGGGCGGCGATAACGTCCCAGCCTTCGTCGACCCGAACGCCGAGTGAGGCAAAGGCCTCCATTCGCCGGGTCTGCGGCGACTGCACCCAGTGGCTCGCCAATGCCTCGAAATCCCGCTGCAGCCAGGCTTCGGTCTCGGCGCGGATCACCGCCACGACTGCGGCCTTATCGGCCTCGCTATTGTCCATCACCCGCTCTCCGGCAACGTCGCGTGGCAGCATATCACGGCCAATCTCTCGCGGCATGGCCTCAGCTCGGAGGCATGCCTACAAGGATCAGCAAGGCGCAGACGGCGATTGACCCGAGCAGCCCGGGGCCCAATCGCGGCAAGGCGACCTGATCCGAGTAGTAGCGGTCTTCAGACTTGGCATCCTTCAGCGCGGGACGGGCCCCTGAATGAAGGTTCGCTGCGACGAGACTGTAAATGTCCATGACTGCCTCCGGTGCTGGCGCTTACATCGCTGGCACCCTGGCACGGACGAGCGTGCCGTTTTGTCATGCGCGCGGACCACAGAGCCTCGGTGTGGAGGGAGGCACAAACGCAATGGCAACAGGCGTTGCCTGCTCACCGGATGACCATGGAGCTATTGCTTGAGGGCGCTTCCGATGGCCAAGGTTCGCTTTTGGCGCTTTGCTGACGGGCAATTGGGGCCGGAAGCGGACGGGACCAACTAGCCAGAAGGTGCCATTCCGCTGGCGAATACCTGTTTGAGCTGGGTGCGCGCGGTTTCGCGGCTGACGCCGAGTGCAATTGCCGCCGCAGCATCCTCCCGTTTGACCAACTGGATGGACGCGCCGAGATGATGTCCTTCATTCCATGCTTCGCTGGTCGGAGAAAACCCGAACGGGTGCTAGTCGCTCTGGCGGTGAGCCTGACAACGTCGCTGTCGGCCACGGCGGAGCAGGTTTCCTCGGTGGATCTCGAACTGGTTCTTTGTGTCGATGTATCGTCTTCAATGAGCGAGACGGAACAACGGCTGCGGCGGGAGGGATATGTCAACGCACTGCTCGATGCCGCAGTGTTGCAGTCCATTTGAATCCGACCGGCGTGGTAATGCCCATATCGGTCTCCTTCGACCAATATGAATCATAAGCCGTCCATCAAAGGAATCCTGAGTCCCTTAATTCGCGACTGACTTTAGCCCGGTGGCGGGGCAGCCACAGGGTGGACATTTCAGCCCACATGGAAAATGATCATGTTGCCATGCACAACACTGCAGTGCTCTGATCTCGACGAGAAGCCTGAGCGTAGAAGCGGATCAACCGACCTCCGGTCCAGTGAGCGAGGACGCAAATGGACATCCAAGAGAATGGGCAATTGCATCGCGACGCGGGCGGGCGACCCCATCGATCGGCCGGCTGGCTTGCCCGCGCCGCCATGTCGGCGGCATTCCTGCTCGGCATGGCTTTCAGCAGCACGGCGTTTGCGCAGGACCAGCAGCTTCCCGTGGTGACGGCGGCCAAGCCGGTGGTCCGTGAAATCGTCGAAGACGACGAGTTTGTCGGGCGCTTCGAAGCCGTCGACCAGGTCGCCATCCGTTCGCGCGTCAGCGGCTATCTGGACAAGGTCAGCTTCCAGGACGGCGCACTGGTCAACAAGGGCGACCTGCTCTTCACCATCGACCAGCGTCCGTACCAGGCGGCTTATGATGCCGCCAAGTCGCAAGTGGACGTCGCCAAGAGTCTGCTCGAATTCTCCAAGATGCAGCTGGATCGCGCCGACGAACTCGCCAAGACCGGCAATATCTCAACCGCGACGGTCGACGACCGCCGGCGGGAATACCTTTCGGCGCAGGCGCAGATGCAGGGCGCGACGGCTGCGCTGACGACGGCCAGCCTGAACATGGAATTCACCGAGATCAAGGCGCCCTTGTCCGGCCGCATCGACCGCCGGCTGGTGTCGGTCGGCAACCTCGTGCAGCCGGATTCCACCTTGCTGACGACCATCGTTACGCGCGATCCGATCGACTTCTATTTCGACGTCGATGAGCGCCTGTATTTCAGCTACGCCCGCGACGCGAAGGAGCGTGGCGGCAGCATGCAGGAAGGCGCCGGCGGGCTCGAGGTGGTGGTTCGCGTCGCCGACCGCGCGGAGGCGGTATTCAAAGGCAAGCTCGATTTTGCCGAGAACCGGATCGACAACGCGACCGGCACCATGCGGGTGCGTGCAAGTTTTCCCAACGCCGACGGCATTCTCCAGCCAGGCATGTTTGGGCGCATCAACGTGCCGGGGTCGCTGCCGCATAGCGGCGTGCTGGTGCCCGACAAGGCGATCGGCGCCGATCAGGATCGCCGCATCGTGTTCCTGGTGGATGAGGCCGGGATGGTGTCGGCCAAGCCTGTGCGCACCGGCCCGCTTCTCGACGGCTACCGGGTGATCCGCGCGGGCCTGACCGGCGACGAGACGATCATCGTCAACGGGCTGATGCACGCCAGGCCCGGCACCAAGGTGAAGGTCGAGATGGTGACGTTGCCGCCCAAGGCCGAGACCGCCGAGTTGCAGCAATGAGGTTCGCACATTTCTTCGTCGACCGTCCGATCTTCGCATCGGTCGTTTCGATCGTCCTGCTGATCCTCGGCGGGATTGCTTATACCCAGCTCCCGGTCGCGCAATATCCCGAGATCGCGCCGCCGACCATCGTCGTTCGCGCGCAGTATCCGGGCGCCGACGCCGAGACGGTCGCAGCGACGGTGGCAACGCCGATCGAGCAGGAGATCAACGGCGTCGAGGGCATGCTCTACATGTCGTCCTATTCATCGGGCGACGGGGCGATGGCGCTGACCATCACCTTCAAGCTGGGCACCGATCTCGACCAGGCGCAGGTGCTGGTGCAGAACCGCGTGTCGGTCGCCGAGCCGCGCCTGCCCGAAGAAGTCCGCCGCCTCGGCATCACCACCACCAAGACCTCGCCCGACCTGATGATGGTCGTGCACATGCTGTCGCCCGACAATACCTACGACCAGCTCTACGTCTCGAACTACGCCCGCTCGCGGGTGCGCGACATACTGCTCAGACTCGACGGCGTCGGCGACCTCATCATCTTCGGCGAACGCGAATATTCGCTGCGCATCTGGCTCGATCCGGAAAAACTGTCCGCCCTGGGGATGACCTCGGGCGATGTGGTGCAGGCGCTGCGCGACCAGAACGTCCAGGTGTCGGGTGGCTCGATCGGCGCGCCGCCGACCAGCACCGGCACGGCGTTCCAGTACACGGTCACCACGCAAGGCCGCTTCAACGACGCACGCGACTTCCGATACGTGATCGTCAAATCGACCGACGACGGCCGTCTGATCTCGCTGCAGGACGTGGCGCGCATCGAGCTCGGCGCCAAGGATTACGTCACCAACTCCTATCTCAACGGCAAACCGGCCGTGGCGCTCGCCATCTTCCAGCGGCCGAGCACCAATGCGCTCGCCGCAGCCGCGGAGATCCAGGACAAGATGAAGGAGCTTTCCCGCGACTTCCCGAAGGGGTTGAGCTACGACATCGTCTACAATCCGACCGAGTTCGTCGCCGAGTCGATCCAGGAGGTATACAAGACAATCCTCGAGGCGATGCTGCTGGTCATCATCGTCATCATCGTCTTCCTGCAATCGTGGCGCATGGCGATCGTGCCGATCGTGGCGATCCCCGTGTCGCTGATCGGCACGCTGGCGGTGCTTTACGCCGCCGGCTTCTCGCTCAACATGCTGACGCTGTTCGGCCTCGTTCTGGCGATCGGCATCGTCGTCGACGATGCGATCGTCGTGGTCGAGAACGTCGAGCGCAATATCGCCAGAGGGCTGGCGCCCAATCCGGCGTCGCACCTGACCATGGACGAAGTCGGAACGGCGGTCATCGCGATCTCGCTGGTGCTGATAGCCGTGTTCGTACCGACAGCCTTCATCCCCGGCATTTCTGGGCAGTTCTACCTGCAGTTTGCGATCACCATCGCGGTGTCGACGGCGATCTCGGCATTCAATTCGCTGACGCTTTCGCCGGCGCTGGCGGCACTGCTGTTCAAGCCGCATCACGCTGCGGCGGCGCCGCCGCGCTTTTTCCTGGCGCGGTTCGGACGGGCGCTCGCCGACGGCTTCAATCGCGGCTTCGACAGGGTCGCCCACTGGTATTCGAGCATCATCCGCGTGCTAGTCGGGTCGTGGATAACGATCGCCGCCATGCTGACCGTTTTCGCGGCCCTCATCTACGCCACGGTCTACATGGTGCAGGCGGTGCCGCGCGGTTTCATTCCGTCGCTCGACCAGGGCTATGCGATCGTCGTCGTCCAGTTGCCGGACGGCGCCTCGCTGTCGAGGACCGATGCGGTCATCCAGCAGGCGTCGCAGATCATCCAGAAAACGCCAGGCGTCGACTACGCAGTCGCCTTCGCCGGCTTCTCCGGCGCGACCTTCACCAACGCCAGCAACGCGGGCGTGATCTTCGCCAGGTTCAAGCCGTTTGACGAGCGACTGAAAGCCGGCCAGTCGGCGACCCAGGTCATCGGCAATCTGTTCGGCAGCCTGCAAAGCATCAAGGAAGCCTTCATTATCGCACTGCCGCCGCCGCCGATCCGCGGCGTCGGCAATGCCGGCGGCTTCAAGCTGCAGATCCAGGAGCGCAACAGCGCCGACATGCGGCAGATCCTGGCGCTTGCCAACGAAATCGCCGGCATGGCCAACAAGACGCCGGGGCTGACGGGCGTGTTCACCACGTTCTCCGCGTCGAGCCCGCAATTCTTCCTGGCGATCGATCGCGACAAGGCGCGCATCCTGAACGTGCCGATCCCCAACATCTTCGAGACGCTGTCGATCAATTTGGGTACCGCCTACGTCAACGACTTCAACGCTTTCGGGCGCGTCTACCAGGTGCGGGCGCAGGCCGACCAGGCGTTCCGCCTCGATCGCGCCGACATCTTGAAACTGAAGGTGCGCTCGGCGACCGGCGCGCTGGTTCCGCTCGGCACGTTGATCGAGATCCGCGACGTCACCGGCCCGGCGCTGGTCCAGCGCTACAACATGTACGTCTCGGTGCCGCTGCAGGGCAACGCCGCGCCCGGCGTTTCCACGGGCGACGCGCTGGCATTGATGGAAGGGATCACGGCAAAGACGCTGCCGGCCGGTACCTCCTATGAATGGACCGAGCTCGCCTATCAGGAGCGCAACACCGGCAATGCCGCTGTCTATATCTTCGGACTGTCGGTGCTGTTCGTGTTCCTGGCGCTGGCGGCGCAATATGAAAGCTGGGTGCTGCCGTTCGCCATTGTGCTGGTGGTGCCGCTCGGCGTGCTCGCGGCGTTGCTCGGCGTGTCTTTCCGAGGGCTGGACAACAACATCCTCGTGCAGATCGGCCTCATCGTGCTGATAGGGCTTGCCGCCAAGAACGCGATCCTGATCGTCGAATTCGCGCGCCAGGCGCAGGAACGCGGCCTGTCGGCCGCCGAGGCTGCCGTCGAAGCCTGCCGGCTCAGGCTGCGGCCGATCCTGATGACCGCTTTCTCGTTCATCCTCGGCGTCGTGCCGCTGATGATCGCAACGGGCCCGGGCGCAGAAATGCGCCAGTCGCTGGGCACCGCGGTGTTCTCCGGCATGCTCGGCGTCACCTTCGTCGGCCTGTTCCTGACGCCGGTGTTCTACGTCACGCTCAGGTCGCTGTTTTCACGGCGCAAGCCCCGTGCCGAGGCCGAGCCTTCGGGGCCGGCAGAGGCGCCATCGGAGACGGCCGCCGAGTAGGGTTACGAATTCGCCGCGTCGGGCGCGGCTTATCACTCCAGAAAATCGGCGGCGCGGTAACGGCCACGATCTGCGCGACAACCGCGACCTCCGGAGTCCTCGCTTGCGATGTCTGCTTTCAGGACGCGGCGAAGCTGATCTCTATGACCGAAATCAGGCGCGAAGCTGCCTTTCAACACCGGACCAAAGCGCTGGATTTTGATTCGTTTAAGATATCTGGCACGACCGAAGAGATTAGACTGCTGACCCCCGAATTTGATTCCCAGCAGACGGCTCTACTCAACCGCAGCAACGAAGCCTGAACTGGTAAATTATAGGGTCTGGGGAAAGGCGGTAGCGCTCTCCCGCTACCATCGCTCCCCCCGAACGGAGACGAGGTGGCCAAGGCCTTGGTCGACCATGTTTGACAGGTATCCATCAATCAGGATCGATGGCTGCTCGCCTGCCTTCGGCGGGTAGACTGTCACGGTCGACACGACGTCGCGGACGATCTTCTTGGCTTCTTCAGAGACGAAGCCATTCTCTCCGATCGCGGCGGCGAGCGCTTCCAGATCGCGGATGTAGCGGGCGACAAGCGCCGGCTTCAGCGTCACGACCTTCGGCGGCTGCGGCAGCACGGCGAGCTCGGCCTCGAGGTGCTGGCGCTCCTCGCGTAGCACTGGCAAGCGCTGCTCGGCTTCGGCTTCCGAAATCATGCCTTTGACATAGGCGTTCAGCACGCGGTCGTATTCGCGCCTGGCGGCGTCGAGCCGCTGGGCGGCCTTTTCGCGAGGCGCCCTGCCCCGAATAGAGCTTTTGATGCTCGTCATTGTAGGCGGCGACATAGTGGTCGATCAACGCCTTGTCGTTCAACCTGGCGCGCAACCCGTCGATGACCGTCGCTTCGATATGATCGAGCGCATAGGGCCTGACATTGGTGCATGAGCGCGATTCCTTGGCGCGCGTGCACATGATGCGCGTCAGGCGACCCATCCTGTCCTTGACCGACATGCCCGACCCGCAGGCGCCGCAGCGCAGCGGGGTGTGCCAGCGCAAGTGCCTCACGTCGGCGATTTCCTGCCTCGATTCTCCTCTGAGGAAATGCTAAATTAGTCATTGCTTGGGCAAAGAGAGGGAGGTCTTTATGCGTGCATTTGCAATTTTTCTGTTAGGCGGCGCTTTGACTAGTTTTGTGTGTGCGTCCGCATGGGCCGGCAAGCTGCCGAAGGACGCGGTCGAATTAACCGCAGCCGAGGTCAAGGCGATATATTCAGGCAAGACCGGTATTTATGACGTCTCTAGCATTTACTATGCATCTGACGGCACAACCAAAGGAATCTTTGGCAAACCTAAGGTAACGGCAACTTTTAAGGGCACTTGGAGCGTAAGTGGTAATGAGATGTGCGCCAAGAATAAGCCAAAGGGTGATCCAAAAATCTACAGGGACTGCAACAAATTTTGGCGTTCTGGAAAAAGAATATATGACCTTTGGTCTGTCCACTATGATGGATCAAAGCCGGATCTAAAGAGCGGGTATGTTACCACTACCGTTAAGAAGCTTAAGGACGGAGATTTAGTGGCGAAAAAATACGCTGCTGCAGGCGGGGAGTGACAAAAGCGACAGGAACACGCAAGGAAAAAGCCCGCCACCGTGAGGCGGCGGGCTTAGCAGTTCCGTCTGGGTGCCGGTTCAGTGGCGCCCAGCGGGCCCTTCAAGGAAATCCATGAAGTTTTCCACCGCTCTGTCCGCTGGCGTTGACCGGGAGTTGCAAGCACTGAGAATGGCGGCGGCGATTTTCAGCATATCGGTGCGACTTCCAACAATCTTTGACACCACGGCATTTTCTGTGCCGCCGTCATAAGTCGAGCGCTGCAGGACATGCAGCGTCAGCCTGAGATTGTCGCCCATAAATTGGAGTGGGCCGGCACCAGTGACGAACGTGTCAGAGACGCAGAACGGTTCGACGGTCGGGACGGCGCTCATGATGCCGCCTTTCTGGCCTTGGCGTCGGCCATCGCGTTGTCGATACACGCTCCAGCCGCTTCGTTCAGACGTTCGGCGAGGTCGCGGGCGATCATGGCCAGCACGCTTATTTGGTCCGCCAAAGCGACCCTCTTCCCGTCGCGCTCGAACTCCTGTTCCATGGTCTGGCCATAGAGCACTTCGAGCAAGTGGTGCAGGTTCCCAGTATCGAATTGCAGGTCGTCGAGGTCATCTGAAGGCGCGGTCATGACGCGGCGCCCCCGAGGGTTTCGTAATAGGCGTTCTTAACCTTCCGCGTCATCTGCTCTGCAATGGTGGCAATGAAGAAAAGGCGCTCCCCCTCGCTTGGGTCAGAACGAAATTCCCGTCAGGTACTGTGGAAAAGACCTCCAGCATGGTCAGCAAGACGTCGGCCACGTTGTCCGCGTCACAGATCAGCGGCTCCAGATCGGCGAAGGTCATCTTCTCCTTGGCGGCGCTCATTTTGGGCAGAATCTGAACTTGGAGTTGGCCAGCAGTTCTGTAGCCGAAAGTGGAGTTGCGGCTCCGTGGCTCGGAAGGTCAGAGCCAGACCTTCAAGCGCCCCGCGAGCATCGGCATGAACTATGCCCCGAACCGGACTTATCCCAAAAGTCCGAAATGCCTGCTCTCGAGCCAAATCTGGCGATCCGCTTCCTGGCACAAGTGTGCGGCTGTCGATCCGTTGCGTCATTCGATCCTGTACGCAACGCCGGATCAAAGCGCTCTCCTCTGCAGTTGTTGTTTGGGATCCCGGGCTCGTGCCTTGTTGCCGAAACGGATTCCGGCGTAGGGCGAGGCCCCCGCAAAGCCGACATTGACGTCGCGGCAGACGTTCGTCGTCTGCGGGTCAGACTTTTCGTTTCGGGAACTGCGCGATTGCGCCAACTTCGGACGTTCAGCTTCCCTACTGCTACGGCAGGTGTAATCCTGGTTAGAAGCCTCAGCGCACCGTTCACGTCGAGAGGTGAGCGCATCAGCCTAGCGACTGGACCCTTGGCCAGGAACTCTCCGTCGTTCACATGTCGAGACCAGAGAAAGACGATGAACTCCGCAGACTAAATCGCAGACTAATTTCTCTCTCTAGTCTGCGATGTCCTTCTAAGTCATTGAAATGTTGGCGCGCCCGGAGAGATTCGAACTCCTGACCCCAGATTCGTAGTTTGCAGCTACGCCGCATGCCGGCGAAAATGGAAGACGCGTCTTCGATAGTGGGTATTGCGATGTAGCGGTCTCCCGCTACCAAATTCAGATATTTGTCCAGCCCGGAGACATGGGTAACAGTTTGTACCTAAGACATGGGTGACAATCTCGTGCCGAACGGATTGCCGATGGTCTGCAACGTCCTCTGTTCCAGGTCGAGATATCCCAGATCATAGTGCATGAAGCTGACGAGCCAAATGCCTCCGGCCAAAAGCCAAAAGTGTTACCCATGTGTCCGGTACAAAATGTCACCTATGTCTCGGGTCGCTCAGCCTGCCATATGCATCGAGATCGTAGCCGAATGCAGCCATATCGGGCGTGGCGCTGTAGCCGAAGGCTGGTGAGGTCGGAATCAGAAAGGCACCTGCGCTCAACGGCCATTCGCCCGGCGGACCCGCCAGATGACGTTACCGACGTCGTCGGCGACGAGCAGTGCGCCAGTCTGATCGATAGCAACGCCGACCGGACGGCCCATCGCCTCGCCATTACGCCCGATGAAGCCAGTGAGCACATCTTTCGGAGGACCGCTCGGTTTGCCGCCATGGAACGGCACGAAGATCACCTTGTAGCCGCTGTGCACGCTTCTATTCCACGAGCCGTGCTGGCCGACGAAGGCGCCGTTGCCGTAGGTCGGACCGAGCCGGGCGCCTTTGGAGAAGGTCAGTCCCAGCGAGGCGGTATGAGAGCCCAGGGCGTAATCGGGCTTGACCGCCGTCGCCACGAGATCGGGGCGCTGCGGCTTAGCGCGTTCGTCGACGTTCTGTCCGTAGTAGCTGTAGGGCCAGCCGTAGAAAGCGCCGTCACGAACCGAGGTCATGTAATCCGGCACGAGATCGTCGCCGATCTCGTCACGCTCGTTCACGGCGACCCAAAGCTCGCCAGTTTCAGGATTCCAGGAGAGCCCGTTCGGGTTGCGCAGGCCCGAGGCGAAGACCCGCGTGCGGCGGGTCGACCGATCCACTTCAAGGACAGTGGCGCGGTTCTTCTCCGCGGCTATGCCGTTTTCTCCAACGTTGCTGTTGGAACCAACGGTGACATAGAGCTTGCGTCCATCCGGACTTGCGATCACGTCCTTGGTCCAATGATGGTTGAGGTCCCCGGCCGGCAAGTCGATGATCTTTTCCGGCGACGTGCTGACTCGGGTCTGGCCATTGGAGTAGGGGAAAGCGACGAGCGCGTCGGTGTTCGCGACAAAGAGCTTGCCTTTGGACAGCGTCATGCCGAAGGGCGAATTGAGGCCTTCCGCGAACGTCGTGCCCACATCCGCAATGCCGTCGCCATCGGTGTCGCGCAGCAGCGTGATGCGATTGGCGCTTTTGGTCGCGGCGCCAGCCCGCTTCATAGCCAGGTCCATGAAGACCTTTCTAAGACTGAAGCCTTCGTCATGCTTGGCAGGGGCATTGGTTTCAGCAACCAGAACGTCGCCGTTCGGAAGCACATGCAGCCAGCGCGGATGGTCGAGGCCGGTGGCGAAGGCGTTCACTGTCAGCCCCTTCGCCGGGGTCGGCATACCTCCTTTCTGCCAGCCTTTCGCCTCGGCGATGTTAACAGTCGGGATCAGCGTCGGTCTTGGTTTCGGTAAAGTGGGGTTGGGGCCATAGCCGGTTATTGCCCCGGTTTTTTGCGCCGGGATGCCGGCGCAGCTTGCCATGACGGCGCCCAACACCGCTACGAGTACGCTCCCTCGGAAGCCGGCATGCATCGGACGTCCTCCGCATGGATATGTGTCGCGCTCTTTGTGCAAACGGAAGTCAGTGGCTTATTCTTCCAATTGCTTCGAAAAAAACAGCGGCGCTCGTGATCCGAGGGCCAGGAATTCGCGACAGATCTGCTCTCGGCAGAAATATGGCGCGAGAAGATTGTGGCAACCGCGCGAATATCTGTCGCGCAATATGAATCTCAGATTCGTACCGCGCGAAATCGATACGGCTTGCGCTTTTCGGTATCGAGTTGCTCATGGGCCAACATGCGTTCGAATGGAACGAGACCGTGAACGGCGGGACCCACAATGACCCACCGATTGCACCAGCCGGTGAACCAGCTGTTGTTGCTGCTTAGCAAGACGCTGCAAATCTGCTAAAGTCTGCGATGGGAGGAGACGGATATCCAATCACTGCCGATAGCACAGCCAAATGTAGCTAAGGCGACACCCGGCGCATCACTTCCGCTCGCCTATTCCCTCGCGACGCTCTGCTGGCTCCTGTCCGCCGGCGTCTATATTGCCGCCAAGTGGGTTGCCCCCGAGATGCCGCCTTGGGCGCTCTGCTTCTGGCGGCTGACGCTCGCCTGCGCGATCCTGCTGCCTATCGTCCATCGTCATCACGGGGCGATGCTCGTGCTGATCCAATCCCGGGTGATCGAGGTGCTGGCCATCGGCGCCATCGGGCTGACCTTGTGTCAGGGCATGATCTACACGGGCCTCAACTACACCAACGCGACAACCGCCGGCATCATCATGGCGCTGTCGCCGATCATGACCATGGTGCTTGCCCGCTTCGTGCTTGGCGAGCCCCTCGGTGTCTGGAAAGCGCTTGGAGCGCTGGTCGCTCTGGCTGGGATGGTGGTGATCGTGGCGCGCGGCGACCTTGCCGCGCTGATGCAGCTACGGTTCAATCCCGGCGAGTTGTGGATCGTCGGCAGCGCGCTTTGCTGGGGCCTCTACACCGTGCTGCTGGGTCGCGCGAAATTCGGCATTGAGCTTCTGCCGATGGTGGTCCTGCTGCTGGGAGCCGGCGCGCTGGCCGCACTGCCTCTCTATCTCTGGGAACTGTTTTCCGGGGATCGTTCGGCGCTGCATGCGAACGGCCTTCTGGCCCTCGCCTATGTTGCCGGCCCGGGCGGCGCTCTGATGTACTATCTCTACAACCGCAGCGTCGAGACGCTTGGCGCCGGGCGCGCCAGCATGCTGCTCTATCTGCAGACCGCCTTCGTCGCCGTGCTCGCTTATCTGTTCCTTGGCGAAAGCTTGCACGACTACGATCTCGCCGGCGCCGCCTTCATCGTCGCCGGCCTGCTGCTCGCCACCGCGATCAAGCCGAGGCAGCGCACGGTGCGTGTCGCTTAGGCAAACATCAGTTCCGCCGCTTCGGCGAGCAGTTCGTAGAATCAAAGCACCACCCGAAGCGAAGCCGGATCATTGAAGCCGGCTCTGTACCGCGCCTTGGCCCACGCCGCCCGTTGATTAATGCCGTTCAGCCATCAAGCCAAAGGGAGACGGCGCTCGTTCCCGCCCATCCTCGAGCTCGAGCATCGAATCGAAATAAGTTTTCCAGCGCGTATCGTGAGTCACAACGCAGATCGCGACATTGCGGCTGTCCGCCAGATGCCTGAAAACCTTCATCACCATCTCCGCCCGTGTACCATCCAGTGCGGCGGTAGGTTCGTCGGCCAGAATAACGGTGGGATCGTTTGCCAAGGCCCTGGCGATTGAAACGCGCTGCTGCTCGCCGCCGGAAAGTTGGGAAGGATAATTGGAGCCGCGATGTTCAATGCCCAATGCGGCGAGAAGCCGGCTGGCTCGCGCCTGCGCCTGCTGGCGACCGACATCGTTGACCTGCATGGCGATGGCAATGTTTTCGGCGGCCGTGAGAAAGGGGATCAAGTTCGCTTTCTGGAACACAAACCCAAGATGGCTCCGCCTGAAGGCTCGTAGCTCGTTGAGCTTCGCACCGGGACGCGAAATCACCTTGCCGTCGAACAGGACCTCTCCCGTGGTCGGTGTCTCCAGCAGACCGGCGATCATCAGCAGCGTCGTCTTGCCGGAGCCGCTGGGCCCGACGATGCCGGTAACGCTGCCGGGGCTCAAGGTCAGCGAACCTGCCGCCAGCGCGGTGACCGGCGAGCCCCCGCTCTGGTAGACCTTGCTGGCGTTCCGAACCTCCAGCGTGGCGAGGCGGCGCTTCGACATCAGGCCAACACTTCCTGGGCACGGACCGCGAGCGCGCGACGAATCGCAAACCAGCTGGCCGCAAGGCTGAGTGCCATCAGCACGAACGACAACACGCCAAGATCGGATTCGGTGATCAGCACAGTTCTTGGAAACCTCGGATAGATCGTAAACGAGATGGCTATGGCCAGAACGAGGCTGCAAAAGCCGATCAACCCCGCCTGCTGCGCAATCATGCCGATGATCACCCGGTCACGCGCGCCGATCAGCTTCAGAAGTGCTATCTGCGCGACCTTCTCGATCGTCATCGTATAGATGGTCAGTGCTATGACGGCGCAGCAGATCAGCAGCGTCATCGTCGTGAAAGCCAGGATCTGGACGCGGAGCTTGCCGAGGCGGCCGTCCAGTAGAAGCGTTTCCTGGTCCTGCTGCGTGAGGACCTCGACGTCGCCCCAGCGTTTGATCGAGTCACGCACGACCTCCTTGTCCGCGCCCGGGAGAGTTTCGACGATGACGGCAGCGACACTTCCGGTCTCGTCGCCGAGACCCATGCGCGTCTTGCCCTTGGCCGCACGGTTGAGGAGGATCGCCTCGCTGGGCAGCAGTTGGTTGATGACCTGCGCGTCCGGGATGGTGACGAACAACAATCCGTCGCCACCCATGTCGACCTGCCCGGTCGACACGCCGACAATCGTATAGCTATCTCGTCCAAGCCGGATCTCGTCACCCACAACCAGGCCGAGAGTCTTGTCGGCGATGGCCTCATAGCGATTTGATTGGAAGTACCGGCCGGCGATCAACGGTATCCAGCTGCCACTGTCGCTTGGATAGTCCACACCAGTGACCGACATGCGCAGCGGAAGCCCGTCAATTTCGAACTGCTGGTTGTATTGGATGAACCGCCGCGTTGCCGCCACACCGGCCACACCGGCCACGCGGCGATCGAGATTGGCCGGAACGGCGGAAGATTCGGCGAACGGTCCGGACTTTCCCCCTTCGACGACCCAGAGGTCGGCACCAATGCCGTCGATCACGATCAAGGCTTCGTAGACGATGCCGCGATACATGCCCAGCATGCCGATCGTCGCCGCCATCAGCAGGCCGACGCCGAAAACGGTCAGGATGAACCTCAGCAGGTTATGCCTGATATCTTTGACCGCGAGATTCACCTGCCCAATGCCTGGAGGTTAACCGCCTGGTACTGGAAGCGGCCTGTCGGACTGAGCACGACATCACCTACCTTTAGGCCGCGCGTGATCTCGATATCGGTGCCGCTGGAGTAGCCCAGTGAAACAGGAGCCCAATAGGCCCGCCCGTCATGTGCAATCCATAGACCCACCCGTCCCTGGTTTCTCGCCAGGAACCGCTGTGGCACCGCAATGCCTGGTGACGGCGATTCCGCTTGGATGGTGACGCTTGCACGCTGACCCACAGCCCAGTTCGCCGGCACCTCACGCAATTTAAGATCGACCGTAAACTCGCGGGTCTCTTGATCGACCTGCCGGCCGATCCGCGCAATGGAAGCAGCGTAGGGTCGTTGCGGATCCGATGAGAAGGTGACTTTGGCTACTTGCCCCGGCCGAAGCGACCCCATTGCGGATTCGTCGAAGCGTGCCATGACCAGCAATGACGTCGGGTCGACAATCTGCATCAGTTCGACGCCCGGAGAAAGCAGGTCCCCCACCGTGCGGCTGCGGGAAACCACCACCCCGTTGACAGGCGAGCGTATGGAGGTTTCGCCGAAACGGCTTCGTATCTGCTCGACCTCGGCGGAGGCGGCCGCGACCTGGGCCTTTGCGCGCTCGATGCTAGCGGTCGCTCGCGCCAATGCGGCCTCGGCTTGCTTCTGGGTACCTTCGAAGAGGTCGAACTCGGCCTGAGAAATCGATTTGCTGGCGAGCAGGCTCTTCCTGCGATCCAGATCTGCCTTTGCAGTACGGGCGGCGATAGCCAGCCGGTCACGCTCCAATTCGGCCTCGCGCACGCTCTCCGCCGCAGCCCGGTCGTTGGCGACCGCGGCGGCAAGCTGATACTCGATTTCAGTCGCGTTTAGCGTGGCGAGGATATCGCCGGTCTTCACCTCGTCATTCCGGTCGACGCGAACGTCGGCCAGGAATGCCTGGATCCGTGCCGTCACGATGACCTGGTTGGTTGCACCAAGGAGGCCGGGTCCGGCGATTTCACGCGCGATCAGCCTTCGCTGGGCGACATAGGACTCCACCTGAGCAGGCCAGATATACCAACCAGAAAAGAGCCCGACTGCCGCCAGAACGGCAAACAAAATTAAGATGAAGCGAATCACGTATCTTTACCTGCACCGGCTTCCACCGGCCCCGCTGATCCTGGATCGACGCATCGCTATATCGCCGCCTGCTCGGCGGCGTCGACCGCCGGTTGCCCGGCCAACAGCCGTTCGATGACTTCCCTTAGGATATCTTCTGCTTCCGCATGGTCATAGCCTAATTGGTCGAATATCAAGGTCAGACCGAGACCGTTCGCGGTCGGAAAGGTACGCAGATCCATCTCGCTGGTACGTGGTTTTTCTCGTCGCATGTCAGGCAGGGGCGTCACTTTGAACATGCCGAGATCAAGCTCGCCACTGGCATGGGCCCTTTGAAGCGGGGCCGACTGCGTGGCGCGTGTCCATCTGTCGACTGTTTGGGTGCCGGCGACGAAGAGGGAGGTATAGGACCCCTTGGCCACGACATCGTCATGCACGTCTCCGAAGTAGTTCGAATCCATGAAGGGCGCGAAATGGATAGCCTCTTCGATCCCTTCTCCGAGCGAACCGGCTAACGCTTCGATCGTCTCGAACCGCGACAGCCGCACGCGCACGGGCACGTCCGAGGCGACGAAATTGACATAGTTCTCCAGCCGCCGGTCGTGGCGCAAGGCTGCTGGAACCTGCATCACCATGTCGTCCACGCCGCCGCGCGCCCCGATGGTCTGCGCAAAGGCCGCGATGATCATGGCCGTTTCCGTCGTGCCGGCTGCCCTGGCACGCTTGCGCAGCGCATCCTGCTGGTCGCTGGCTATCGAGAGCGTCACGTCCTCGCTGAGGCTGCAATCGATCAGATTGACATTCGTCCGCCAGCCTTTCGCCTTGCGCCCGAGATTGGGAACCTGCGGCAAGGGCTCGACGAATACCTTGCGCAGGAATGCGTCGCGCCGCTCGAACGAACCGGGTTTTCCGACATGGTCGAAATCCCGGATGAACCGGTCGATACTCATTTCCACCGGATCAAGAGGCAGCCCGAGATAAGCCTTGACTGTCTCCTCGACGATGAGGCCGAGGGAATAGCCGTCAACGACGAGATGATGTGCCTTGGCGACGATAAGGTCGCTCTCGGAGCCGAACCGGATGATCGTGACACGGAACATCGGCGCCTCGATATCTATGCCTTCCTGCGCGAGTTCGGTTGCGCGCTCCATCGCTTCGGCCTCGTCGGCGACTTGCTCGACCCTGAAGAAATCGGTCGGCGTCCTTTCCAGATACGCGCCGTATCTAGCCCCCTTGCGGAAGAACCGGGTACGCATCACCTCGTGGCGCGCCATGACCGTTTCGATCGCTCGTCTGAGACGATCGGCGTCCATCTGCGGCCGGATCTTGAACTCCTTGCTTACAATGAATGCGGCACGCGCATGCGAAGTCGCGTCTGGATGTTCCTGGAAACGCAGTAACCCCAGTTGTGTGCTGGTCACAGCAATCTCTCTTTCGACGTTGGGCACGCCGTCGAGCGGCGAGCGCTCGACGTCCTGGCTTCCACTCGGCTGACCAGACCACTCGCGCAGCCTCCAGCCCGTTGCGGTGGGCAGCAGGCGGCCTGACGTTTCGAACTCGGAGGAAAGCTCGTCCAGAAACTGATCGAGTAGCAACCGCGCTGTTGCTTCTTCGACGACGTCGAGATCCACGCTCAGCCGGCAGACAACACCGGCGTCGCTTGCCGCTGCGGACAATTGAATCTCGTGCGCGGATGCGGGGATCGCATCGAGAGGATGGTCCAAGGCGGCGAGCGCCGTAACTTGGCTGCCGTCGAGAAAAGCGAAGCCGAATTGGCGCAGCGAAACATGGCGGATGCGCAGATCCTCTTCGAGCGCCAGTTCCAGGGACGACGTATCCATTGACCGATGCGCGTGGCCGTTTGCGTCGGCACGCTCGACCTTCCTCAGCAGATCGTAATCGAGTTCATTCATGGCTCGCAGGACAATCGGATAGGACCCATCCAAGGGGCCTATCAATCCGCTTGGTGCTCCCTCCCCGCGCTCGCTATACCAGCGGTCGACGACGATTGATTGGAGCGAGAGGCGGTTTGCCAAGGCCTTGGCATAGGCGGTCAGAAAGCGCGCGGCCGGCAACTCCGATCTCGACGCGAATGCTGCTGCGGGAAGCGTAATTTCCAGCAACCCGACACGGCCCCTGTTCGTTCCCATACCGGCGGGAGACGAGGCACGACTGCGGCCGGGGATCGGTGTGATCGCAGGCGCGTGGTGAAGGATCTCCTTCCAGTAGGCGAAATCGCGACGATACTCGCTCGATCCGGGCACTGGATGAACTGCGCGCGCATAGTCGGCAAAACTAGGCGCTGCTTCGACCGCTTCCGCTTCGTCTTGCACAAGCTGCGCGAGCAAAAGGTGAACCGACAACATGTCGGCAGCCGCGCGATGAGCCCGGATTTGCAGGTCGTGACCGCCATCCTGCCGCTGCCACGCGCCGATCCGCCATAGCGGACCAGGCAGTGCCACATCGCCCAAACGACCGCCCGGCGAAAGCACTTCAACAACAGGTTGAGCCTCGAAGCCGATCTCTACGGCGCCGGACGCCGATATCGCACCCGTCATCCGGAGCGCATCGTGTCTCTCGACCAGTCGCGCCAATCTTGTCGCAAGCGCAGCCAGCGACACGCCGGGCTCAATACTCGTCTCGACCAGGATCTGATTGTCGGCCTTTGCGACGGCCGACGACATCGGCCGTCCATCCAGCATCATCGCATCGACCTGGCGGCCCAGAGGCCGGAAGGCTTCCTGCGCTGTAACGCCATCGGAACTCGATTGTGCGGCCAGGACCTGCAAGGCGGACGCCTTCAGCTTCGCCTCGAAAGCGGAAGCGACGAGGCGCGACAGTCCCGCGATCGTCGGCGCTTGCAGGAACTTGGCGACAGGGATGTCGACTTCGACCTGAGCCTCGACGCGGTTTTTCAGCTCGAATGATGAGAGGGAGTCGAGACCTAGCTCACTGAGCTTGCGGTCATCCGCCAAGGCGCTTGCCTCGACCTTGAGGACTTTCGCCACTTCGCGCCGGATCATGTCGGCGAGCAGGTCGTCCCACGCCTCGCGTGGCGCGGCTGCAAGCTCGGCCTGAATGCGAGAGCGCCCTCCGGTTCTGTCTCCAAGCAGCGGCGAAATCCTCGGATTCGTCGCTGCGCCGGGGTTCGTGCGCGCGATCGCAGCCCAGTCGATATTGGCAAAGCCGAGATTCTCCGATCTGGCGCGCACGAGATAGGACAGGGCCGCCGCCGCTTCAGAATCCTGAACCGGCTTGATGCCGACACTATCGAGATAGTTGGTCATTGCTTCCGACCTGGCAACGAATCCACTGCCGGCGATCATGCCCCAAGCGGTCGACGAGCCGGCCAGGTTGCGACCCCTGCGGTACGTAGCGATTGCGTTCAAAACAGAGTTGGCCGCTGTGTAGTTGGCCTGCCCAGACGAACCGATAACCTGCGCGATCGAAGAGAAATTCACGAAGAAATCCAGTGGGATATCGTGTTCGACGACGGCGACATGCAAGTTCCACCCGCCGGCTATCTTCGGCCTCAGCACGCGGTCGATCTTGCCTGCATCGAGCTGCGAGACGAAAGCGTCCTCGATCACCGCGGCGCCATGCACGATGCCGCGCAGAGGAGCGTCACCCCCAGCATATTCGCCGATCAGCCTGGCAACGGCGGTAGCATCGGTCACGTCCAGCGCCGCGCGAACGATGCGCGTGCCGCGTTGCTCCATGATCTCGATAGCCACAGCCGCTTCGGCATCTGGAACACCGCTTCGATTGGCAAGGATGATAGTCCCCGCGCCTTTCTGACTGAGCCAATCGGCGATCGCAACGCCAAAGCCTTTGAGCCCACCCGTGACGAGGTAGGAGGCCCGAGCGGAGACGGCGAACTGTGCGCCGAGGTCAAGTTCGATGTCCACGGAAGGTTCGTCGAAAGTGACGATCACCTTGCCGATGTGCAGCGCTCGCGAAAGCATGCGCATGGCTTCCGCCGTGCGCGATGCCGGGAAGCGAGTCGCCTCCAGCGGCTTGTAGACGCCGGCGGCAACCTTTGCCTCGACCTCCGCCAGCAATTGCCTGAAGAGGCTCTCCCTCTCCACGGGGAGCGTCGAGAGGTCGATGACCGAATAGGCGTTGTTGCGATAAAGCGAGCGAAGCCCGATCGGCTTGTCGTCGGCGAGATCGCGCTTGCCGATTTCGACCATCCGGCCGAAGGGCGCCAGGCACTCCAGGCTCTTGTCGATGCCGTTGCCAGACAGCGCGTTCAGCACCACGTCCACGCCGCGGCCACGCGTCAGGGACCGCACCTCGTCGGCGAAATCGAGAGCGCGCGAATTCATGACCTCGTCCACGCCCCATTTCTTCAGGAAGGCGCGTTTTGTGTCGCTACCTGCAGTGCCGAAGACTCGAGCCCCCACATCATGCGCGACCTGGATGGCGGCGAGGCCGACACCACCCGAAGCCAGATGGATCAGCGCGATTTCGTCCTGTGCCAATCGGCCGATATGTTTGAGTGCGTAGTGAGCGGTAAGGAACGCTGTCGGGAGGGTCGCGGCCTCGATCAGATCGATGCCGTCGGGTACGCGCATGGCGAGATCCGCCCGGAGCTTGGCGAAGCGCCTGAGGTAGCCCTTGCCCATACCCATGATGCGATCGCCGGGCTTGAGGTTGGTCACCCGTTCGCCGACCCTGCGGACGGTGCCGGCGAACTCCAGCCCGAGATTGCGCCAATATGCCTCGTCACTCTCCAACTCGTCCGGCAAGATGCTGGTGGCCGCCATAATGTCGCGGAAGTTCAGTCCGACCGCGGCGACCTCGACCATGACCTCGTCCGAAGCCAATTCGGGATCAGCGATTTCGCGCAGTACGATGTTGTCGATGGTACCAGGCCCCGTCATGGTGACGGCGAAGTTGGAAGAATCCCGCGCCGTCTCCAGCGTCCGCCGCAACGGCGACACTTCGTGCAAAGCCAGCTGCTCCAACCGCGGGACGTAGCGTTCGGCGCCGCGCAGGACGAATTCCGTCTCTGCGGTTTCCTCCAGCACGGCACCTGAAATGCTCACCCCCGAGTGCAGCGATGTGGGATCCGCATCGATAAGACGGATGCCCAAACCTTTGAACTCGTTTGCCATTGTGCGAGCAATGCCGATTAAGGCGCTCTCACTCAGGCCTGAAAGGCTCATCGGCTGGTCACCTTGCACAAGCCGGCTGCCGGACGTGACGACAACCAGTTCGGGCCGCGGTTCGGACGAACTGTGCAGCCGGTCGATGACTTTTCCAAGCGTGATTAATTGGTGGACGATAGGCGTGATCCTGGCGAGAAGCTCGTCCCCGCCTGCTTTGTCGTCGAGTTTTTCGGGGGCGGCGGCGCTGAACAGGATGCCGCCTTTCCCACCCGATTTGGTCATGAATGCCCGGATCGTGGCGAGCGCTTCATCCGCATCGAGGTTCAGGAACGGCGCCGGGTTTGCGACCTCGACCGTCGCTCCACGGCTAACCAACTCAGCCAATGTCGTTTCGAGGCGCTGCGTTCCATCACCCACCACCAACCAGTGGGCGCAACGCAATGAGGGCGCTGCGGGTTTGGCTTCCTGCTTCTCGAAATGCTCCTCAAAAACACTGGAGCCCGAGCCGGCACCCTGCTTGGCCCTGCTGCCCCTGACCTTGCCCAGCGCCTTTGTCTGAAGGTTGTCGAGAACGATGAGCGGCTGCCCTTCCGGCGAGAATACGCTGAACCGCATTGAGTACGGGTCGAGACCCGGCCGGATGTCGACGATCACCTCGGGCGTCATCGGAGCGCCCAGCAGGATCTTGCGCGCGCCGGTTGGCAGGCGCAACTGATACTGGGCCTTGTCTTCATTAGCCGGCGGCAGCGATTCACCTGGAACCCACACGCCGTCTCGATGCGAAGCCAGGCCGATGCCGGCCTGGAGCACCGCGTCGAGCAATCCGGGGAAGGCGAAATACTGCTTCGACAAGTTGGGGTCCTTGCTCGACAGCCTGGCAACTAGGCGGTCGCCGACAATGTCGAGTGCGTTCACCGACTGGAAATAGGGACCGTATTCAAGCCCGTGCCGTTCGGCGAGACGGTAGAATTCCGTCTTTTCGACAAGGTTCGGGCGATCCAGCAGGAGGTCGGCGGGAGCTGGTGCAAGTTCATATTTGTGGCTGAAGCCATAAGCTTCGGCACGAGTCCTCCAGCCGTCGTCCGAACCCCGATGGAGCGTGGAGATGCGCAGCCTGCTACCGACCGGATCGAACGTCGTCGTAAACAATATGACGTCGTCCTCTGCGATGGAAAGCGCTTCGTACAGTTTGAAATCACGCAGCTCCACGGAGTCAGATCCGAAATGGTCGCGCAGCGCGGCCCCCATGATTTCGATGTAACCGACGGCCGGGAACAGGCAATCGCCGCTGACGCGATGGTCAGCCAGGAATTTGAAGCCTCTAAGCGTGATTTCGTTCGTCCAGGACGGCCCCGCGGTGAAGTCGCGCCATCCAAGCAGTGCGTGCCGGGGTGCCTCGAACAGGAAGCTCTTGGTTTCCTCGGATGTATTCAGCAGGCGCTGGTTGTTCCAGGGTAACTTGGGAACGGCCACGTGGCCACTCGACGATTTCGGCCGGTCGAATTCGACGCCGGCAACATGCAGGCTGCCCTCGGCCCGCGCCAGCGTCCAGAAATCGTCAGTTTTGCGATCGAGCGAGTTCACCGCGGCGGCGTCTGCGCCGCGCTCCTGCGAGATGCCTCGGATGAGCGGCGTTAGCGTGCGGTGCGGACCGATTTCCAGGAAAGTATTGATGCCGAAATCGAGGGTGAAATCCAATGCCTTGGTAAAGCTGACGGGTTGGCGCAAATTGGCCCACCAGTAGTCGGCGTCGAATTTCGTCTCGAATATGCCGGTGACGGTCGAGATGATCGGCAGACGGCCTTCTTTCCAGCCGACCGGACCCAGTTCGCCGAGGAACCATTCCTTGCAGTCTTCCAGATGCGCGCTGTGCCATCCGAAATCCATGGTCATCCGGCGGGCCGTCGCATCGGGATAGGCTTCCGCGACCTTGGCCAGTACGCCAAGCACCGCGTCTTCCATGCCGGAAATCGTTTGCGCGATCGGGCCGTTGTAGGCGGCAATGACGACGCTTTCGTCACCGGGGAGCAAAGGTTCGAGTTGCTGAACCGTCAGCCCTATCGTGGCCATTGCACCGCGCCGCTCGCTCTTCAGCGGTATGAGGCCGCGTTTGGCGATGATGCGAGCCGCCGTCTCGATATCGATGATACCTGAAACGTAAGTGGCCGCGACCTCGCCGAAGCTGTGGCCGATCAGAAGCTCAGGCCGTACGCCGGCCTTTATCCAGCGTTCGTAGAGGGATATCTGCGTAGTGAAGATGGATGCCTGGGTGACGTCGGCATCGTTGATGCGGGTCTTTTTCTCGTCCCGCAGCATCTCCTCGACGGTCGACCAGCCGACCATCGGACGCAGCACTTCGTCGAACATCTCGGCGGTTCGGCGAAACGCACGGTCTTCCTTCAACAGGCGGCGCGCCATGGCCCACCACTGGCCGCCCTGGCCCGAGAAGGCGATGGCGAGCCGACGGTTGGATGCCCTGCCGGTGATGATGGTTGGCCCTTCCGCGCTTTGCTCGATGGCTCCCTTAGCCAATGCGCGCAGTTGGGTCTGGAGCGCGGCGCGCTCCGGCTCGACGATGAGCGCAGCCCGTTGGGCGAAGTTATCGCGCGCGCTGCTCAAATGGGCGGTGATGTCTTCGACCGGCGTCTCCGCAAGGGAGCCTCCCTGCTCCAGCGCATCGGCTAGACGGCCGGCCCACAGTTCCAGTCCCGCCGTGCTGCCGGCCGAGATCGGGACGGCTATCGGATGGCCGGCTATCACCGGCCTTGGCGCACGGTTGGCGTTGGCGGACAACCCCCGCCATCCTTCCACGGCGATGGAGGCATTGGTACCGCCAAAGCCGAAGGAGTTGACGACGGCCAGGATCGGCCGGCCGTGGTGGTCGATCGGCGTCGGCTTCGTTGCCACAGCGATGTTGAGCGCGTCGAACGGAATGCTCGGATTCGGGCGCTCGAAATTCCGGTTCGGCAGCACGATGCCCTTTCCCGCCGTCAGCACCGTCTTGATGAAACCCGCAATGCCGGACGCCGATTCGAGGTGGCCGAGATTGGGCTTGAACGATCCGACATAGGCCGGTTTTGGGCGTGAATTCACACCGAATACGCGGCCGATAGCAGCCGCCTCGATTGGATCGCCGACCGGCGTGCCGGTTCCATGGGCCTCGACATAGTCGACATCGGCCGGATCGATGGAGGCGCCTTCCACCAGCGCCTCCAGCATCGCTTGCTGTGCTTCCCCGCTCGGAGACGTCAGGGTCGGCGTATACCCGTCCTGATTGACCATCGAATGACGGATCACGCCATAGATCCGGTCGCCGTCGGCAATTGCCCGGTCGAGAAGCTTCAGCAACACGAACCCGCAGCCTTCGCCGCGCACGAACCCGTCCGCCCTTTCGTCGAAGGTGTAGATACCGCCGGTCGGCGAGAGCATGTTGGCGCTGGAGAATGCGATGAACGGCCCTGGATCGAGCATGCAGTTGACGCCGCCGGCGAGCGCCGTTTCACAGGTGCCGGTGCTCAGGTGGCGCACTGCCTGGTCGATGGCAACGAGCGCCGACGAGCACGCCGTGTCGACGGCGATACTCGGCCCCTTCAGATCGAAACGGTGGGATATTCGGTTGGCCGCGATCGAGAACGCCGAACCGGTGCCGGCAAAGATGTCGCCGCCGCCAACACGTCCGCGGCGCAGGTTCTGCGCGAAATCGTTGGTCGAGATGCCGATGAACACGCCGGTGCGTCCACGGCGCAGATCGGCCAATGTGAGATCGGAATCCTGCACGGCCTCGAAGGCCACTTGCAACGCCAGGCGCTGCTGCGGGTCCATCGTTGTCACCTCGCGGGGCGACATGTCGAAGAAACTCGGGTCGAAGCCGAAAACGTCGCTGGCAAGAAAACCACCCCAGCGCGTCCGCATCTTTCCCCGGGCATCGGGCTCCGGATCATAGAAAGCATCGACATTCCAGCGATCTGCCGGGATATCGACGATGCCGCAGTTCTTCTCCAGGAGAAAGTTCCAATACGAGTCCGCGTCCTGGATCCCTCCGGGGAACCGACAGCCAATCCCGATAACTGCGATTGGCTGTGTTGACTCAATGACCTGCTGAGGGGCATCGCCCCCACGATGAATGTTCATGCCCAGACCCCCGCCTAGTATACACCGTGGATTGCCCAACCCCCGGCGCATTTAAGTCACGGCGTATTTAAGTGCATGTCCCAACGGAAGGTCCAAGAGCAAAATTCACCAGCCTAGCATTTTTGTCGCAAAATGTGTCATTTAAGCCGATCTGACTACTTTTTAGGCTAATTTGACTAGTTATTAAGCCGATCTGATTGCTTTTGAAGAGGACCCGTCCGCTCGATCCTCGTCGCCAACAACAGGGGTCACCGAGATCCGGTTCCCGAGCGTCAAGGCAATCCCAAGTCGAAATCGAAGCGGCGTGCGACGGCCTGAGGACCGCGTGCACTCCAGGCGACAGCGGCCACGTGGTGCCCGCTTGGGCGGAACTCAATGAGCCTGAGGGGTTCAACCAATTCCAGCGGCGGCGAGAGGATATAGGCTTCGCCGCTCCCGTCCCTCCCTATCTCGAGTCCCTCTCCGGAGAGGCCGACGCCGACAGCCTTGAGCGCGGCTTCGCGACAAGTCCAAAGCCGGCAGAACATGAGGCGGCGGGCCTCTGGCGCCAGCGACTCAAGTTGTGCGATCTCGCCAGGCGCGAACAGAGAACGGGCAATGGACATCTCCCCGCTCCTCGAGGCGACGCGTTCGACATCCACGCCGACTTGCCCGGCGGCAGCCACGGCCACGAGGGCAAGCTCCCCCGAATGCGAAAGATTGAAGGAGAGGCGCCCGTCAGCAAGGAACGGCTTTCCCTGCGGGGTCTGCCGCAGATCGAGCTCTCCCGGCGCCCGACCGGTGTAAATGGACAGCACCCCGCGTAAGCCGGCATGAGCTGCCAGATGGCGCCGCTGATCCTGCTCGAAAACAAACCGGCCGCTCCTGGTCAATTCAGCTGGATTGAGCACGGCCAGGTCCGACTGCGAAAGGGGAGCATCGAGGGCGACCCGCCACACATGGACGTCGATCCCGAGAGCCGGCACCACCCGCCCACCACCGTGCGGCAAGACAACTCCGCTCTGCTTCATCTTGCAGTTTTCTCGGCCGGGCGAGGGGTGGGGCTTGGCCTGCTGCAGCAATATGGCATTGACAACCGCTCCCAAGCTTGCCCGTTAACACCATAAACGCACGCGACCCTTATAACACCTCTCGGCACGCTCATCATCAGCCACGCTCTAACGCGCCAGAGTGAACCAGTCCAACGGCCGGAGGGACTTGGCCGTGTTGCGGGTGCGCACCGATGTGAAACAACGAGTCTCAAAGCACCGATCGATGCGTAGCCATATCATCGCAGTCGGCTGTTGTGGCGCAGCACGAGGCCGACCGCGCCGAGCAATGCATCGTTCTCCGTGTGCTTGCCAACGATTATCCGCGTGCGCAGCGCGGGCGCCACATCGCGGGACTTGATGAGCGTGTGGCGTTCATATGACGCGATCAGTGGCGCCAGGAGAATGTCGCCCGCCAAGGCCATGCGGCCGCCGATGATAATGAGCGGCGGATTGAGCACCGAACCGATCAAGCCGAGCCCACGTCCGGCGAACTCGGCGGTGTCCTCGATCATCCGCAGCGCCCTTACGTCGCCCTGCTCGGCCATCATGATCACGTCGTCCATCGTGACCGGCCGCCGCACGATGCGCGAAATCTGCTCGAGCGGCCGGGCAAAGCTGGCATAGAGCTCCAGGCATCCGCGATTGCCGCACCGGCAAAGGTCACCGCCGGGATCGATGCTGATGTGCCCGAATTCGCCGGCGCCGCCGGCGATGCCGCTCACCAGCCGGCCGTGCTGGACAATGGCCCGCCGACGCCCAGATCGACCTTGAGGAGCACGAAGTCGTCTTGGCCGACGGCCGCACCCCACATCAACTCCGCAATGGCCGAGCAGTTGCTCTCATTTTCGGCGAAGATCGGCTGTTCGAGGGTCGGCCCAAACAAGGTCGGAACGATACTCGCGCACAGCACACCGCCGCACCTAAGGCGCTACGCCTTGACCAGCGACATTGGTCGATCCCGTGTCAGTCGATCCGAATGCTTGAGACCCCAGTGCGCAAGCGGAGCAAGAGCGTCGTCCAGCTCCAGACCCAGGTCAGTCAACGAGTATGCGACGCGAGGCGGAACCTCCCCAAAATCGTGTCGGTCAAGGAGTCCGTCCGCCACCATCTCTCGCAAATGCTGGATGAGCATCTTCTCGCTCATGTCGGGAATAAGGCGACGCAACTCGCCAAACCGCCGCGGCTGCTTCCGGCAAAGCCAGAGGATCGTGCCTTTCCACTTGCCGCTGATCACAAGGAATGCCGGCCCCAGGCCGCAGGCTTCAGGTAAGTTCGTTGCCATCACATCGCTCCGATAGGGTACCTACAAAATAGTAGGTACTTGCCAAACCGGCGGTAAGTCAATCACCTTGCGCCTCCCTCGTGGCGTTATCGCGCCGCAGGCAAGCAAAAGGACTTTCCCATGGATATCCCATCCAAGAATTTTTCCGCCGCACCCGATCCACGACGCTGGATTGCATTGGCGGTACTTTGCGTAGCCTTCTTTATGGTTTGCCTTGACGGACAGATCGTCCTCCTCGCCTTACCCTCGATCGAGGCACAACTCGGTTTCACCCCATCCGCGGTGCAGTGGGTGATGAGCGCCTACATGCTGGCTCTGGGCGGGCTTCTTCTTCTCGGGGGTCGAGTATCGGATCTGTTGGGTCGGCGGCGCCTGTTCATGGCGAGCACAGCTGCTTTCCTTGTCGCCTCGCTGGCGTGCGGGCTTTCGGGCAATCCAGGATTTCTCATCGGTGCCCGGGTTGTTCAAGGAATTGCCGCTGCCGTATTGACCCCCAGCGCCCTATCGATCCTCATGACAACCTTCGAGGGAAATGAACGGAATCGAGCCCTGGGGCTATGGTCCGCGATGGGAGCCGGCGGGGCCACCGCCGCGCTGCTGGTGGGTGGACCGCTTGCCGATTGGCTCGGTTGGCGCTGGGTGTTCTTCATTAATGTCCCCATCTGCGCCATGATCCTGGGGCTCAGCCCGTTCACGCTGCGCGAGAGCCGTGCTATCGGCAGCCGCGGTGGCTTCGATCTCGGCGGCGCCGTGACGATTACCGCGGCGCTCGTGGCATTCGTACTGGCGATCACCGAGGTTCCCAGCGTTGGCTGGGCCCATCCGCAAACCCTGGGCCTGTTGGGTGCAACGCTCGGACTGCTCGGCGCATTCGTGCTGATCGAAAGGCGGGTGAATAACCCGCTTGTTCCCCTTGCCATCTTTCGGTCTCGCTCATTTGTCGGCGGGAACCTGACCATGCTCTTCGCCGGGGCGCTCGTATTCGGCATGGCACTTTTGGTGTCGCTTTATGCCCAGAAGGTCCTGGGTTACTCGCCGCTTGTCGTTGGCCTTGGCACGATGATCTATGCAATCCTGTCGATCGTCTCCTCAACACTGACGGGTAAATGGATCGGCCGGGCCGGGGCGCGTGCGATTGCCGTGATCGCCATGCTCTTGATGGGCGCTGGGTGCGCACTCTTCACCTTCATTGTTCCCGAAGGCACCTACCTCGCGCATCTGCTTCCGGGCTTGATCGCCTTCGGGCCTGGTATCGGAATGGCTGCCGTTGCCGGTTCCGTTGCAGCTCTCTCGAAGGTCAAGGAAGCCGACGCAGGCCTCGCGTCCGGGATAAACAGCGCGATGTTCCAGATTGGCGCTGCTCTGGGGGTAGCCATCACCGCCACCGTCGCCGTCTCGATGACGGGGACGTCGGATACCCCCGCAGCACTGACCGCAGGGTATGCGGCGGGCTTTTGGGCCTGTGTGATCATCGCCGCCACCGGTGCAACGCTTGCGCTGCTCCTTCTTTCGCGGGACAGAACGCCGGCCCCTGCGCCGGTGCACGTCGGGGTATGAGGAATTGGGGAGCCGCCGTCGCGGCTCCCCAACCAGGTGCGCAAAAGCGAGGCGGCACAGCCTGCGACGGGCCATATGGGTTGCATCATACAAGTCAATATGTAGGCTGTGCCGATGCTTAGACGCGTCTACGAAACCAGAACTGCTCAGCAGCGCGCGCCCCGGCCCGATCGAGTTCCGCGACGCCTTGGGCCGATAGCGAATCGAGTTGTAGTTGCGCCGCGTCGACGACGATACGCTGGCTGACGTCGCCGACGTGGTTGCCCAGCCTGGCTCAGCGCGGCCAGAGTTGTGCATTAGATATTTGAGGTCCACATGCCGCTGCTTGGCGGCGACGCATCGAGGAGAGCAAGATGGTTATTCGTCAATGGCGCGCTCGCGCCGCGGCGTCCAATCCGCACGGTTATCCCAACCACTTCAGAACCAGTGTCCTTCCGGCATTGCTCCAGACGGCCGGATTTCTCGGAGCGCAGTTGAGCGTGCGCAAAGTTGATGCCGAAATCGAATTTCAGGTGCAGACCCGGTGGCAATCGATGGAGGCCATCGGCAGATTTGCCGGGTCAGATGTTGAAAAGGCGGTCGTCGAACCGGGCGCTGTCGCCGAGCTGCTCTCCTTCGATCCGCGTGTATGCCACTACGACGTCATTGAGGACGCAGGGAAGTCGTCCGGGTCAAGCGGAGCCTGACCGAGTGTTCCAGCCATCATCCCGTGCAAACTCGAATTCCAGCCGACCGCCGGGAGTGTATCCCGCATCGCCGCGCGAGGAGAGGATGACGAACCGCTTGCCGGCGGGCAGCGAACCCCGAAGCTGGGTTCATTTTGGACGCTGGTGCACCGCCTCCCCGGGAGGCCGAGAATGTCGGCAGCGGCGAGGGATATGGCGCCATCCACGACGGCTTCACCCGCCTTTCCCGCTCTTTCGCCGGATCAGCTCGAAAACACCTGAAATATCCTCATCTCCGAATCCGCCTCCCACCCGTTTGCGGAACAGGTCCAGCATGGGGTCGAGCAGATCGGTGGCGACGCCCTGCTCCCGGGTAGCTGTGAGGATGTTGTCCAGTGAGGCGGCCTGCATCCCGAGGTTCGACACCACATTCACGCCATGCCTGCCGCTGTCGATCTTCTCCGCATATCCCGGCAGCTCGCCCATCATCGCGGTCATCCATGGGCCAAGGAGCTTGAGGAAAGCGCCCGCGCCAATGCCTTCGGAATCTACGAGCGCGGTAGCGTGGAAGAAGCCGGCGAAAAGGCCATACATGCCGCTAAGAAGGGCCAAGTCGTGCAGCGATGCCAGCCCGGCATCCCCGCCGAGATAGTTCGCGGCGCCAAGCGCCTCGAGCGTTCGGGCGTGCGCATCGAAGGCCGCTTTGGAGCCGCTGTAGAGGATAAGCGCATGTTCGCCGCCGATCATCGGAGGCGTCGCCATGATGCCGCCGTCGAGATAGGCGGCGCCCAGCTTGGCAATCCGCTCGGCCGTGGCGCGCGCCTGTGCCGGCGTGCCGTTGGTGAGATTGACCAGCGAACGCCCGGAGAGCGCCGATGCCGCATCATCGATCACCGAATCCGACGCGGCATAGTCCAGCACGCACATCACGGTGACGTCACTTGCGGCGGTCGCGTCGGCGGCGGACTTCACCTCGCGCGCGCCTTTGGCAACCAGTGATGCGGCCTTGCCCGGCGTGCGGTTCCAGACCGTGACCGTGTGGCCCTGCGAAAGAAATCGGGCGGTCAGCGCCTGCCCCATGGCCCCGAGGCCGAGGATCGAGATATTGGCCATGTACGTGCGTCCTTCTACGTTCCGAATTGCAGCCCCGCCCCACGGCGGCGGCTACAAAGAGATGCAATATTGGACGCAGAAGCAGTAGTGGGTTATCTGTAGACCTATCGTCCACATTTAGGAACGATGAGAGCTCCGGATGCTGAATCTCAACGACCTCCTCGTTTTCGTTCAAGTAGTTGATCATGGCGGCTTCGCTGCGGCGGGGCGTGCCCTGGGCATCCCCAAGTCCACTCTCAGCAAGCGGCTCTCCGAGCTGGAAAAGGCGATTGGCGTGCGTCTGGTCCAGCGGACCTCGCGCAGCTTCACCGTGACCGAGATCGGCCGAGATTTTCATCGTCATGCCGCCGCCATGCTGATCGAAGCGGAGGCGGCCGAGCATGTGATCAAGGGTCGCCTTGCGGAACCGAGCGGAACGGTGCGGATCACGGCATCGCTGCCGATCGCCCAGTTCCGTCTAGCGCCGATCCTCCCGCGTCTCGCAGCGAGCTATCCGAAGGTCCGCATCATGCTCGACGTCTCCGACAGGTTCGTGGACATCGTGCAGGAAGGTTTCGACATCGCCATCCGCAACCACTTCGCCCCGTTGCCGGATACCGAACTCGTGCAACGTCGCATCGATTACGACCCCGCCTGGCTCGTCGCCTCGCTCGACTATATTCGGAAGAACGGCATGCCTTCTCGACCCGAGGAAGCGAACGGGCTCGATGGGATTATGGCATCGTCGTCGGAGAGGGTCTGGACGCTTCACGATGGGCAAGGCGTCGTTGCGGAGGTCACGCCATCTCCGCGCTATATCGCCAACGAAACCGTCTCCTTGCGGGAAGCCGCGAGGGCCGGGCTCGGCGTGGCTTGCCTGGCGGGCAGCTTCTGTGCGCCGCTGATCGAGTCCGGCGCGCTTGTCCGCATCTTACCGGACTGGACAGCGCGTGGCGTGGCGACGACTCTGCTGATGCCGCATCGTCGCGGGCAGCTCCCCTCCGTTAGGGTCGTTGCCGACCATCTGATCGCTGAACTCTCGCAACGGCCACAAGGTGCAGACCCAATCAATGCAGACTGATAGTCCTTGGGCGGGTACGTTGGAATCCTGGGCCGATCGCTGGGGCGTCGTGGGCGCCGAAGTGTGATGTCCGCTTACGTGCGACCAGACCCCAAATGTCGCAAAATGAGGGCCGAGCCGTCATCGCCTCAAAGGATTCGAACTCAATCAGTCGCCGCCCCTGCTAGGCTGGCGTGCTCTGGCCGGCGCGTGCGCCGTAGGCGGCGGCAAATGGCGGTGTTTGGTGCACCCGAAGGGATTCGAACCCATGACCTCTGCCTTCGTACGGCAAGGTTTACCTGGAACGTAGCCATATCATCGCAGTCGGCTGTTGTGGCGCAGCACGAGGCCGACCGCGCCGAGCAATGCATCGTTCTCCGTGTGCTTGCCAACGATTATCCGCGTGCGCAGCGCGGGCGCCACATCGCGGGACTTGATGAGCGTGTGGCGTTCATATGACGCGATCAGTGGCGCCAGGAGAATGTCGCCCGCCAAGGCCATGCGGCCGCCGATGATAATGAGCGGCGGATTGAGCACCGAACCGATCAAGCCGAGCCCACGTCCGGCGAACTCGGCGGTGTCCTCGATCATCCGCAGCGCCCTTACGTCGCCCTGCTCGGCCATCATGATCACGTCGTCCATCGTGACCGGCCGCCGCACGATGCGCGAAATCTGCTCGAGCGGCCGGGCAAAGCTGGCATAGAGCTCCAGGCATCCGCGATTGCCGCACCGGCAAAGGTCACCGCTGGGATCGATGCTGATATGCCCGAATTCGCCGGCGCCGCCGGCGATGCCGCTTACCAGCCGGCCATGCTGGACAATGGCCCCGCCGACCCCCAGATCGACCTTGAACAGCACGAAATCGTCCTGGCCGACGGCAGCCCCCCACATCAGCTCCGCAATGGCCGAGCAGTTGCTCTCATTGTCGGCGAAGATCGGCTGTTCGAGGACCGGCCCGAACACATCGCGGATGTTGACCCCGGCCCAGGTCGGAACGATACTCGCGCGCAGCACCACTCCTTCGCGGCTGACTGGGCCCGAGACGGAGACCCCAACCCCCAGGAGCCCCGCCATCGGCAGACCGTTCTCTTCATAGCATCGGGCAATTACTGACTTGGCGAGCTGGGCCGCCTGCTGCGGCTGGTAGTCCAGGCCCATGGGGATAGTTTGTTCGACAATGAAAGAATGCGAGACGTCGGCGACGACGCATCGCATTTCGTCGAGGCCCAGATGGATGCCGACGCAGGTGCCCGCAGCGGGATTGAGCGTCAATGCCGTGGCAGGCCTGCCGATACCCCTGGCCGCGTCATGATGGGCCGAGGATTCGATCACCATCCCCGATTTTCTCAAACCATTGAGCGCGGTTGAAACCGTCGACCGCGCCAAACCGGTAATGCGGGTAATTTGCGACGCAGAAAGCACGCCGCGCTCACGCAGGCATCGGACGATCAGGCTCTCCGGCGACGCGGACGGCCTGTCGATCAGCCAATTTCTAAGCGAAGGTTTGTTCATGATGAGCACAAAGGACGTTGACTGATAGCCCAAATATGTCATCTTGGAAAGAACGGAGATTACTGCATCTCACCGGCCACGACCTCAAATCGCGGGCCACAAGCGGTCGATACGAACCGTGCATCACCTATGGGAGTGAAACGATGAAATATCTGAGGACGGCCTTTGCGGCCGCTACCGCCTTCACCTTGCTTACCGGAGCAGCACTCGCGGAGCCCAAGACCAACCTCTTGCACCAATGGGCGACCGGATCGGACGCCCAGGCTATCGCCAAGCTCGGCGAGATGTTTACCGCCAAGGGCGGCGCCTGGCAGCAGACCTCGATCGCAGGCCATACAGCCAACACATTGGCCAAACTGCGTGCCGATGTGATCGCCGGCAACGCACCTCCCGCTGTGCAGCTCAAAGGCCCCGAGATCGCCGAATGGAACGAGACGGGCATGACAGCCAATCTCGACGACCTGGCGAAGGCGGAAAATTGGGAGAAGGTCGTGGCTCCCGAATTGCTGCCGGTGATGAAGCCGACCGGGAATTGGGTGGCGGCGCCGATGAACATCCACCGCATCAACTGGCTTTGGGCATCGCCAAAGCTCATGAAGGATGCGGGCGTCACCGAGATGCCGAAGACATGGGCGGAATTCAACGCCGCCTGCGACAAGATCGTGGCCAGCGGCAAGATCTGCATTTCGCACTCGACCGCCGACTGGACCGACTCGACGGTTTTCGAAGTTGTCGTGTACGGTCAGGACCTCGATCTCTACAAGAAAGCTTTCGTCGAGGGCGACGTCGATGCCATGCGCAGCGACGGCATGGTCAAGGCCTTCGAGCAGTTCCGCACCATGACCTCGAAGTACATGGACCCCGGCATGAATGGGCGTGACTGGGATACCATGTCGCACCTGGTCGGCCGCGGCGAGGCCGCCTTCCATATCATGGGCGACTGGACGATCGGCCTGCTGACGGCTGGCGGCTTCAAGGAGGGCACCGACTATGTCTGCGCCCAGGCACCGACCGATTGGGGCAAGCCTGGCTTCATCCTGAATTCAGACTCAGTCGTGTTCTTCAAGCAGAAGGACCCGGACTATATCGAGGGGCAGAAGCTGCTTGCCAGCATCATCCTGTCGCCCGAGTTCCAGACCATTTTCAATCAGACCAAAGGATCCATCCCGGCCCGCCTCGACGTCGATCTTTCGAACGGCTTCAATCCCTGCCAGCAACTCTCGCAAAAGGATCTGCAAGCCTCGATCTCCGCCGGCACGCTCGTGCGTTCGATGGCGCACAACATGACTGTGCCGCAAAAGGTCCGCGGCGCGATCATGGACAGCATCACCGAGTTTGTAGCAACGCCGGACATGAGTGCGCAGGACGCGGCCAATGCGATGGCGGATGCGGCCGAAGCGCAGAAGTGACGCTGCCGATGATGGCCGGGGGCGAAGCGCCCGGCCAGACCTCGCCGGAGCAGCCCGATGTCCACCCATGACCTGATTGTACCGGCCGCAGCCGCCACGACCCGTCCGTGGCGCGAGCGCCTTGGCACGATGGTGCCCATTCTGGTGCTGGCGCCGTCGATAGCGGCGAGCTTCGTCTATGTTTTCGTCTTCACGCTCTGGACGCTCTACATCTCGCTGTCCAATTCGTCGCTGTTGCCGACCTATGGGTTCGTCGGCCTCGACAATTACGCTTCGCTCTGGGCAAACCGGCGCTGGAACATCGCCTATACGAATCTCTTCCTGTTCAGCGGCTTCTATATCGTTGGCTCGATGGCGGTTGGCCTGCTGCTCGCGATCGCGATCGACCAGCGCGTCCGCGGCGAGGCGGTTTGGCGCACTATCTTCCTCTATCCGTTGGCGGTGTCCTTCATCGTCACCGGTACGGTGTGGAGCTGGCTCTATAACCCTGTCGACGGTATCCAGGCCTTCGTTCGCGGGCTTGGCTGGACCGACTTCAGCTTCGCCCTGACGGCCAACCGCAACACGGCGATCTATGCGGTGATCATAACCGGTATCTGGCAGTCGTCCGGCTTCGCGATGGCACTTTTCCTGGCCGGTCTGCGGTCGGTCGATCCGGATCTCGTCAAAGCCGCGCAAATCGACGGCGCGTCGGTTTTCCGGACCTATCGCAGGGTCATCCTGCCCACCATCGCCCCGATATTCCTGGCGGTGGCGGTCATTCAGATACAATTCGCCATCAAGACCTTCGACCTGGTGGCGGCGTTGACGCGGGGTGGGCCAGGCGTGTCCACCACCTTCCCCGCCATCTATGTCTACGACCTGATGTTCCAGCGCGGGCAAATCGGCGAGGGTGCCGCCGCGGCGATGATGATGCTCGCGGCAGTCGCGGTGGTGCTGGTGCCGTACTCGTTGTGGATCGTCTGGCGCCGGCGGGCGGAGGGCCGCAATGGCTGAAATTGCCCCCAATGCCAGCTTTGACCCGGCCCGCCCCAATCCGACCGGCTTTGATCCGGAAGCTGCCGCAGCCACGCGCCGGCATTTCTGGAGCCGCTTCCTTGTTTATGCCGTGCTGGCGCTTTTCGCGATGGTCTATCTCGTGCCGTTGCTGGTGGTGATCTTCAACTCATTGCGCGAGCAGTCGGAGATTGCCCGCAACGGCCTCATCTCCGTACCTCGCAGCTTCCGGTTCGATGCGTGGGCGCAGGCCTGGGGATCCTACTGTGTCAGCGGTACCTGCGAGGGCATGAAGCGCAATTTCTTCAACTCGCTGGCGATGACGATCCCCGCCACAATCATCTCGACCATTCTCGGCGCCATGAACGGCTACATCCTCTCCAAATGGCGCTTCAGGGGTTCCGAACTGATCTTCAATCTGATGCTGCTCGGCGTATTCATGCCCGGCCAGATTTCGCTGATGCCGTGGGCGTTCCTGCTCGGCAAGCTCGGCCTGACCAATTCCACATATGGGCTGGTGTTGATCCACGTCGTCCAGGGCATCTCGTTCACCACCCTGTTCTGCCGCAATTTCTACGTCAGCATACCGGACGACCTTATCAAGGCGGCGCGCATTGACGGCGCCGGCTTCTGGCGAATCTTCCGCAAGATCATCCTGCCCCTGTCGCCGCCCATTCTGATTGTCACCGTCATCTGGCAGTTCACCGGCATCTGGAACGAGTATCTGTTCGGCGTCGTCTTCACGTCGGGCCAGCAGCAGCCGATTACGGCGGCGTTGGTCGCGCTCACGGCCGGCGGCACGACCGCACGTGCTTACGATGTGATGAGCGCAGCCGTGCTGATCGGCGCGTTGCCACCGCTGCTGATCTATCTGTTCGGTGGCAAATACTTCGTGCGCGGCCTCACGCAGGGCGCCATCAAATGAGGCGTCGCCCATGTCCGCGTTGATGATCCGCAACCTTCACAAGAGCTACGGCTCGCTCGAGATTCTTTCCGGCATCAATCTCGAGGCTAAGACCGGAGAATTCGTCGCGCTTGTCGGTCCGTCGGGTTGCGGCAAGTCAACCTTGCTCGCCATGATTGCCGGCCTGGAAACCGTCACGTCGGGAGAGATTTGGATCGGCGACCGGCTGGTGAACTCGGTGCAACCCAAGGACCGCGACATTGCGATGGTGTTCCAGTCATACGCCCTCTATCCCACGATGACGGTGCGCCAGAACATCACCTTCGGCATGGAAAGCCGCGGCGTGCCCAAAGCGGTGCAAGCGGAAGCTGTCCAGCGCGTTGCCGCACTCCTGCAGATCGAACAGCTGCTTAAACGCAAGCCTGGCCAGCTCTCGGGCGGCCAGCGGCAGCGCGTTGCGATGGGGCGTGCCCTCGTCCGCGACCCGAAGCTGTTTTTGTTCGACGAGCCCCTGTCCAATCTCGACGCCAAGCTGCGCGTCGACATGCGTACCGAAATCAAGAAGCTCCACCATCGCGTCGGCAAGACCACGGTGTATGTCACCCACGATCAGGTCGAGGCGATGACGCTTGCATCCCGCATTGCGGTGATGAACCAGGGCTCGGTACAGCAGTTCGACACGCCGAAGCGGATCTACGACCGGCCGACAAACATGTTCGTTGCCGGTTTCATGGGATCGCCGGCGATGAATTTCATCCCGGCGCGGCTTACCGGCTCGACCAGCATCTCGGTACGCGCCGCTGACGGCAGCGACGCCAGCCTTGCCCTTGCTGCGCCGATGCCCGCCGGTGCGCCAAAGGACGTCGTGCTCGGTATCCGGCCGGAACACATCTACCGTTTCACGACCGACCTGAAGTCGCGCAAACCTGCTGTGGCGTCCATGCAGGCGCCGGTCGAGCTGGTCGAGCCGACCGGGGCCGAGACGCTTGCCGTGCTCAGGCTGGGTGACCTGGAGATCACCGGCCGCTTCGAGCCGGACGACGCTCCCGTCATGGGCGAGACGATAACGCTCGGCATCGATATGTCGCGCGCCTGCCTGTTCGATCCAACAACCAAGGCGCTTCTGTAATTTGATGTCCGTACAATTCGCAACCTATCCGAGCTTGGCCGATCGGGTCGTGCTGATCTCCGGCGGCGCCTCCGGCATCGGCGCCGATATGGTCCGCGCCTTCGCCTCGAATGGCGCCCGGGTAGCCTTTCTCGATGTGCAGGACGAACCAGCGGAGGCGTTGCTGCGCGAGCTCGGCGGTGCCGCCGGGCGGGCTCCCTTATATCTCCATTGCGACGTGACCGACGTCGATGCGTTAAAGGCGTCGGTAGAAGGCGTGCGCGCGCGGCTTGGTCCGGTCGCCGTCCTGGTGAATAACGCTGCCAATGATCAGCGCCATCCCATCGACGCAGTGACGGCCGAATATTGGGACCGCAGCTTCGACATCAATCTCCGGCATCACTTCTTCGCCGCTCAAGCTGTGCATCCGCATATGCAGGAACTCGGCTTCGGCTCGATCATAAACTTCTCCTCCATTGCCTGGCGTTTCGGAGCGGACCAGATGGTGGCCTACGCCACCGCCAAAGGGGCTGTGGTGGCGCTGACGCGTGCGTTGGCGCGGTCGTTCGGACCCGACAACATCCGCGTCAATGCAGTCGAACCCGGCGCCGTCATGACCGAGCGGCAGCGCGAGCTGTGGTTCAAGACGCAGGAGGCAGTCGACCAGACGGTGCAGCGGCAATTGATCCGTCGCGTCCTCCTGGGCGAGGAGATTGCGCGGACCGTGCTCTTCCTGGCAGCGGATGACAGCCGCATGATCACGAAGCAGTCCATCACCGTCGATGCCGGCCTGCGCTAGTGACCCCTCTCCGCCCTCCATTGGAACCGCCAAGCTGATGCTTCGTCTCGGCCTCAACCCCTACGGACTGACCTACTATCTCGGACTGCAGGGCCGTGGCACGCCGCGGCACAATCCGGACGGCGTGGGACTGGAAGGCTTCATCGCGCTGGCGCAGGAACTGGGCGCACGCACGCTCGAGATCTACGAACCCTGGTTGACCGACTTGCCGGATGCCGAAATCGTCGCGCTGCGCAAGCGTATGAGTGCGCTCGATATTGTCCCCGTGGTGAGCGGCGGGCTGCTGGTGGCAGGTCCGCTGGACAACGCATTTCGGGCTGCGCGCCTGCTCGAGGCGACGACGATCCGTATCGCACTGACGCCTGTCCTGTGCGGCGACCGCAACGCCTGGGGCCGGAAATGGAGTGAGTTCAATACGACGATCCGCGCTGCGTTGACAGATTGGGGACCGCGTGCGGCGGCCGAGGGCCGGGTACTCGGCATCGAGAACCATCAGGACTTCGGCAGCGACGAACTGGTCGCGTTCTGCGAGCTCGGCGGACCGGGCGTCGGCATCACCTACGACACCGGCAACACTTTTCCTGTCGGCGAGGCGCCGCTTGCCTTCACGCAGCGGATCGCACCCTATGTCCGCCACGTTCACCTCAAGGACTATCGCGTGCAGTTCACGGATGAGGGCTACCGTCTGGTCCGCTGCGCGATCGGCGACGGCGCCGTGCCTTTTGGCGAACTGGCAGCCATCCTTGGCGAGCACCACGACACGCTGACGGCGGTGCTCGAACCGGGCGCGCTGGAGGCCCGTCACGTTCGCTGTCTCACGGACGACTGGTGGAACGGATATGCGCCGAAGACCGCACGCGAGTTCGCGGCCTGCCTGAGTGCTGCGCGCGCGAACCGTCTTGCGGACGACGCCGACTACCGCACGCCATGGGAGCGCGACGATGACGGCGCGCTCGTTTCGTATGAGCTCGACATGATCCGCCGCAGCGCCGCCAATATGAAGAAGTTCGGTTTCATTGCAATGGAGAGATCAGCATGACCACCCGAGACCTCAGCGGCCTGACCGCCTTCGTCACCGGCTCGGGACGCGGCCTCGGCCGCGTGATGGCCGACCGCTTGGCCGAACTTGGCGCAAACGTCGCGGTCCACGACCTCGATTGGGCCCGGCCATCTCAATATGGTGAATTCGCGGACCTCGGCGACTCTGCCCGGGGCTTGGAGAAGCATGGGACACGGGTGACCGCGGTCACCGGCAATATAGGCGACAAGCAAGCTGTCGCCGAAATGAAGAGGAAGATCGAGGCGGACCTCGGCGACGTGCACATTCTGGTCAACTGCGCCGGCGGCGACATCGGCGCCAAGGGCGTAAAGCCCAGTCCCAACAACGCACTCGACATCGACTACGACGACATCAAGGTTCTAACCGAGAACAATCTCATCGGCACGATGTTGGTTTGCCAGGCGTTCGTTCCGCCGATGGTCAAGCGGGGCTCGGGCTCGGTGATCAACATCGCCTCGGCGGCAGCGCATATCGGCTGCTCACCCGAGGTGGTCTACTCAACGCTTAAGGCGGCCGTCGTCCATTATACGCGCTGCCTCGCCAAGGAATTGATCGACGATGGCGTACGCGTCAATGCGGTAAGCCCTGGCGCCACCAAGACGGCACGGTTCCAGGCGAGTCGCGTGGTCGATCCGCAGCGCATGGATTCGAGCAAGAAATCGCTGAACCGGTATGCGGAGCCTGAAGAGATCGCCGAAGCGGTGGCCTTCCTCGCCGGTCCGCGCGCGCGCTTCATCAACGGGCAGGTAATCCGTGTCGATGGCGGTTTCACAATCTTTCCAGGTTAAGCCGCAACCATTGCCGGTTTCGGATGAGTATTTGATCGTGCCGTGACCCGATAAAACTGTTATCGTGCCCTCGCGTCGGGGGCGAAACCATGCAGATCGAGGGGATGGGTTCGGGCAGCATCGGCCGCTGTTTGGCGGTTGTCCGTTGGCAGAGGCGTTACGCTGATGGCGCCAGTGCCGCCTCACAGCGCTGCAACGGCGCTAGCCTCCGGATCCGCGGCAAATGACGGATAATGCCAACGTCCTTGATGCAGTAGTAGTCGGGGCCGGCTGGGCCGGTCTGGGCGTCAGCTATTCGCTGGCACGGCAAGGCTTGCGCCATGCCGTATTGGAGCGCGGCCGCATCGGAGAGACCTGGCGCACCCAGCGGTGGGATTCCTTCCGGATGAATACGCCCAACGTGCAGACCGTCATGCCCGGCGACTGCTATGACGGTTCAGATCCGTTCGGTGCCCTGACGCGCAACCAGTTCGTCGCCCTGCTTGAGGATTTCGCCAGGCGAAACGAATTGCCGGTCGAACCGGACACTGTGGTGACCGAGCTCGCCGGCGGGCACGAGAATGGCGGCTATCGGCTGATCACCTCGCGCGGAACACTTTTGGCACGCAACGTGGTGATCGCCAGCGGCAACTTGAATTGTCCGGTGCGCCCAGTTTGGGCCGCTGCGTTGCCGCCGGGCCTGCGCCAGATCGATGCTTCTGATTATCGCAGCGCCGCTGATCTCCCGGCTGGAGCGGTGCTGGTGGTCGGAAGCGGCCAGTCCGGTGCCCAGATCGCGGAAGAACTGGCGGAAGCAGGCCGAACAGTCTTCCTTGCCACCAGCCGGGTCGGGCGGCTCTCGCGGCACTACCGAGGTCGCGACATCATGCTCTGGCTCGTCGAAAGCGGATTTCTCGACGTGCGTCGAGACGAGATCATTCGACTTGCGGGGCGCATTCCACCTCGTGGTCTGCTTGGGGTAGAACACACGATAAGCCTGCAAGGGCTCGGCGCCCAAGGTGTCGTGCTGCTGGGGCGGTTCGCAGGCGTCGAAGATGACGGCCGTCTGTCATTCGCCGACGATCTCGAAGAGCATGTTCGTTTTGCGGATGAGGCCTCCGCCAACGTCAAACGCTATATCGACGAATACATCAGCCGCTCCGGAATCGATGCCCCCGTTTCGGAACCCGACCCAGCGGAGACTGTCGCAGCGCAGCTGCCGAATCCGGCTGTCCGTTCTCTTGATGCTGCCGAGTCCGGCATCACGACCGTGGTGTGGTGCACCGGATTCAAGGGCGATTTCAGTTGGGTGAGGCTTTCCGGTCTGCTCGACCCGGAAGGACAGCCTGTTCACGAGGATGGCGTGGCCGCCCTGCCAGGCATCTACTTCGCCGGGTTGGATTTCGCCTCCACGCGCAAATCAGGCATAATATTGGCGATTGCCGAGGAGGCCCATCGCCTTGCGGAACACATCGTGCGGCGTTCGTGACGACCTGGACACCGTCGGCAGGTTTCTAAACCCCCAAGCGGTGGACGGAAGCCGTCACGCCCCCTATCACAGCTTCCTGCAAGCACGCGGCCTTCCGCTGCGAGATGACCTTGTGATCGGCGGTGCAGAGGCGCGCAAGGCTGCGTTTGCCAATGTCACGGCGCTGGCCGCCCGCATGGACCGGCCGACCGCGCTTTTCGTCGAATCCGATCTTGCCGCCGTGACCGCCCTGCACGCATTCGAGGAGGCCGGGCTCTCCGTGCCGGGCGACATAGCGGTCATCGGGTGTGGCAATATCGACGAGGGCGAATTCAGTCATACGGCATTGACGACGATCGGTCCTGAAACGGCCCACTACGACCATTTTGCCGATCATCTGATCTCATTGATTTCGGCAACACCGGGCGCAATACCTACCCTTTTCAGCGTTTCGTGGCAGTTGGTCCGTCGCACGTCCGCATGAGCAGGATCGCCGCTATTTGACGCCCACGCTTTCAGGCCAGAGCGCCTGGATTTCCTTTGGCAGCGCATCTCGCACCTTTGCCGACTGGCCAAGGTCGATATGCCGTGCAAGCACGCGAAATACCGAGCGTACTGCATCCTCGGGATCGACAGGACGGGTCGATTTCAATTCCTCGGCGATGTGTTGCAGGAACTCCTCGAGCGAGCGTGTCTTATCGAGCATGTCGGCGGGCCGATAGTGATCATAGTAGGCGCCCCGCACGAGCAGCGGCAGTTCCGCTCCCAATTTGGCCGCCAGTCCGATCTGTAGCCTGTCCCGCAGGGTTCGCAGAACGGCGCCCAATGTGTGCCAGGCGACGTGGCGATCCGGACCAAGATCCGCCATGATCTCGTCGAGCCAGATGTTTGTTAGTTGCAGCGTTTTGTCAAAAACGTCCAAGCCGGTTGTGCTCATCGTCGCCTCCTCGAAAGGTTCTGCGGGCGAAACGGCAACCGGAGACAATTGTTTCGTGGTCCTGTGAAAATAGCCTGGCAAAGCGATGGTAGCCGGTTTCGGTCGGAGGGCCTCTTTGCGTCAGGTCTGCTCTTGGCGCTTCGGCTTCGCTGCCGACGAGCTTCGCCAGCTTCGGTGAGCGCCGTCTCGAGGCGCGCAGCTCTTCGAACGTCAACGGCGCGCGCAACCTTCCCATGGTCGTATCCGGCCATCTGCGTTCCGATCATGAAAGCCGTCTCTGCTGATCCGAAATGCGTCTTTGTCCCGCCTAACTGGGCTTGCGCTCATCGTTCCGAACGCCTCGCCGTCTCAGCTGGCAATGGGACCGGTCCTCACGTTGCCCGAACCCGGATATCTCTTGACTGACTGAGCGGCCCGCGCCGACAATGGCATTGGGAAGATGGCGGATGTCGTCCACGGTGTTCGGCACCACTTGCCGATCAAGCTGCGAAAGGCCTGTCATGGATTGGAAGCTGGAACTGGTCCCGGTCCCCGTATCGGATGTCGATAGAGCAATCGCCTTTTATGTCGGCAAGGTCGGCTTTCATCTCGATCACGACCACACCGTAAGCGACGAGATACGTTTCGTGCAATTGACGCCGCCCGGTTCGGCCTGTTCGATTGCCATGGGCAAGGGCCTCGTCGACGACAGCCCCCCGGGATCCATAAGGGGCCTGCAACTGGTCGTGCCCGATATCGATGAGGCGCACCGGTACCTGGCCGCTCAAGGCATCGAGGTCAGCGATATCAAGGATTTTCCCTGGGGCAGATTTGTCTTCTTTGAGGATCCCGACGGCAACACCTGGTCTGTCCAGCAACTTCCACCTCGCAGCTGAGGCGGCGCGCTACGGCAGGGTCGCGCCCCGACGCAGATAGCGCGGGATGCACGCTTCAACTCGAACGCATCCCGGCCTAACGCCTCTTCTCGTCGAAGGCGGCGTTCCAATTGTGATAAGGCGCGCGAAAGGTGGGGATGCGGTTCTCGACATCGGCAAGCTCTTCGAACGGCTTGTGCGGTTCCGCCTGATACCAGAAAGCGACCGACGAGATGTCGTCAGAGCGGCGATTGGCGTGACCGTGCTCGATGGTCACCCGGATGCGTTTGTGAAAGATGACCGGGTCTTCTATGTGCCAGCGATAGAGCGTAACCGGCTCGGTCCAGTTCGGCCCGCCGGCGGCGATGATGCCGTGATAGGACGCACTGTAGTCCTGTGTCGGGCACCATGCCGTATTGAAATAATCTTCCGTGCCGGTGCCGTGCAGCGTCGGCGGCCATGCGTCGTTGGCGCCGGGGCTGGTCTCGCCACGATCGCCGACCAGTTCGGCCTTCGGGCCGATACGCGGATCGGGCTTGCGCACCGCATCCGGCACGGAAATGCCCGGCTCGCCATCGACGAAGATCATGTCGTCGCCCTCGCCATACCAGTCCCATAGAGGGGAACGGCGCCGCGAATAGACCGAATAGAGCAGGCCGACATAGTGGCCGTGACCCTCCGCCTCCAGGATGGTGTAGTTGCCGTTCCCGTCGGTATTTTCCCCGCCAAACAGGACCTGCTCGTTGGCCAGCCCCGTCTCGTCGATGCCATCGGGTCGCTGCTGCCTGTATTGGGCGTGGAAGCGGCCCAGGCCTTCCTCGAGTTCCTCATGCAGTTCGAGATCGACATAGTAATAGAAAAGCAGGTCGTCCTCAGCTTCATTGGTGACGGTGAAGCGCATATGGCTGGCAAACGGCATCGGAAAATAGCAGTTGAAGGCCTTGCCATCCTCTGGACTTGCCTGCACCGGCAGGCTGGCAAAATTGCGGGTGCGGGCATGGCCCATGCCGAAGAAATCGCCGATCGGTGTTTCGATGCTCGGATGTTCTTCACCATCCCAATAGGCGCGCAATACGATCTTGCGCAGGAAGTCCTCGCTCTTGCCGGCGAGCGTCGCCCAGATATGCGTGATGATGCCGGCACCATAATGCTCGGCAATCACCAGCGTCTGGCCAGGTTCAATATGCAGCCGGTCGTCATTGCCGCCGGTGCGGTCGTAGCTTGAGAACCGGCGGGTTTTGGCGTCGCGCAATTTGGCGAGCCCGCGAAGCGGCGACAGGCCGGCATTATCCATGTGTTTCTCCTCTTGCTTCAGCGGTTATTTCAGGCCGCTTGTCTTGATGGATTCCATGATCTGGCGCTGGAAGATCACGAAGAGGACCAGCATCGGCACGGCGACGATGGTCGAGGCGGCCATGACATAATTCCAGGCGGCGGCGTACTGGCTCTTGAAGTTTGCGATGGCAACCTGCACCACCCAGAGGTTGAGGTCCGATGTGATCGTCAACGGCCACAGGAAAGCGTTCCAGTTGGCGAGAAAGAACAGGATCGCCAACGCCGACAGGATCGGCCGGCTGAGCGGCAGGATGATGCTCCAATAGATGCGCCAATAGCTGGCGCCATCCATGATCGCCGCTTCTTCCAGCTCCCTCGGCAGCGACAGGTAGTATTGCCTGAGCAGGAAGATGCCGAATGCGTTGAAGATCGCCGGAATGATCAGCCCGGCATAGCTGTCCAGCATGTGCAGCGTCCGCGTCAAAATGAACAGCGGCACGATGATCACCGGCAGCGACACCAGGAACGTCGAGAACATGGCGAGGAACAGGATGTCGCGGCCCGGAAAACGCAGCCGTGCGAGCGAATAGCCGGCCATCGAATGGAAGAACAGCGCAGCGACGGTCACCGTCGCCGACACGAAGAACGAGTTGAAAAGGTAGCGCAGGAACGGCACCTCGGTCAGCACATAGAGGAAATTGCCGAGCGTCGGCCGTTCCGGAATGAGGCTCGGCGTGAAGACGTCGCTCGCCGGCTTGAGCGAGATGACCAGCATCCAGACAAGCGGGAACACCGTCATCAGGCCAAGCGCCGCGGTCGCCAGCATCCAGGCAAGCCTCGCCGCTCGTATCTGCGAACGCGTGGAAGGAGTTCGGCTGTCAGTCATGCTCGAAACGTCCGCCGCGCGTCAGCAGGAAGAAGAACACCGTGACCAGCATCAGCGCCAGCACCAGCAGCGATGCCATTGCCGATGCATAGCCGAAGGCGCCGAACTGGAACGCCTGCTTGTAGATGTAGATGATCAGCACCGAGGTCGAATTGACGGGCCCGCCCTTGGTCATCACATAGATCAGGTCGAAGACCTGGCCGCCGGCGACAGCCGCGACCAGCGAGACCAGGAGGACGAAGAAGCTGGTCGGTTTGAGCAAGGGCAAGGTAATGTACCAGAAGCTTGTCACCGGCCCGGCGCCGTCGATCTTTGCGGCCTCGTAATACTCTGCCGGGATGTCCTGGAGCCCGCCGAGGAAGATCAGCATGTAAAAGCCCATCAGGAACCAGACGCTGACCAGCACCAGCGTGAACAGCGCCAGATTTGGATCGCCGAGCAGCGAAATTCCGCTGAGGCCGACGAGCGGCGCCAGCCGGCTGACGATGCCGACCTTCTCGACCAGCATGAGTTGCCAGACGAGCGCCACGACGACCAGGCTGACCATCTGCGGCGCAAAGAACATCGAGCGCATGACCGCGTTGAAGCGGTTGGTCTTCTGCACCAGAAGCGCCAGCCCCAGCCCGGCGGCGTAGAGCGCCGGCACCAGCATGACGGCATAGGCCACGGTCACCTTCACCGACGACCAGAACAGCGGATCGCTCCACATGCGCCGATAATTGCCGAGCCCGACGAATCTATAGCCGCCGAAGCCGTTGACCTCGAAAAACCCGACGGCGAGCGACAGCAGCATCGGCACGCCGACGAACACCAGCAGTCCGAGCGCATCGGGCAGGACGAACAGCCATGCGGCGTAGCGTTCCCTTTGCTTGGCGGTAAGGCCGCGAGCGGATTTGGCGCCCGCGGCCGGCGATTTCATCTCGTCTGCGTGCATGCTGGAAGGGGACCTAAAGGATCGGCGCGCCGGAATAGGAAGCGAGGAACGCGTCGAGTTGCTGACTGGCTGCCGTCGCGGCCTGCTGGGCATCGACCCCGCCAAGCTGTGCCGACTGGATGGCATCCGAGATGATCTTGTAGGCTTCAGGCGGAACCCGCGGTTCGGCACGCGTTCCCGGGTGGATTTCCTTGGCGAAGGTGCCGAACTTACCCGTGCTGAAGACATCGGCGCCGGCCTTCAGTGCGCTGTTGCGCGGCGGCATGTCGCTTTTGGCGACCGTGCACCAGTTGACGACCCGGTCGATCGATCCCTGATCCATCGAGGCCAGCGCCCAGGCGCAGAACTGGGCGGAAGCATCCGGGTTCTTGCCCCCGGCATTGGCGACGAAGGCCCAGCCACCGCCGACGGTGACATATTTGCCATTGGCAGGTGTCGGCAATTTGAAGATGCCGTAGGGCACGTCCTTGGCGTTGTTGTCCATCGCCGAAATGCCCCAGATGCCGCAGTTCTGCATGGCGCACAGCCCTGCCCCGAGATTGGCGACGATGTCGAAGCCGCCGCCGACCACCTGACGCGGCGCCACACCGGTATTGATAGCATCCTGCCAGAGTTTAAGCGCCTGGACCGTGGCCGCCGAATCGAAGGCGCTCTTGCCGTCCTTACCCTGGAATTCGCCGCCGCCCTGCCACAGAAACGGATACCAGGTGAAGTTCTGGTAATAGCCAGGCGTCGTTTCGAACAGCACGCCATAACGGTTGGGCGTCGTCAGCTTCTTGGCAACCGCCAACAACTCGTCCCAGGTCTTCGGCACGTCGTTTTCGTTGAGCTTTGCTTCCTCGAACGCTTTGACCGAATAATAGAAGGCCATCGGCTCGACCTCCATCGGCACGCCGTAGATCTTGCCGTCGACCATGCGGTTGGCGATGACGCTTTCCGGGAAATCGGCTTTGGCGGCATCCTCGATATGCGGCGTCAGGTCGGCCAGTACGCCGCCATTGTAATAACGCAGGAAATCGCCGGGGCTGATGAGGAAGATGTCGGGGCCCTCGCCCGACGCGAAGGCCGTCGCCAGCTTGGAGCCGGAGATGTATTCGCTGTTGACGACATATTCGAGCTCGACCTTCTGGTCGTGGCCGTCGTTCCAGTCGGCCACCAGCTTTTCGAACCACTGGACCTGTGGCTTCACGTCTCCGCCCGGCGCATAGAACTGCCAGAATTTCAGCGGCGCTTCCTGAGCGCGCAAGGCCATCCTATTGATGAACGGGAAGCCTGTAAGGCCGGCGGCGGCGAAAGTGGCGCCGCCCTGGATCAGCCGACGGCGGTTGAGGGTCGTTTTGTCAGTCATCATTTCCTCCCTGGGTGTTGTTCGGTCGAACGTTGGCGAAGGACCTCCGTTCCCTCTGCCGGCATTTGGCGTCATGCGCTGTCGGATGGGCTCAACGCGCATGGGATCACTTCGGTGCGCGGCGCGCCCTCGACTTTGCCGCCCAGGCGCTCGAGCAGCATTTCCGTGGCGCGCTTGGCGAGCATTGTCGGGCTGTTGCCGACACGGGTCAGCTTCGGCCTGACATATTCCAGCTGAGGCAGGTCATCGAAGACCGCGATGGCGATATCCTGAGGGATATTAATCGCATGGTCGTAGAATTCAGTCAGCGCACCGGAGGCCATCAGATAATTGGCGAAGAACATCGCCGACGGCAGGTTTCCGCCGTGCTTGTCCAGGAGCCAAGCGACCGCCTCCCGTCCTGACGGGGCAAGATAGCTTCCCTCGAACCGAAGATCGGCGGCGATTGGCACGCCATTGTCGGCAAGCCCTTTCTCGAAGCCCGCGGCACGCGCCATCGCCTCCTTGAAAAAGGATGGCCCGGTGACATGGGCGACGCGGCGATGGCCCCTCTTCGCCAGATACTCGCCCATCAGATAGCCGCCGCCGAAATCGTCCAGCTGGACGCTGTCGACGGCTTGATTGGGGAGATTGCCGATGAAGACGGCGGGCAGATCGAGGTTGAGCAGCTCGCTGTGCATGCCGTGCAGCGCGAAGTCGGCAACGATGACGCCGTCGACCCGCTTGCGCCCGATCTGGCGCAAATACTCGCGGCCGTGATCCTGTGAATGTCCGCCCGGTACGTCGGTGTTGAAGATCAGCATGTCGAGGCCGACCACTTCGAGCGTTGACTGCGCCGTCTTCACCAGCTCCGGGTAGAACGGGTTGCGGATGTCGGGGATCAGCATCGCGATGATGTTGGTGCGGCCGGTGCGCAGGCTCTGCGCCTGCGGGTTAGGCGTATAACCGAGTTCGTCGATCGCCGCTTGTACGCGCTCACGCAGCGGTTTCGATACCCGGTCCGCATGGTTGATGACATGCGACACTGTCGTGCGCGACACGCCCGCTCGCGTGGCAACTTTGGAAATCGTGCTCATAGTGACAGGTTATGAGCACATGAATGCATTTGCAAATCGATTTTACTGACGCCTCGCAGATTGGAGTCGTCCGGCGGATTGCTGCACAAATGACCAAAGAAAAAGGCCGGACTGTTAAGCCCGGCCAAGCGTGAAGGTCTGTAACCTCCAGAGGGGAACGCGCCGGACGCAATGGGAGGAGACGTCCGACGCAACTTTCATATGGGTCTGTATTGGTGACGTTTCAACGACATGGCAGTGGACCAACGTCGCTGTTGCCATAGTGCCAGGAACGCAAAGCATTCGAAGGGAGCGGTGGATCGCAGCTGCCAGTCGGATACAAAGGTTGCCGAATGCAAGGCGGGGTCCATTGCTCCTGGCATAGGGACTTCAGTCTGTAAGACTGTCGACCAAGGACCTGCACGGCCAAACTTTGGTCCGAGGCTGCTATCGCAAAAGCCCGAAATGCGAGAGTTTCAGGAACTGAGTTCCAAAGAACCCCGTTGCGATGCCGACTGGTACAGGAGGCCGCTATGGACCCGAGCATTCATCAGGCACGTTGGCTGCTTTTTCCGTTGTTTGGCCTGTGTTTCGGGATCGCGGCCATTGGATTTATTGTTGGCTGACGGTGGGAAGTCGGCGCTATCACCGAGAGACGCAACCAACGGAAGGCAAAAGACTTGCGCAGTAAATAGTCCCTTCCTGCGCCAGCGAGACCCACCAGTTACCATCGTGGGACTGGTGGGTCTTGACGTCCCGGATACAAACCATTGTTTTAAGCATGACACGAAGTCGAACAGGAGGCAGCACGACAGGTCCGTATGATTAAGGGGATTTACGACATGCGACTGGCAAGTTCATTGATGACGACCCGGAGACGAAGGACCAGATCTTCACGAGGACGTCGTGTCGGTATTTCCGTAATCGTGTTGACCTTCATTCTCGTCGTAGGCCCGTATCGCGTCATGTTCGACGGACCGTCGCCGACGCTCGGCCCGCAGGCCGCCTGTGCCAAAGACGGCGGGAACGGCAACGGCAATGGCGGAAACGGGAACGGGAATTCAGGCAATTCGGGTGGAAACTCCGGCAATTCAAACTCGAACGCTGGAGCCGGCAAGGGCAAAGCAAAGTCGCAGGACGACAATCCCCCTGATCCCGCCCCTGCGGTAAACCCCGACAGCAAGCCAAAACTCTTTGTCAACGCGACCACAGGAGACCGGGTCGAGGTGCGTGGGCCGAGCATTGGCGTGGTGCATTCGAACGGCCTCAGCGAACGCATCGACAGCGGCCAATATGAAATGCGGGATGCCAAGGGCCGCACCATCATTCGGCGCCTGGCGACGCGTTCCGATCGGGACAGATTGCTTGAAATGATCAACTGAGGGCCAGTTCACATAGCTGCGCTGTGCGGCAATTTTGGCTCAAGCATGATCGCGAACAGGCGGATGCCGGCGCTCAGTCGCGTCGCGCAACGTCATTGCGGCTTCGGTCCTGTTGCTGACGTTGAGCTTGGCCAGGATTCGCGTCATGTGGTGCTTTATCGTTTTCTCATGCAGGTTCAGCCGAAGCCCGATCCGCTTGTTGCTCAGTCCCGCGGCAACCAGCGTCAGGATCTCCCTTTCGCGGCTGGTGAGTTCGGCAAGTCCGTCAGCTTTCGCCGGTTCTTTTGATTTAGCCGACAGATCGGCCAACAGGCGCGCCGATAATTGTGGACAGACATATCGTTCGCCCGACGCTACCGTGCGCAGGATCGCAGCCAACGTCCTCGACCCGACCCCCTTCAAAACATAGCCCCTTGCCCCGCTCTGCAACGCGGTCATCACGTGCTGGTTTTCTTCCGAAACGGTCAGCATCACGATTTTCAATGCCGGCTGCCGCTCCAGGGCCGGTCCGATCACACCAAGGCCACCTCCGGGAACCGAGATGTCCATCAGCAGAATGTCGGGCCGCTGGTCTTCGATTATCCGCAGGGCGTCATCTCTGCTGCTTCCTTCGCCGACTATCTCGAATCCGCCGATCTGATCGAGCGTGCGCACAACGCCTTCCCTGAACAGAGGGTGGTCGTCGACGATGGCAAGCTTGATGGCTGCGGTCATGTCTGCCCCATTTCAACGATGTTGAGAGCCATTTTCACGATCGTGCCACGTTGTGAGGAAGTCACGGTAAACTGGCCCCCGAGGCTTTCCACCCGCTCGCGCAGCCCAACGAGCCCCAGCCTCTCGGGACGCACGATTTGTGGGTCAAAGCCAGGGCCGGCGTCGGACACTTCGATACAAACGCGCTCGCCGTCGAAATGTTTCTCGACCGACTGACCTTCACCTCCGGCATGGCGAAATCCATTGTTCAGCGCCTCCTGGACGAAGCGGAAGATGCAGATCTTGGCCGCCGGCGACAACGTCGCATGGCCGCCGGTCATCGATAGCGCCACTTTGGCTCCGGTTCGTTCTTCGTGCGCTTGCACGGCAAGCTCGAGAATTTCGGCCAACTCGGCATGCTCGATATGCGGCAGGACAAGGCCCTTGCTGATACTCCTGATCTCGCGCATGGCTTCGTCCAGATGTGCTTTGACGGCTAGCAATTCCTGTGCACGTTCGGCTGACGGCGTAGCGGGATCGGCAATGACAGGGCTGTCGATCCCCAGCGCTGCGAGAGCAACCAGTTGCGCGGGCCCATCGTGCAAGTCCGCACCGATGCGCCTGAGATAGCGTTCGTTGAGTGCGGTGGCGCGCTGCGAGGCACGCTGCACCTTCAGCCTCAACAGTCTGTTTTGAGCAAGCAGGTCGGAGAGTTCAGCAATGCGCTGCTTCAACGAGCGGCTCTGCGAACTGATCGTGCGGCTGCCACGGAACACGATTGCCGACAGCCCGAGAAAGAAGGCCGCTGTGACGGCGGCAACGTCCAGCCAGGTTCGAATAAGTGCCTGATGCAGGTTTCTTTCGAAATCAGTGGCGACCTCGTAGAATTCCGAAACGGCCACCACTTCCCCCGACCATGGCTGCAGCACCGGGTTGTAGATCTCGAGGAGATGCAAGCCGCTGGCTCTTTCGGCCTCGCTGTCCGGATCGTCGAGCTTGTCGAACTCCGAAACCATTTGGCCTGCAAACGCCGCGCGGAGATTGCCGCTGGGCTCAAAGCGCTTGCCGATCAATGTCTTGTCGGTCGAATACAGGATGGTTCCGTCGCGACGCCAGAGCTTGAAGGATTCGAGCCTTGTGCCGAGTGCCCCTTGTCCCAGCGTTTCATCGAGCGCGTGGGCGACGCTCTCGTCGAGGACTTCGCTCTTGCGCATATCCGGAAGCAGCGGCGCGATAACGCTGTCCACGTAAAGAGCCGTAGCGGATGCCGAATTCTGCGTGACCACGGCTTCTATGTGGCTCGTGACTGAAATCCCCACCACCACCATGGCCGACAGGGAGAATAGACCACCCGCGAGCAGGAACTGCGTGGCCAGCGACAACGCGTTCCAGCGGCCGACAAGGCTTGTCACCCAGTGTGGCCTAGTGTTCCGAGTGGCCCGCTCGGCAACACGCCGCATCAGTGGCGCGATTCTGGAGAACCGGCTAATTTGCTGTCGAACGTCGCTAAAAGACGCCATCCTTGGTGTGTAACCGATCAATTGCGATGGAACTAGGGCCTGATGAGAGGGCGAACAGCGCATCCGGCGCTTTTTTGCGCAACTGTCTCATTGCGTCGTTCGGTAAAGCTCGGACGCGGCCTGCTTCAGTGCCGCCCGTCCATCCGGCCTCAGATACATCATGTGCCCGCCTTCCAGCACCTCGGCGCGAATGGGCTTTGCGCCGGCAAGCGAAGGAATTTGACCAAGCAGGTAGCGCGAGCCCATGTACGGCGTCACCAGGTCGCTGTAGCCGTTGACGATCAGCACGCCGAGATTGGGGTTCAGCGTGCGTGCCTGCTGAAGGTCGTCCATGACACCCGCATAGCCCTGACGCGTCGGGCTCGTTCCATAGTCCCAATTGCCGCTAACTTCGCGGTTGAGAAGCCGATAGCTGATATCCGTACGGAAGTTCAATTCATCACGCACGTAGCCGACGAAAGCAGAGGTGAGCGCCGGCACGCTTCGGTCGAGCACCGGATCGGGACCCTCGACTCCCAGGCTCTCTGGCGCCACGTCCGCCGTCGCGATGTTGCCGTCATAGGCGCTGAGAACATTGCCCTTTGCCCGTGCAAACTCCTTGGCAAAGAGCCCTATGGGAATGCGTGCAAAGTGCCGCTGGACAAGGTTGAGCGGCAGACCGGTGATTTCGGCGACACGCTGGCTCGCCAGCCGTCCACCTTGCTCCAGTCCACCGGCTAGCGCGGCCAGATAATCGCCGAGCGCATAGTGTTCGACTTCTGCCAGCCGCTCCTGCAGAGCCGGGCCGGAAACGCCTTCGCTGTGCAGGCGCACTGCCGCCAGCGACGGCAGTTCCAGCGCCCAGTGGAGCGGCTGGAACTCGTCCGGGCGCACCAGCGTGAATTCGAGCGCCGGCGAAATCAGCACGACGCCGCTCGGGCTGATGCCGATGTCTTCCTGAAGCTTCCTGGCGAGCAATGCCGCCCGAAACCCGCCATAGCTTTCGCCGGCAAGAAACACCGGCGATGCCGTGCGGTTGGTCTGCGCCAGATAGAGCCGGATGAACGCGCCTATCGACGCGGCGTCCTGACTGACGCCCCAGAAGCTGTGTGCCTCCGTGCCGGGCGCTTCACGGCTGTAACCGGTTCCGACAGGGTCCACAAAGACCAAGTCGGTCATGTCGAGCCAAGTGTCGGGGTTATCGAACAGCCTCTGTGGCGGCGGCAGGAAACTTCCATCGGCCGCCGTCGCCAGGACCCGCGGACCGAGCGCGCCGAGGTGCAGATAGGCGGAAGCTGCTCCCGGACCGCCATTAAACACGAAGGTGATCGGACGCCGCGGATCCGGTCCCGTTTCTTTTCCGGGATGCAGTGCATAGGCGACATAGAAAATCTCGGCGGTGATATCGCCTTTGCCGGACGGCAATGACAGCGTGCCGGCCTTGGCCTCGTAATCGAGCGTGCGTCCGGCGATGACGATCGAATGATCGGAAGTCTGCGGCGGCGGCAGGAGCGAGAGAACCCCGCCTGTGGGCGGCGGCCGCTGGGCCGCCTCCGCATGACTGGCCCCAGCGCCGGCGACCAACAGCAGAAGAGCGAGGGCGATTTCTTGCAGCTTGATAAGCATGACGTCTCCGGAGCAATTGGCTGGAAACTAGCACACCGTCGGCCGAACCAAAGTCACAGCACCGTGCGCCAGTACATCTCAAGAAGGGGTCGGGTTGAGAAATCCGATGCCCAGGCGGAAGATAGGGCGCGAGGGACACGGCAGCAGCCTCAACCCCTTGCAGCAGATGCGTGGCGGTGGCGTACCAAACGACTTCGTGAATTTCTGCCGGTTGACTCGATTGGCCCACTTCCTAGGTTGGCATTCGGGGCTCCATGCAATCCGAAGTTGGTATGACATCTTTCCACACACGAAAGCTTGCCCTTCTCGTTCTATCCGTAAGCGCCGCCATCCTGTCCTCCTGCGTCATGCCCGACGACACGTCGAGCACTGCGAAGGAGGACGCCACGGCGGCGGCAGCCCGCAAGGAGATGGTCGGCCTTAGCGAAGCGGATGTTCGAATGTGTGCCGGCTTTCCGACAGCCACCGCCGATGTTGGCAGATCCGGCCAGATCTGGACCTATCAGCGCGTCGTTCAACGCGGCAATCTCAACATTGTGGTTCCGACCGTGGCCATTGGCCCCGTCCCGGCGCTCGGAGGTTCTGTCAACGTCGCCCCCGGCGGCTATTGCAACACGCAAATTCGAATGGTCGACGGCCATGTTGCCGAGGTCGCCTACGCCGGCGACAACAACCTGCCGAACAACCGCGACGGACTCTGTGTCAGCACGGTGGACGCCTGCGTCGCCTATGCCCGTCAGCGCCATCCAGTCAGGACGATGGCCCGTACGAGGTGACCGGGATCAAGCGCGCTGCTGCTGATTGCTTTGCCGGCTAATGGATCTGCCGAACTCCGATTGGAGCACCGACGACTTACCTAAATTCCTGCTCTCAACCGCCGATCCCATCGCGAATGGCGCAGAAATAGCGGTCGGTTCCGACCTGTCCGCCCTTGAGGGCGATTTCCAGCCCGTCGATCGCCTTGATGCGCGAATGCGCGAGACAAAGCGGCGAGCCCGGCGATGCCGGCAGCGGCATTCGCACCGTCAGCGCATCGACGCCTATCTGGCCAAGTGCGTGGCTCGACGTATCGCCGCCGGCGATGACCACGCGCAGTAGCTTCTCTTGAAGCGTCAATTCGCGGAGAAGCTCGCCAAGGCCGCGGCCAAGCTTATGGCGGGCGCCTTCCCGGAGATCGATTTCAGCACCGCGGTCGGCCGCCGGTCCGAGCGCGGTGTAGAGGATGACGCTGCGCCCGGCCTTCAGGCTGGCGCGGCCGGTTGCAACGGCGCGCGCAATTGCGTCGTTCGAAGCCTCAGAAACCAGTTCGACCGGGTCGATCTCGATCCCGTCGAAGCCATTGGCTAGAGCATGCCGGATCTGTCGTTCCGTCGTCGGCGAGCAGCTCCCCGAGACCACGGCGATCCTGTCGGCAGCGCCCGGCGGCGAAAACGCGAGTTTGGCATCCACGATCCGGTTCGATGCCCATTCGGCCAGCAAGGCATATTCGATGCCTGAAGAGCCGACGACGAAATAACCGCCCGGCCTGCGAGCGCGCCATATCTCCTTGCCGGCAAGCGCCTGGGTTTCCAGGCTGTCGGCATCGAAGAGCACGATGTCTGTGCCATTCTCCACAAGCCGGTCGAATGCTTCCGACCGCGACGCCGATTGCAGCGTCGCCAGGTCGACCAGCCCCGAGCTGAGGTCTGTCTGGCGCGACAGATGGATCAGCAGGTCGGATTCGTCCATCGGCGTGGTCGGATGGCGGCTCATCACGGGATGGCGATCGATGCGGAAATATTTGTCGCGATAGGCCGCGAACAGATGGCCGAATGCGGTGTAGCGTTTCAGCTGCGGCGCGCCGACCACCAGCGGCACGCTGTCTTGCCGGAAAACCGAGCGGCCGATCTCGATCGCCCGGCCGATGCTGCCGATTGCCGGGCTGGAATCGAAGGTCGAGCAGACCTTGTAGTGGCAGATCTCGGCGTCTAGGGTTTTCAGCCAGGCGAAGGCATTGCGCAGATGCGTGTCCATCCACTGCGGCGTCTCGCTGCGGCTGGTGCCCGCCAGACCGATGGCGCGGCAATGCGCAAACTGCGAAAGCAGCGCCTCGTCCGGCTGGCGCATGAACAGCACGGTCGGCACGCCGCCGAGCTCGAGCGCCTCCATGACGTCGGTCGAGCCGGTCAGGTCGTCGCCATAATAACTCAGAAGCAGGTTTTGCATGGCGTCAGGCCGCCTTGCCGTCGCCGAACTTCTCGATCGACCGCGCCAACTCGACATGGCTCAAGGCATAATCCGCCAACGGGATGTCTTGGACCGCCGCCTTCCAGGCCTGCTGCACGGCGCGCACGCCGGCGCCCGGCCCGTCCGGGTGGCTGACGATGCCGCCGCCGCAGAGATAGAGAAGATCGACCGTCCGACCGGTTCGCTGGAAGGTTTCAGGTGCCTGCCCGCCCCACTGGCCGGAGCCGGCGACCGGCAATGCGCAATCGGCCGGCGAAAAGATCGGCGTGGTCACCGCCTTGAAGGATTCGACGAAGGACCAGTCGGGTTCCCAATATTTCGAGGCGATGCCATTGATCTGGAATTGGTCGACGCCGAGCAGCCGCCAGAACTGCTGCCAGACCTTGAAGTCCATGCCGAGGCCAGGATGACGGGTGAGAATGTCCCAGCCATTGCGGTGGGCATGGAGCACCAGGCTGGAGCGCTTTCGGAGGTAAGCCATGCCGCCAAAACCGATCGAATTGATGTTGACGACAGCACAATTGCCGCCGGCCTTTGCCACCAGGTCGTGGTTTCGCATCATCTCGTCGGGATCGGCATGTGAGATGCCAAAGGCATACATGACCTTCTTGCCGGTCTTCTGCTCGTGGTCGAGGATCAGCGGCATAATTGCCCTCACCCGCTCCGACAGTGGTGAATAGGCCGGGCTCATCAGCTTCTCGTCGTCCTTGATGAAATCGACGCCGGCGGCAATCAGCTCTTGCACCATCGCGGCCGTCTCGTGCGGGCGGAGTCCCAGCGCCGGCTTGACGATGGTCCCGATGATCGGACGATCCGCGACACCGGTCAGCCTGCGGCTGCCCGTGACGCCGAATTGCGGGCCGGGATGCGCGCCCCGGTACTCCTCGGGTAGCTTCATGTCGACCACCCGGATGCCGGATAGGCCCCTGATCGAAAAGGTGCCGCCGATGGCGATGGTCATCAGCGCCGACAGGTCGGTGCCGATGGCGTCCAGCGGAAAGGCAATGTCGACGTCGGCGCGCTTGACCGGGCCGTTGCGTGCTTCGGGGCTGGCTCCGGGACCGGTTTCGGGAAGAGACGGCCGATCCGCCTCCGGCAGATGCCGTATCGCCAGGACCCGCGCCGCGACCCTGGCCTTGAGCTCTTCGGTCTCGCCGGCCAGCGCGACGAAGGTTCCCGTCGACTGGTCGCTTGCGATCTTGGCCGCCAGCGCCTCGATATTGTCCGGCGTTTCGATGCGATAGGTGAGAACAATCATATTCGCGCGGCCTGCCGGGGTGGTTCGAAAAAGGTTCCTTGGCCCTCGAAGTCTGGTATAATGAGTACATAAGCATTGCAAGCCCTGTCCGGCCTGGCGGGAAAAGGCGGGCGGGCGACAGGCGTTCCGGAACTCGCGGTGGAAATGCTAGATAGAGGCCGGTCATAGGAGTGATTCGCGACGATGAACCGTTCGGAGCCGATCGTCCGGCGCAAGCTTTCCGACGAAGTATTCTTGAGACTGAAGCGCCTGATCACCAGCGGCGAATTGCAGCCGGGCGACGACATGCCGTCGGAGCGCGAACTGATGGAGCGCTTCGAGGTCGGCAGGCCGGCGATCCGCGAGGCGATGCAGGCGCTGAGCAATATGGGGCTGGTAGCGATCTCGCATGGTGAGCGGGCCAAGGTGCTGCAGCTGACCGCCAAGTCGATCATCAAGCAGGTCGATGGCGCGGCGAAGATCATCCTGTCATCGTCGAAGGATACGCTCGAGCACCTCAAGAACGCGCGCATCTTCTTCGAGCGCGGCATGGTAAGGGAAGCTGCTGAAAAGGCCACCGCCGAGGACGTGCAGCGGCTGCGCGCAACGGTCATCGAGCAGCGCAGCTTTCGCGGCGACTCGGAAGCCTTCATATCCGCCGACATGAAATTCCACACCCAGATCGCGGCAATATCCGGCAACCCGATCTACGTCGCCGTCAGCGACGCAATGCTTGGCTGGCTAAAGGAATACCACACCGAAATGCTGATCTGGACCGGCAAGGAAAAGTTCACGCTGACCGAGCACGAAGAGATCATCGAGCGCATCGAAGCCAAGGATGCGGATGGCGCCGAGAAGGCGATGATCAAGCACCTCGAACGCTCGCGTGCGCTCTACGTGATGAATTCCGGCAACTGAAAATCAAGCGCAGGTCTCTACCGGCGTCGCGGTCGGGACTGTGTTCTCGGCCTACTGACTGACCACAGGTCAGCCTGAGTCGGGACCGGCGCAGTTTGCTGTAGCCGTTTGAATCCGATGTATGTGCCGCATTGTTTTCATTCAGCGATTTCAGCATTTGCATCTTTCCAGCCATGGATTTCCGCGGCCGCTTTCGTCAGCGAGCCCGTATACGGCCATCCTGGATGGCGCCGCTCTTTTTCTAGAATTGGCAATTTTGACAAAGACTATGCTAGACTTGCCATCCGACGAGAACGACACCGGGAGTACCGCAATGGCTGTCAGGAGCCTCCACGTTGTGATCTGGCTGCCGTCGAATTTCTATTCGGCCGTTGTCTCGACTCTGGTCGAAATGTTTCAGCTTGTGAATGACGTCTGCCGTTCACAGGTTCTTTCATGTGAGTTCGTTTCAAGGGGCACGCCGTCGACATCAAGCACCGGAATTTCCTTCCCGACAAAGGTTCGACCATCGCGAAAAATGGATGTCCTGATTCTCATTGCGATGCCGGGTGTCGAGATTCCGGACCTTCTGCGCTCGCTCGACGAGGAGAGTGAGCATTCAAAACCGCTGATCGCGCTCGCGCAGCAGCAGGAGGCAATCATCGCAGCACATTGCGGCGCATGTTATCTGCTCGCCAATTCAGGATTGTTGGACGGCAAGCGCGCAACGATATCCTGGTGGCTGAAGAACGAGGCAAGCCGCCGGTTTCCGCAAGTGCGATGGGACGCTTCCCGCCTGCTCATTCGCCAGGACCGCCTTTACACATGTGGAGGCGGGTTTTCCGGACTGGAACTCGCCAGGGCTTTGCTGATCGATCTGGGCTTCTCGAAGGAAGAGCGGATCATTCGAAAACTTCTGGTTCTTCCTCCGCCGCGCACATTTCAGAGTCCCTACGAATTTCCTCTCGACGAAATATCGAACGAGGCCAGCCCATTCGAGAACAAGCTGCGCGAACTCTCGAAAGACAAGATGTCGGAAATCGATTTGAACTTTCTCGCAACCGAATTTGCGATGTCTTCGCGAACCCTGTCTCGCAGGTTTTTCGACGAGTTCCAGACAACGCCGGGAAAATGGATCCAGGAAAGGCGGCTGGAGTTGGCAAAATCCATGCTTGAGGAAACGAAACTGAGCGTTTCAGAAATTTGCTATCGGGTGGGATATCAGGACGTCGCCTCGTTCAGCCGTCTTTTTTCCAGGGCGACTGGAATGGCACCAGGCGAGTTTCGAAAGCAAATCGGGTGACAAGCCGGCAGCGGACATGCTGCGGCTAGGGGCAACCGTTGCGGAATTGCGGCGATTCATGAACCCCGGCATATGACTTCAGCCGATCCGGACGATTGCGTAAGGCGTCATCACAAGACGGTCTCGGCCCGACGCGTCGCGCTGAATCTGGCGTGACGTTCGTCCATCCCAGATCTTCAGAAAACCCTGATCGGAGCCGAGCCCGGAAACATCGACTGGAACGTCGACCGGGGTAAGGTTCGCCAGCCAGACGATGATCTTGCCTGTCTGGGCGCGGCTGGCCAGTCCGAGCACCCGCGTCTCATCGGTCGTTGTTGCCGTTATGTGCGCATGGCCGGCCAGTTCGCAAAGTCCTTTCACCGCGTGGAAAATCGGCCGGCGCGTACCTTCTTCGAGCGGTTCATCCGACAAGGCCAGCACGCCGAATGGCCCGGTGAAGCTGCAGAGCGTGAGCATTTCGAGCCCGGCAGGGGCGAGGCGTGCGGCATAGCCGATCGTCCACGCGGCCCCGAACAGTCCGGCATGGCGAGGGTCGCGGTCGGCCATGGCAATGCGCTGACTGTCGGGATTGGCCTTGGTCGCGCCGCCATAAGGGTTCTGGCGCATGGCAATGGTCGACGGCCCGATCCGATAAGGTTTTGTTCCGAAGATCGCCCGTACAGACGCCGTGATGAAAGGCAGCGCCTCCAGCGATTGCATGACGCTGAGATCGTCGGCGGCATGCACGATCGGGCAAGTGCAATGCGTGACGAAATCGAGCGGGTCGGCCGGCACACGCTTGCGGTTGAGTTCGGTGAAATAGCTGAACATGCCGCCGCCGAGGCGGGTGTCGGGAAAGGCACGCCGCGCCGCGGCATAGACATCTTCGAGCGGCGGGCACTGCGGCCATGCGCTGCCCGGCGGCGTCGACTGCCGGTCGACCGAGGGCGAAACGGCAATGGCCGAGAGCTTGAGCCCGGCCTTGCGCACCCTGTCGGCGACGCCTGAAAGCTCGACGTCGAGATCGCCGTCGCCGGCAATGACACATTCGAGCGTTGTCCGAGCCGGATAGGCGGCGGCCAGCCTGGCGTAGGACCGCAAGGCGTCGAGCCCGTGGCCGCGCGTCGGGTCAAAGTGGAACATCAATTGCTGCGGGCCAAGCTCGGACAGCACCGACAGCTTGCTCAGCGCGGCCTCGACCTCATCCGGGTAGATGATAACGCCGATATCCGGCAGCACCGGCCCGGCTTGGCCGAGCGTGACACGAATCGGTTCGGCGGTTGCCGCGGTGGCCGGCACTTTCCCGCCACCCTCCACCCGCAAGCTGATGGTCTGGCGGAAGGGCTTGCCGGCAGGCAGCACGTAGGGCCATGGCAGCGCGAGCGGCCGGACATAGGTCTTGTAGGAGGCATCCGACCAGTTGCGCTGGTCTTCCATCTCGAAGGCATCGCCTTCCATACGGCATTCGGCGGTGACGCCCGCCCGGACCTCATGGGTGATCGCCCGCAGATCCTTGAACGGCTGCCAGGGATCGATTAGTTCTGGGAGCCGCGTTGCGACCACGCTGCCGTCGGTATGCTCGACCGTGACCGGGCTGCCGGCCAGGCCGGCAATCGGATGCAGGATGCAGAAGCCACAGCGATTGGTTTCGAAATCGCTGTCGGGACGAGCGCTCACGTCGAAGACCAACTGACCATCGGCGGAGCTCTTGATGGTCGCGCGGAAGCCGAGTCGACTGCCGTCCGGTGCCTGGCAACTTGCCGAATAGCTGACGGAAAATGCCTCGGTATCTTGCTCGATGGCAAGGTTGGTGAGCGCCGGCTCGTAGGTGCCCCAGTCGCGATCTCTGACGATATAGGCGATGGCGCGCAGAACTTCGGTGCCGCCCTGCCGAATGTTGCGCAGATTGCCGTTGACGAAGTCCGCCGTCAGCGCACCGGCGCGCAGCCTGACCGGTTCGACTTCAACCGCATGCGTGCCGTAAAGGAGGAAGGCGTCGGCTGTCATTTCAGCAAGGCGTCGAGTTGCACCGGTTCGCGGCTTGCGGCGCCGGCATAGGCCGCCTCGACCAGCGCCAATGTCTTGAGGTTGTCCGCGCCCGAGGTCGCGGGCTCGGTTCCGTTGGTCAAGCAATCGACCCAATGCTTTTGAATGGCGACGACGCTTTCCTGGATGTTGTGCCACGGCCGCGATGCCCAAGGCAGCAGCGGCGGCGAGACGTCGCTGACAGCCGTTCCGCTCCTGCCGGTGACGGTGAGCCGGTAACCCTGCGCCAGCCGGATCGTGCCGTCGCTGCCGTCGATTTCGATCAGCGTCTGCGGAAACGGCTCAGTCGCGAGCTTGCTCGCGTAGCTGCAGTCGACCACCGAAGTGGCGCCGCTCGTGTGGTCCATGAGCATCGTCGCAACATCCTCGCCGGCAATGGCAGGGTTGACGCGCGCCGTTCGCGCAGTGACCGTCGAGACGTCGCCCAGCAGAAAGCGGGCGATGTCGAGGATGTGGATGCCGAGGTCTTCGATAATGAAGCGCTTTCCCGTCGCCAAATAGGGCTGGCCGGAAAACACGTCGTAAGCCGATCGAAACGAGATCCGTCCGAAGAAGGGTGTGCCGATGTCGCCGCTGTCGAGCACGGCACGCACCGCCTGGATCGGCGACTGCCAACGAAAATTTTCGTGCACCATCAGCGGCACACCGGCGACGGCGCATGCCTTCACTATCGCCTTGGCGTCGGCAAGCGTCGGCGCGAACGGTTTTTGGCAGATTACCGGCACGCCGTGCTGCGCCGCCATCTCGACGAGGGGACGGTGGCTCGGCGCGGTGGTGGCGATGTCGACGAAATCCAACCTTTCGCCGGCAAACAGTGCTGCCGCGTCGGTATAGCGCCGCGCGACCCCGAACTGGTCGCCGACGATCCTCAACCGGTCCGGATCGCGGTCGCAGATGGCAGCGATCGAGGCACCCTCTATGTCGCGCCAGGCATGCATCTGGTTGACGGCGAAGAAGCCGCAGCCGATCAGCGCTCCCCGCAGTTCCGTCATGTCAGCCGGCCTTTGCCATCTGCATCAGCGTCACCCGGCTCTGCAGCCGGCGCTGTGCCTGGTCGACGACGACGGCGACGATGATGACGAGGCCCTTGATCACCATCTGCCAGAACGAGCTCACCCCCATCATCACCAGCCCGTCCGAAAGAATGCCGATGACGAAGGCGCCGACAATGGTGCCGCCAATGGTGCCGCGTCCGCCCGACATCGAGGTGCCGCCGAGCACTGCCGCGGCAATGGCGTTGAGTTCGAAGCTCTCTCCGGTCGCCGGATGCGAGGCCATCAGTTCGGACGAGATGATCAGCCCGACGATCGCCGCGCAGAAACCGGAGAACATGTAGACGAACATCTTCACCATATTGACGCGGACGCCCGAAATCCGCGCCGCCCGCTCGTTGCCGCCAACGGCGAAAATGTGGCGGCCGAGCGGGGTGTACTTGGCGAGATAGGCGGCCCCTAATGCAACAACGAGCAAAATCCACAGCGCGACGGGCAGGCCGAGCAACCGGCCGGCGCCGAGAAAGCCGAATCCGGTGGTGCCAAGCTCCGGCTTGCCGACGAGATTGGGGAAGGTGCGCCCGTCGGACGACAGCAGCGCCAGGCCGCGCGCGACATAGAGCACGCCGAGCGTGGCGATGAACGGCGCAACGTTAAGCCTGGTGATCAGCAAGCCGTTGACGGCGCCGATCAATATGCCGACGGCAAGCGTGATCAGCGCGATCTCGAAGACGTTGAAATAGATGGTATAGCCGACCTGCAGGTCGATGCCGTTGAGCACGAGATAGCCGGCCACCATGCCGCACAGGCCGACGATCGAGCCGACCGACAGGTCGATGCCGCCGGTGATGATGACAAAGGTCATGCCCATTGCGAGGAATGCGTTCAGCGCCACGTGCTTCGACATCAGGATAAGATTGGCGGCCGAGAGGAAATTGGGGGCAGCTATCGAGAAGAACAACAGCACGGCGATCAGCGCGATGAACGTCCTCGCCTTCATCAGCGTCAGCAGGACCGAGCCGCTCGAAAGGGAGGTGACCGCCGCCTTGGCTGGAATGTCAGTCATGCGCCTTGCTCTCCGTGCGGGACCGGTCCGTGGCCGAGCGCCGAGGCAGCGACGATCGCGGCCTCTGTCGCCTCGGCGCGGTCGAACATACCAGTCAATTTTCCATTGCTCATCACCGCGATGCGGTCTGACAACGCCATCACCTCATCGAGATCCGAGGTGGCAAACAGGATCCCCAGGCCGTCGCGCGACAGCTTGCGCATGGTGCGGAACACGTCGGCCTTGGCGCCGACGTCGATGCCGCGGCTGGGCTCGTCCATCAGCAGCACCTTCGGTCCGGTGAGCAGCGCCTTGCCGATCACCACCTTCTGCTGGTTGCCGCCCGACAGCGACGAGACTTCCTGCGCCGGATCGGCGACCTTGATCGCCAATTCGCGCACGGTCTGGGCCACCGCCTGTCGTTCGGCGGCACCACGAATGTGGAACAGGCGCACGAAACGCGACAGGCTGGCCAGCGTCAGATTGCTGGCGACGGAGAGGGTCGACACCAGCCCTTCGCGCTGGCGGTCTTCGGGGATCAGCGCCAGGCCGCGGCGGATGCGTCGCGTCGTGTCCCGCTCGTGCACTTTTTTGCCGGCAATGAATATCGTTCCGGTCGAATGGCCGTGACGGCCCATGATGCAGTCGAACAGCTCGCTGCGTCCGGCTCCCATCAGGCCGTAGATGCCGAGGATTTCACCGGCGCGCAGCGACAGCGAGACGTGGTCGACCGCGAGCCCGCCGGTGACACGCGGCAAGCAAATGTCCTCGGCACGGAATATCTCTTCGCCCGGCACATGGCCGTCGGCCTTGGCGAAGTCCTTGGCGTCCGAGCCGATCATCTGCCGCACGATCCACTGGGTATCGACGTCTTTCATCTCCGCCTGGCCGGTGATGCGCCCATCGCGCAGCACGGTGATGGTGTCGCCGATGCGGATCAGTTCCTCGAGCCGATGCGAGATGTAGACGATTGCCACGCCGCGCGCCTTGAGGTCGGCAATCACCTTGAACAGGATCTCGACTTCCGCCGCGCTGAGCGCCGAGGTTGGTTCGTCCATAATCAGGATGCGCGCATCGAGCGAAACCGCCTTGGCGATCTCGACCAGTTGTTGCTGGCCGATGCGCAGATCCTCGACCAGCATGTCGGGCCGGATGCCGGCTTCCAGGCGTTCAAGGAACTCCGCCGCGCGGCGCTCCTGCTCTTTGCGGTCGATCTTGCGGAAGCGGTTGGTGATCTCGCGGGTGGCGAAAATATTTTCGGCGACAGTCAGATTGCCGAACAGGTTCAGCTCCTGGAACACCATGCCGATGCCGCGATTCACCGCATCCCCGGATGACGAGAAGGAAACCTCCTCGCCGTCCAGCAGAATGCGCCCGAGTGTCGGCTGCTCGACGCCCGCGATGATCTTCATCAGCGTCGATTTGCCGGCTCCGTTTTCGCCGACCAGCACGTTGACCGCGCCCTTGCGCACCTCGAAATTCGCGCGCTTGACCGCGACGGTGCCGGAATAGACCTTCGAGACATCCTCCAGCTTCAGGATGACATCTTGATCGCCGCTCATGGCTTCGGCCCGATCTCTGCCTCCGCCGGCGTCACCAGCGGCAGGTCCTGGCCACTGCCCGGCGTATAGGCGCCGAGGATCTTGACGCTGCGGCCCTCGAGTGCCTCGCGCGGCAGCTTGGAAAGTACGGTCTTGTCGGCATAGGCGTTGAACGACTTGCCGAACTGGGCGAAGTCGATCTGATTGGTGAAATCGTTGAACTGGATGAAGTCGAGGCTGTCGCGCAGGGCGGTCCCACGCATGGCGGGGCCGATCTGCACCCGCGCATCGGCCTTGCCGTCGCCGTCGGCATCGACATCCATCGTCGCCGCACGTGACTGTGTGTTGGCTGCAACGACCTTGCCCTCGAGCCGAACGGCGAAGGTCCACGGCGAATTCGCCTGCTTTTTCGGGTTGCCGTATTTGGCGCCGGCAGCGGCGGGATCGGCCTTGGCCAAGGCATGCACCTCGGGAAACGGCCCGGCCTTCTGCTGCAGATAGGGTATCACTTTCGCCGCCCAGATGTCCTCGACCATCTTGTCGGGATTGAACGCGGAGCCAGTGCCGCCGTTTTCCGCCGACGGCGTCGGCAAGATCTTGCAGGCGGTCAGGCTGACTATTGCTGCGAGGAACAACGCGACAAAGATCGGCCGGGTCAGCGTGTTGAACATGTCGGCTCGTTCGGCATGGCGGTGAGGAGCACCCAGAGAAATGGAAGCAAGGGCGAAATGGAAGCAAGGGACGAACCGGAGGCTCGTCCCTTGCTGCCTGATGTTACGCCGGCTCAGTTGGTGAGCGCGAACGTCTCGAGCTTGGCGGCATTGTCGCCATTGACCAGGACGCAGTCCATCAGCTGCTTTTCTTCGGCGGGAGACTTCTTGTTCTTGATGAAGTCGTTGGCCTGCTCGACCGCCATCTGCGCCTGCGCGAAGGCCGGCTGCAGGACCGTCGCCTTGATGCCGCCGGAGGTGATCGAGTCGCGCACGTCGTTCGACCCGTCGAAGCCGACGACTATGACGTCCTTGCGGCCGGCAGCGGCGAGTGCCGCATAGGCGCCCATCGCCATCGTGTCGTTGCCGGAGATCACGCCCTTGATATCGGGATTGGCCTGGAGGATCGACTCCATCTTTGAATAGGCCTCGGTCTGGCTCCAATTGGCCGACTGCTGCGCCACCATCTTCAAGTCTGGATAGTCGTCGATGACGTCGTGGTAACCCTTGGAGCGGATGCCGGCATTGGTGTCGGATTCCTTGCCGACGAGCTCGACGAAATTACCCTTCTCGCCCATCAGCTTGACGAATTCCTGGGCGCCGAGCTGGGCGCCCTGATAGTTGTTGGAGACGATCTGCGCGACGGCAACGCCGGTGGCATTGATCTCGCGATCGATCAGGAATGAAGGAACACCTGCGTCCTTGGCCTTCTGCACGGCGGCAACGGTGGCGTCGGCGCCGGCATTATCGAGGATGATTGCCTTGGCGCCGCGGCCGATCGCCGTGTCGATAAGTTCGGACTGCTTGTTGGCGTCGTCGTCATGGACGAGCACCAGCGCCTCGTAGCCGAGTTCCTTGGCCTTGGCCTCTGCGCCGACAGCTTCCGCCTTGAAGAACGGATTGTCATGCGAGGGCGTGATGATGGCGATCAGATCCGCCGCATAGGCGGGTGCGGCCGTGCCAAGCGCCAGCATGCCGGCGAAAGCCGCAAGCGTCATTCTGCGTGTCAGTTTCATGTATTCCTCCCGTTGAAAACCCGTGCCTTGATCCCAAGGCTATATGCATTCAATTCGTTAGCCAGCGCGGATCGCGGATCGCGTCAGGTTCACAAGCCCTTTGCCGGCTTCACCTCGATCGATCGTCTCCCCGCTATCCTCCACTCGTCCCAGGCCCTGAGCTTGCTGCGAAGCTTGACGGTCCGAGCCATCGAACAGCTAAGCTAACTGGTATGATGAGTCAATGACAATTTCAGGTGATATGTTCCGGAAGACGCGTCGCGCCCTCAGGTGATGCGCTGAATGCTCGCGGCAATCTCCTCCGGCTCGAACACCCGCTTCCAGTCATCGCGCATCAGCACCGGCTTGCCGAACTCTATCGCCTTGTTGCAGGCGTCGGAGAACACGCCTTTGGTCTCGCCGAAGATGACGGCGCCAAGCACGTTCATATGGCCAAGCAGGAAGTCGAGCGCCGCCTGCTTGTCGACCCCGCGCGCCACCACCTCGTCGACGGCCTCCTTCATGACGACGAGCAGCGAAGCGCATACCGTTTCCGAAAGGCCGGGCTCGAGCAGCGCCATCTGATCGACAGTGACGCGATGCGAGCGCATGACCGGGGCCCAGATGATCTTGGCGATCGCCTCACCCTTGGCGAAATCTTCCTCCGGCCCCTGCATCAAGGCGCTGACCATGTGCTGCTTGGCCTTGACGCCGCCGAAATAGTCCTTCTTGGCCGCCATGTCGGTCTCGTCGTTGAAGATCGGCGGATGGCACGGGTGGGTGACGAAATAGGTCAGGTCAGGTCGCTGCGGCAAATGCCCGGCGAAAGGTGCCGCGGCGTCGAGCACGACGACCATCGTGCCTGATGCAAGCTTGCTCTCGATGCTCGCCGCGACCTTGCCGATATGCGTATCCGGCACCGCCAGGATCACCACATCAGCGCCATCAAGCGCCTCATCGGCGCTGACGGCATCGATGCCGAGGCCCGATTTAAGCCGCTCGCGGCCGGCGTCGCTAACCTCGACATGGCGTACCGTATAGGGAGACCCGCGAAAATTGGTCGACAGGCGGTAACCCATTTTGCCGCCAGCACCAAACAGCGCAATCGTTGTCATTGTCCGTTACTCCTGATTTCCAACGACGGCCCTGCCGATCGTCATCCCATTGACTTGTATGCACATTGCCGCCGGCTGGCGGATTAGAAAAGGCGGGGAGCCGCCGCTCAAATGACGATGCCCTGGACGATGTCTCGGGCGCTCGGATGTCCAGCACAGCGCAGCTATGCGAAGCATGCTATCTCAGGTACACATTATACCAGCATACCAAATTGGCAAGCGGCCGTGGCACGGCTCTGAGCACTTGCTTGGCCGTCGTTTACCTCCTGTTCAATGGCAAAGAGCGATCATCGCGCTGAACCGCCAATCGGGCGGGATGATTCGCAGCGAACAAAGGCCCATGCTCGAGACTTCACTCTACAGCCCGGTCAAGGCCTTCCTCGAAGGCCTGGATTTCATGGTCAAGGGCGAGATCGGCGGCTGCGATCTGCTGGCGCTGAGTGCCGACTCTCCACCGATCGTCGTCATCTGCGAGCTGAAGCTGAAGTTCAATCTCGAGCTGGTCCTCCAGGGCGTCGACCGTATGGCGGTGAGCGACGAGGTCTGGCTCGCAGCATGCATGTCGGGCCGTGGCAAAGGCCGTGAGAGCGACGTGAGATACCGCAATCTCTGCCGTCGCCTCGGCTTTGGCCTGCTTGGCGTGCGGACGAACGGCGAGGTTCAGGTCCTGCTCAGCCCGACGGCATTGGCTCCGCGTAGGGATTCCCGGCGCCGCTCGAAACTAATCGACGAACATCGGCGTCGGCAGGGCGATCCTGTCGCCGGCGGCGGCTCGCGTGCGCCGATCATGACCGCCTATCGCCAGCAGGCCCTGGCATGCGCCGCAGCACTCGCAGACGGCCCAAAGCGGCCGCGTGACTTGAAGCCCAACCTGCCGAACGCGCCCAAAATCCTGCTGCACAACGTGTATCGCTGGTTCGCGCGCACCGATCGCGGGATCTACGAACTGACCGCTCAGGGTCGTGAAGCATTGCAGCGCTGGCCGCAGCCTCATCGCAGCCACACCGCTGCCTGAGACAGGCAACGCCGGATTTCGCGCTCGCTTCCGCGACAATCACGGCTTCGGCAAGACAGCAAACCTCCGTGACGGAACCATATTTCGACACGATGGTTGTGTCGTCACCGAATTGATCGTCCCTGAGCAAAACGGAAGGAAAGGCCATGCGGCTATCGACGACAATTGCCACACTCTCGGCACTGGCTCTCGCCTCGCCGGTCTATGCGCAATCCGTGGGACCAGAGCTTGCCCCTGTCCCGCCGACGGCCCCGCAAACCCTGCCAGAGCAAGCCACGCCCGAAGAGGCCACTCCCGACCAGGCTACACCTGACCAAGCCTTCTCCGCGCAGAATTTCACCGCAGTGACAATCGTGGCGATGGAGGATCTGCCTCCTGACATCAAGGCACAGGCGGAGGCCGTCGTCACCCAGACCAGCGCCGAGGATTTGCGTATCCTGCAAAGTTCGATCGACGCATCGCCGCAGGCGGCATCGGCACTGGCGGCGAACGGGCTTAATTCCACGCAGGTCGTGGCCGCCAATATCGACGGCGACGGCACGCTGACGCTGATCATCCAGACGACGACGTGAGCGGCTGAAAGCGGACAAGCCGGTTCCGGCATGGAACCGAAGCCCGCCTGGATCGCGGAGGACTGTCATGGCCGAGGCTGCAGTTCGCAACTTCACCATCAATTTCGGGCCACAACATCCCTCCGCTCACGGCGTCCTGCGGCTGGTGCTCGAACTCGACGGCGAGATCGTGGAACGCGCCGATCCCCACATCGGCCTGCTGCACCGCGGCACCGAAAAGCTCATCGAGTACAAGAACTACCTGCAGGCCTTGCCCTATTTCGACCGGCTCGACTACGTCGCGCCGATGAACCAGGAGCACGCATTCTGTCTCGCCGCCGAGAAGCTCCTTGAAATATCGGTTCCGAAACGCGGGCAGCTCATTCGCGTGCTTTTCTGCGAAATAGGCCGGCTCCTGTCGCACCTCCTCAACGTCACCACGCAAGCTATGGACATCGGCGCGCTGACGCCGCCGCTCTGGGGTTTCGCCGAGCGCGAGAAGCTGATGGTCTTTTACGAGCGCGCGTCCGGCGCCCGCATGCACGCGAATTATTTCAGGGTCGGCGGCGTGCATCAGGATCTGCCGCCGGAGCTCCTCGACGACATCTGGAAGTTCTGCGATCCGTTCCTCAAGGTCTGCGACAATCTCGAAGGGCTGTTGACCGAGAACCGCATCTTCAAGCAGCGCAATGTCGATGTCGGCGTGATCGGCCTCGATGATGCCTGGGCCTGGGGCTTTTCCGGCGTGATGGTGCGTGGATCGGGCGCCTCCTGGGACCTGCGCAAGGCGCAGCCATACGAATGCTATTCGGAGATGGATTTCGATATCCCGGTCGGCAAGCATGGCGACTGCTACGACCGCTATCTCGTACGCATGGAGGAAATGCGCCAGTCGGTCCGGATCATGCGGCAATGCCTGGAAAAGTTGCGCTCGCCCGAAGGTCAGGGGCCGGTCGCGATCCCGAACCGCAAGATCACGCCGCCGCCGCGTGCCACGATGAAGCGCTCGATGGAAGCGACGATCCACCACTTCAAACTTTATACAGAAGGCATTCGCGTGCCGCGCGGTGAAGTCTATGCCGCCGTCGAGGCGCCGAAGGGCGAGTTCGGCGTCTACCTCGTATCGGACGGAGGCAACATTCCCTACCGATGCAAGATCCGCGCACCTTCCTTCGCCCACCTGCAGGCGATGGATTTCCTATCCCGAGGCCATATGATTGCCGATGTTGCCGCGATCATCGGCTCGCTCGACATCGTATTTGGAGAGATCGACCGCTAAAGTGGGTCGAAGGGTATTTGGAGAGATCGACCGCTAGAGCGGATCGAAGGGTGTTTGGAGAGATCGGCCGCTCACCAGGTCGAAGGATCTTCCACGATCGCGGGATTGTTCGTCCCTAGCCAGATCGCACATGCCTGGACGGCGCTCGAACGCCCGTCGGACGAAGGCTCTCAATTGCGGCGGGCCAACTCAAATTCTCGCATCAAAGACGGACGCATGGCCGCGACAAGGCGCAGCCAAGCGTCAAGGAGTTTCACAATCTGCGCGGCCTGACGGGGCACGAGTCCTTCCAAGTCCGGAAGCGCTCCCCGCAGCGCGGAAAGAACGCGTGTTCCGCCGTTCCTCGTATCGCGTCAATGCACGATCAAGCCCTTCATCCAGGCAACAAATCTGTTGCCGCGAACTATCCCGCGCACCCTGGCAGCGGCCCATCGCGCTTGCATCGTGGCGCCAACGTGGCAATGGCAAACGATTTGGTGCAACTGCCGGTCGCTCAGTTCGAAGAAGCGCTTTGCCTCACCATAGGTATCGTCGTTCAAGCCCATGGCACGCAGAACCGGATCCTCGAAAGCGACAGTGAGCGGCGTCCCAGCGCCACGCGATCTGTCGCGCGCTTCCCTGTTCATATATTCGGTGCCTGGAAGCGCCCCAAGGCATCGCGTCGGGTTTTGCTCGAGAAGTTCTGCCCAACGTTCAATCCGCTGGTTTCGGCTCATCGCCGGATACGCCGCGAAGGACTCAACTTCCGCGACGGCATGCAGTTGGTCGAGTGTTTGATGTTTCATGGTCGGCTCCTGTCGACAGGTGAATTCGCCCACGCCTATATGAGCAATTATCGCGCCGTGGAGCGCTGACAAGGCCGGATCACCGCAACATGAGGCGTACGGATCACCTGCCCGGTGAAGCGGCGCTCGGTTCCAACGCGCCGGCGCCGCTCAGTGGGTTCGACGTCGCCCCGTTAACCGAACCCATTCCGGGCAGGAACCTTTGCGGAAGCTCGCGGTTTGGCTTTGCGTCCGCCCCGGCGGCTGCAATATCAGTCTTGAAAGCCATTCCGTTGGACACGAAGCCTCAAAGCGTCGAACAAGACGTCGAGCCTGTAAATGAAACTCGGGAGCAACCGGCCCGGGTTCGAGAATCTCGTGAGCGATCGGCAGAGCCGCGGCAGGAAAAGCCCGACGGGGATGCCTCGCAACGAAAGGCCGGTCTGCTCGGCTTTCCCAAGCGCCATCCCTATGCGACGGCGGCGGTTGCGCTTGCGCTGTTGCTCGTCGCGGCAGGCGTCGTGATCTGGTGGCTGAACGCTCGCCAGTACGAGTCGACCGACGACGCCTTCATCGACGCCCGCACAGTGACGATCGGCGCCCAAATCGCCGGCCGTATCACCGAGCTGGCGGTGACCGACAATCAGCACGTGCAGGCGGGTGATGTCCTCCTGCGCATCGACGACAGCGATTATCAGGCAAATCTGAAGCAGGCCGATGCCGGCGTCGCCGCGGCCGAGGCCGAAATCGTCAATGTCACCGCCCAGATCGAGGCCCAAAACGCAAAGGTGAATGCTGCCCAGAGGCAGGTTGCACAGGCCAAGGCAGCGCTGGATTTCGCCAAGGCCGAGGATCAACGCAATCGCGAACTCCTGGCCAAGGGCACGGCAACGCAGCAGCAGGCGCAGCAAGCGGCATCGACGCTGCGTCAGGATCAGGCCGCGCTGGACAGCGCCGAGGCCAATGTCGCCTCGGCAAAAAGCCAGGTTTCGGTCTTGCAGGCACAGGCCAGGAGCGCCGAGGCGCAGCTCGAACAGGCCAAAGCCAGCCAGGAGCAAGCCCGCACGACGCTGTCGCGCACGACCATCACAGCACCCGCAGCCGGGCGGGCAACGAGCATTTCGGCCGCTGACGGCACCTACGCCCAACCCGGCCAGGTATTGATGATGTTCGTTCCCGACGAGGTCTGGGTGAGGGCCAATTTCAAGGAGACGCAGCTCGACCTGATGCTGCAGGGACAACCGGTCGACATCGATATCGACGCGTACCCGAACAAGTCCTTCCATGGCCGCGTCGACAGCATCCAGGCCGGCAGCGGCACCGCCTTCAGCCTCCTGCCGGCTGAAAATGCCACCGGCAACTACGTCAAGGTGGTGCAGCGCGTGCCGGTCAAGATCGTCTTCGACAAGCCGCCCGATGTGCTTCTCGGCCCAGGGCTGTCGGTGGTGCCGACGGTCAAGGTGCAATGAGCGGCGAAGCAGCCAGAAATCAGGGGGAAAGCCGATCCGCCGCCGGGACACACAATCCCTGGCTCATCGCCATTGTCGTTTCCATCGCCACGTTCATGCTGGTGCTGGACACCTCGATCGCCAATGTCGCCCTGCGCAACATCGCCGGCAGCCTGGCGGCCGGAATGGACGAAAGCACCTGGGTCATTACCACCTATCTTGTGGCCAACTCGGTGATCATCCCGGTCAGCGGCTGGCTGGCAAGCGTCATCGGCCGCAAGCGCTACTACATGCTTTGCGTGGCGACCTTCACCGTCGCGTCGCTGCTGTGCGGACTGGCGCCCAACCTGGAACTGCTCATCCTGTTCAGGATCCTTCAGGGCCTCGGCGGCGGCGGCATGGCGCCAAGCGAGCAATCGATCCTTGCCGATACCTTTCCGCCGGAAAAGCGCTCGCAAGCCTTCGCGCTTTACGGCATTGCCGTCATCGTCGCACCAACGGTCGGGCCGACGATCGGCGGCTGGCTGACGGACCATTTCTCCTGGCACTGGATCTTCTTCATCAACATGCCGTTCGGCATCCTGTCGCTGGCACTGGTGCAATGGCTGTTGGTCGAACCGGACGTACTCGAACGCGAACGCAAGGAACGGCTGAAAGGCGGCCTGAAGATCGACGGGGTCGGATTCATCCTGGTGGCTACCGCACTGGGGTGCCTCGAGATCTTCCTCGACCGAGGCCAGCGCTACGATTGGTTCGCCTCGAATTTCATTACGACTTTCGCAGTGATTTCCGCGATCGCGTTCCTGCTGCTTATCCCATGGGAAATCAGTCGCAGCGATCCGGTCGTCGACATGCGCCTATTGTTCACGCGCCAGTTCGGCACGGCCTTCCTGGTTATGATGGCGGTCGGTGCTATCCTGTTCAGCACCACCCAGATCGTGCCGCAGCTGCAGCAGACGACATTTGCCTACACCGCGACGCTGTCGGGCCTTTCGATGATGCCGGGCGGCATCGCCATGCTGATCTTGATGCCGGTGTCCGGATTTGTAGGCAGCATCGTGCAGCCCAAATACCTGATCATGGTGGGCATGTCGGTGGTCGCAGTCGCGCTTTGGCACATGACCTCGCTTACCCCGGACGCCAGCTTCCGCTTCTTTGCTTTTGCCCGTGTCTTCCTGATGGTCGGGCTGCCGTTCCTGTTCATTCCCATCTCGACCGCGGCCTATGTCGGCCTGCCCCCGCAACAGACCAACCAGGCATCGGCGCTGATCAACGTTGCACGCAATATCGGCGGCAGCATCGGCGTCTCGCTGTCCAACACCGTCATTGCGCAAAGCTCCCAGATCCATCAATCGAATCTGGTTGGCCACACCGTGCAATCGTCGCCCGCCTATCAGCAGGTGCTTCGGCAGGCGACCGAGCATTTCGTCGCCCAGGGTTCGCCGCTGGTCCAGGCGAAGCAGCAGGCGATCGGCTGGCTCGGCCAGTTGATCGCCCGCCAGGCCACGCTGCTCGCCTACGTCGATGTCTTCCGCTATTGCGCGGTGACAACCGCCCTGCTCGTTCCGCTTGCCCTGCTGCTGCGGTCAGGCAAGTCGGGCAGCAGACACGAGAATCCGGAGATGGGCTGACCCGCAGGCGCGACGGTGTGGTTCCAAAAACGAGGAAGCCGGGAACCAGCTGACCCATTGCGTTGTTCTGCGCCAAGAGGAGATGATCACGATGGCCACTATTCCCACACCCGAGCCAACACCGACCCCGGTACCACCGCCTCCCATCCCCGATCCCAAGCCCGTGCGTGAGCCGGACCCCGACAGGCTCCCCGACGAGGACCCCATTCCCAATCCGGATGAAAACGATATTCCGCCGAAGCGGATGTCTTTCAGCCGGCAGTTGCCGTGATCGTTCTGCAGCCTGTCTGGCGATTGCTTGCGCCAGCGGCGCCGCCTGTCAGATTTCGAGCATGGCGTACGGGCGACCGGTCGGCTTGGCGACATGCATGGCAACGTTATAGACCGACGCTCCACCCGGCGTGCGGCCCTCGTAGGCGCCACGATGCGCATGGCCATGCACCACCGCGCTGACCTGGAACCGGTCTATTGTCTCGGCCAGGCGTGACGAACCGAGAAACGGGAAGATCTCCAGCGGCTCGCCTTCGACCGTCTCGACGACAGGCGCGTAGTGCAGAACGACAAGCGTGCGTTTGGCGCGAACCTGCCGCATCGCGTTTTCAAGCCGCATCGCTTCGTTCACGCTTTCCGCCACCATCGACTTGATCGCCGGTTCGCCAAAGGAGCCGAGCATGCGCGATCCAAAACCGCCAACGAAACCCTTGACCCCAACGAACCCGACCTCGTGAATCTCCGTCGCCTCGCCGTCGAGGAGATGAACGCCCGCCTGACGCAAAATGTCGGTGACCTGCTCGACGGCGCCTGACTCATAGTCGTGGTTGCCAAGTACGGCGACGACCGGGATCGTGCAGGCACGCAGTTCCTCGGCAAGGATTTCGGCCTCCCGAGGCTTGCCGAGATTGGTAAGGTCGCCGGTCAGCACGAGAACCTGGGCTTCGCGCGACATCTCGCCGAAAAGATCGCGGTACGACGCCTGGTCCTCTTTGCCGACATGCAGATCGCCGATGGCGGCGACCTTGAGTGTGCCGCCGTTTTCGGCCTTTGCCGAAGCAGATTCGAGCTCGTCAGCCATCGCTATATTCTCCTTCACCGCCGACGTCGGCAAAGCCCCATTGCTTGACGTCGATCTCATAGTCGGTTCGTGAAAGCATGCGCCCGCGGCAGATCCGCATCCGGGAAGGCGGCAATTCGCGTTGCTTGGCCAGCCGGTCGAGCAACTCGTCGAGCAGCCACGCGGGCACACGGTCTCGCTCCGTCGGATAGATCCATCGGAAGTTCAAGAGATGCATCAGCAAGACTTCCCAATGAACTTCCATGTAGGAAAGCAGCCTTTGCCAGTCGATCTGGTCGTGCGCCTTGAGGATGGTGTGCGCGACGTCGGCGCCATCATGGCGTCCGCGGTCCTGGATGAAGCATTTGGACCAGATAAGCTCGGTTGGGCCGATGATCCGCACGTGGCTGCCCAGCAATTCGGCCTGGCGAGCATGCTCCAGCCACTGGTCGTCGACAGGCATTGTGCCGTTCATCGAGGTGAAGATGACGTCGAAAAAATGCGTGCCCCTGAACACCTTGCCGAGCCACCGGTCGTCCTCGACCACGACCGCATAGCCGATCTGCTTGAAATGGGCGAGGATGCGCGGGCAGTCGCCGGCCTTGCAGAAAATGTCGAGATCCTTGGTCGGGCGGATGATCCCGGTATAGGCGCTTACGGCATAGGTGCCGGCGACGAGAAAGGGGATGCCCGTCGCGACAAGCTCGCGGATCGCTTCGATATAAAAGACCTCCGCTTCGGCATTGCGAGGCGTCGGGGCGGCTTTTGGATCGACCGACGGAACGGATGCCGGGATGGCGCTTTCCGGTGGGGGATTGATGATCATAGCAAATGGCTCCTGGCCCGGCAGACCAGCAGCCGCCTGTATCTAATAGCCAAGCATGCCCGATGGTTCCCGCCGCTGCGTGCCACCGCCGCTCTCGCCTGCTGCATCAGGCGAACACGCCGCGGTGGCGGGCCTTCAAAGCGGTCATGGCTCTCGGCCGCGGCGGCAGCCATAAAGAGACATGTGAGCGGTTATTTTTGGCGTCAAGATCGCAGCGCGCTTCGGCCTCAAGCGCGTCGAGGCGTAGTGGGCCCGCTATCATTCTCGGGTCCGGAAAGGATTGGTTTCAACATGGTTCCCGAGCTGTCGGAGGCGCTGCGCACCCGGCGTAACAGCCACTTGAGCGCCCGTAGCCAAACCGACTCTGTTTTCCGGAACGCTGCAGGCGGCGTGGCGAAAAGGCCATTCTCCATTTTGTAGTTCCTCACTGTCTCAGTCCAATCAGCGTTCTTCAACGAGCAAAACTTGTGTTGGTTCCGTGTCGCCATCGGCGGAGCACGTGCTGGACAGGCGAAGCCATCATTGGTGGGTTCAAGCAGGCTAGCCTCCTGCCGCGAGATCAGGGGCCTCGGCGATCAAGTCGCGGAATTCAGCCACTAGCCGGCAGGATTCAGCTCTTATCCTGATGCGCCGGCGCTGGACACGACCCGCGAAGGCTGAAATTGTGATCGGTATTTCCAGTTGCAAACTTGGTTGGGCTCGGCGGGGATGGCGCTGGTTTCTGAAGACATTGCCCGCCATCCGGCACTGCGTCGCCACGTCCAGGCTCAGTCGCGGACGCTTCTCCAAACCTATGAAGCGAACCCGCGGCTGGCCTCCGTATTCGCCGCGCAACAGCGTTGGCTGATGGCCCATATCGGCCTTGGCTTGTATTTCAATCGAGAGCCGGACGATCATCGCAAGGGACTTACGTCTGCACGGTTCATGGACAACATCTGCCGGCATTCGGTGGCCAGCCGCAACACCGCCGACGCCTTCCTGAAGGAGATGCTGCATTACGGTTTCATTCGGCATCTGCCGATCAAATACGGGCGCATCCGCCCCTTTGAGCCGACCGCGGGCACTCTGGAGACGGTTGCCGGCTGGGTCATGGCGCATCTGAAAACGCTGGACAGCCTGGACAATGGATTTCGACTGGCTGCATTCGTCGCACAACCGGACCTGCTCGCCAAACTGCAGCCGCTGGTGGCCGACGGCCTGCTTTCGTCGCATGCCGTGCGGGAGCCGAGACAGACCTTTTCCTTGTTCACCTGGCTCGACAATGGCGGCATCGTCATGGATTGGCTGATGTCTGGCGTCGATCCCGATCATGCCGACCTGGACCGAATTCCGACCGGTGTCGTCTCAATCGGAGATTTCGCGAGCTGGCTCAAGCTTTCCCGGACCCACCTGTCACGCAAATTGCGCGATGCCGAGGAACTCGGCAGCATTGGCTGGTTGGGCCAGCGGGGTCACTCGGTCATGTGGGTTTCGAGCGAGTTCTATCAGGAATACATGACTGCCCAGGCGGTCAAGCTCGCCATCATCGATGCAGCCTTCGACAATTGTGTTGTAACTTCCGAAGCCAGCTGAACGGCGAGCCAAACGCCGTCGTGGCGGCTTTGGCGCCGCCACCACGACGGTCTGGCATTTCAATCGATGTCGAACGACACGCCCTGCGCAAGCGGCAGCGCCTTGGAGTAGTTCACCGTATTGGTAGCGCGGCGCATATAGGCCTTCCAGGCATCCGAGCCCGACTCGCGGCCGCCGCCGGTTTCCTTCTCGCCACCGAAGGCGCCGCCGATCTCGGCCCCCGAAGTGCCGATATTGACGTTGGCAATGCCGCAGTCCGAACCGTCGACGCCGAGGAAACGCTCGGATTCCTGCAGGTCGCGGGTGAAGATGGACGAGGAAAGCCCCGCGCCGACCGCATTGTGCTCATAGAGCACGGCGTCGAAATCCGAATATTTCATCACATAGAGGATCGGCGCGAAGGTCTCCTCCGTCACCGGCGAAACTTGGCGCGGCATTTCGACCAGCGCCGGACGCACATAGTAGGCCTCCGCATGGCCGTTCTCGACCCGCATTCCGCCGGTTATCTTACCGCCATGCGAAGCCGCGTCCTCCAACGCCTTCTGCATGTTCTCGTAGGCAGCCTTGTCGATCAGCGGGCCGACGAGAGCGCTTGTCTCCAGCGGATTGCCGACCGAGACGCTTTCATAGGCCTTCTTCAGGCGCGGAACGAGGTGATCATAGACGCTTTCATGCACGAACAGGCGCCTGAGCGTCGTGCAGCGCTGGCCGGCCGTGCCCATGGCGCCGAAGGCGATGGCGCGCAGCGCCATGTCGAGATCGGCCGTCGGGCAGACGATGCCGGCGTTGTTGCCGCCGAGCTCAAGCACGGCACGGGCAAAGCGCTTGGCCAGCCGTGGGCCGACATCCCTGCCCATGCGCGTCGAACCGGTGGCGGAGACCAACGGCACCTTCGGATGGTCGACCAGGATCTCGCCGACGGCGCGATCGCCGATCAGCACGGGCGCCAGCCCTTCCGGCGCATCGCCGAAACGCTTTGCCGCGCGCTTGAAGATCGCTTCGCAGGCGAGCGCCGTCAGCGGTGTCTTCTCGGACGGCTTCCACACCACCGCGTCGCCGCAGACCAGCGCCAGCGCTGCATTCCACGACCAGACCGCCACCGGGAAATTGAAGGCCGAAATGACGCCGACGACGCCGAGCGGATGCCAGGTCTCCATCATGCGGTGGCCGGGGCGCTCGGTGGCGATGGTCAGGCCGTACAATTGCCGGGAGAGACCGACGGCGAAATCGCAGATGTCGATCATCTCCTGCACTTCGCCAAGACCCTCGGATGGAATCTTGCCGACTTCGATCGAGACCAACCGGCCAAGCTCGGCCTTGTGTGTGCGCAATTCCTCGCCGAGCAGCCGCACCAGTTCGCCGCGCTTGGGAGCTGGTACCTGCCGCCACGCCAGGAAAGCTTTATGGGCATTGTCGATGGTCGTTGCCGCGTCGGCCGGCGAGATGGTTTTCAGCGCGGCGATCTGCTCGCCGGTCACCGGGCTACGCACGATGAGATCGCCGCCTGTAAGCGCGCCCTCGGCAACACCCAGTTTCGCCAGAAGCCCGGCCGTTTCCTTCGCAATCGTCATTTTCATCCCTTTCAGATCCCGCCGCTCATATGGCGTCGGTCAAGGCCTTGTGCCACGCCGTCTCTGTGCTGGTCGGCACATCAGGCACTGTCATGGCGTGGCATTACTCGTTTCAGGGAAAAATCGCCACCCCGGCATGGTCTAAGCAAAGGTCAGACCATTGAACCAGGCGGAGGCGTCGGATCAATGCGCCCTTTGCTTGGCGCCTTCTTTCATCAGCCGGTCGATATGCATGCGGATATGCGCCGCCTCGGCTGCCGTGTTGGCAAGCGCGATGGCGCGGTCGAAAGCGACACGCGCCTCGTCGCCGCGGCCAAGCTGCATCAGCAGGCCGCCCTTGAGGCCGAAGAAGTGGAAATAACCGGAAAGCCTTTGCTCCAGCGGCTCGATCATGGCGAGTGCGGCTTCCGGTCCACGCACCTTGGAGACGGCGACGGCGCGGTTGAGCGTCACCACCGGCGACGGCTGCATCTGCTCGAGCAGCCCGTAGAGCAGGTCGATCTCGTTCCAGTCCGTATCCTCGGGCTTTTCCGCCCGTGCATGCAGCGCGGCGATCGCCGCTTGCACCTGGTAGGGACCGGGCTTGCGATGGCGCAACGCCTTATCGACCAGCGCCAGGCCTTCATCGATCATTTTGCGGCTCCACAGGCTGCGGTCCTGGTCTTCGAGCAGCACGATCTCGCCGTTCTCGTCGAAGCGGGCCGGCGCGCGTGCATGCTGCAGCAGCAACAGCGCCGTCAGCCCCATGATCTCCGGCTCGGTCTGGAATAGTCTGAGCAGCAGCCGGGCCAGCCGGATCGCCTCTTCGCAAAGCGGCGCACGCGCCGACGCCTCGCCGCTGTTGCTGGAATAGCCTTCGTTGAAGATCAGGTAGACCATGGCGGCGACGGCGGCGAGCCGTTCGGAGCGCTCGACCGCTCCCGGCGTCTCGAACGGCACCCCGGCATCGGCGATACGCGCCTTGGCGCGCGTGATACGCTGCTCCATGGCGCTTTCCCCGACGAGGAAGGCGCGGGCGATCTGCTTGACCGTCAGGCCGGAGACGATGCGCAACGCCACCGCGATCTGCTGGGTGGCCGGCAGGTCGGGATGGCAGCAGATGAACAGCAGCCGCAAAATATCGTCGCGGTAATGCGCACCGTCCAGCCGCTCGGCGATGTCGCTCTCGGCATCGTCGAGATCGGAGATCTGGTCCTCCTCCGGCAGCGGCGCCTGCTTGGCGCGCTTGCGCACCGCATCGATGCCGCTGTTGCGGCCGACGAAGATCAGCCAGGCTGCCGGATCGCGCGGCGGGCCATTTTTCGGCCAGTTGTTCAGGGCCCTCAGGCAGGCGTCCTGGAATGCTTCCTCCGCCGCGTCGAGGTCGCGGAAGTAGCGCAGCAATGCTCCCATCGCCTGCGGGCGAGCGGTGCTGATTGCCGTGCTGATCCAGGCAAGTTCGGTCATGCGGAAACCTTGGCGGGATTGAAGAGCGAGACCGGCCGGATCTCGTAGGAGCCGCCGCTCGGGTTGACCTCGGAAAGCTCGCGCGCGAAGTCGACGGCCTCGTCGAGGTCGGCGCATTCGAGCGTGTAGAAGCCGAGGAACTGTTCCTTGGTTTCGGCAAACGGGCCGTCGATGACGATCGATTCGCCCTTGACCTTTCGCAGCGTTGTCGCCGCCGTCGTCGGCAAAAGCCGCGCCACGGGGCCAAGCCGCCCGGCGTTGGCATATTTCTCTTGTACGCCGATAAGTTTTTCCATGACGGCATCGTCCTGCTCCTTGCTCCAGGAGCAGACGACGTCTTCAGAGGCATAGCAGAGGATCGCGTAGAGCATGGGTCGTCCTTTTCTCTGTCAAAGGACGAAACACTAGGACCGATCCCGACATGGCGTCGACAAAAAAATACGCCCCCGGTCCTGCGTCAGTCCCTCGCCTTCAGCCATCTCAAGACCAGGGCCTCCTCGTCGTCGAGCCCGGCGATCGAGCGCTTGCCTCTGTTGGCGTCCGCCATTTCGCCAAGCAGCCCTCCTTCGGACCAGGCGCGGAAGACTTCCGGATGGATGTAGCAGCGGCGGCAGACGGCGCGCGTATTGCCGAGCCGCTCGGCAACCTTGTCGATGACGCCGTTCATCGCCCGCTTTTGTTGTGCCTGGCCTTCCGGGCGTTCGGTTTGCGCAAACAGCGACGCCGCGTGGATGGTTCCGCCCCACGTTCTGAAATGCTTGGAGCTGAACTCGACGCCGGCATTCTCCCTGATATAGCGGTTGACGTCGTCGGAGCGCACCGGATGCCTGTTTCCTTCCTCGTCGAGATACTGGAACAGTTTCTGGCCCGGCAGGTCCTGCGCTCCACGCACGATCTTGGCGATCCGGCGATCGACAAGCTTCAATCTCCATTCCTTGCCGGATTTGCCGATGAAGGCAAAACGCAGGCTCGAGCCCTTGATGTCGACATGGCGGTCGCGCAGCGTGGTCAGCCCAAAACTCTTGTTATCGCGGGCGTAGGCGGCGTTGCCGACGCGGATCATCGTGTTGTCGAGCAGCCAGACGATGGCCGCAACGACGCGTTCCAGCGGCAGGCCGTGACGGCGCAGATCGGCATCGATCTGCCGTCGCAATTCGGGCAGGCTTTCGGCGAAGGCGATGAGGCTCGAGTATTTGACCCCGTCACGCTCCTCCGCCCAGTGCTGATGATAGCGGTATTGCTTGCGCCCGCGCTGGTCCCGACCGGTTGCCTGAATGTGACCGTCGGCATCCGCCGAGATCCACACATCCGTCCAGGCCGGTGGAATGGCGAGCGCCTTGATGCGTGCCAGCGCGTCCTGGTCGACGGCACGTCCGTCGGGCCCTTTGTACGAGAACCCGTTGCCTGAACGCAGCCGGCGAATACCGGGTTCGGTGTCGGCGACATAGTTGAGCGAGGCCCGAACGGCCGAGGCGTGCGCGCCGTTCTCCAGCGCTCCGTTCCGCGGCACCCCGTTCTTTGGTGCAGCTTTCCTAACAGCCGATCGGCCAGACGACGACCCGGATTTGTCCAGCATGTCCTCTCCACGGAATTTCCGTAGATAAGCCGCCTGCTGGCTGCGGGTTCCACCGCCTTTTGATTGCCAGGACAGATTAACGACGACGCCGTGCAACGAGGAGGTGCCGTCACGCCTTTTCGAGCACGACCGGTATGACGTCGACTGCCTGCTCGCCAACCTGCCCGCCCGTGGTTTTCAGCACGCCGACGATCGGCGCCACATCGGAGTAGTCGCGGCCATAGCCGACCGTGATATGATCGTTGCTTGCGCGCATGCCGTTGGTCGGATCGAATTCCTGCCAGCCGGCATCGCGCCCGCACCACACCTTGACCCAGGCATGCATGGCGTCGGCGCCTTCGAGCCGCGGCTTCCCACGCGGCGGGATGGTGCGTAGGAATCCGCTGACATAGCCTGCAGGAATGCCGAGGCCACGCAGGCCGGCGATCATGATATGGGAAAAATCCTGGCAGACGCCGCGCTTCAGGCCGAAGGCGTCGCTGGCCCGCGTCTGCACCGTGGTCGCCTCGCCGTCATAGGTGAAATCGCGGTGAATGCGGTTGCACAGAGCCATGGCCGTGCCGACCGTCGAACTGCTGGCACTGCCTTTCGCATAGGCAGTGATTGCCGGGTCGATGCCGGCATGATCGCTGGCGGCCAGAAAGTGATGCGGCGAAGCCGGCGCCAGCGAGTGCACCGCGCCGAGTTCTTCCCTCAGCCGGCGTAGGTCGGGCGATACGTCGAGCCCGGGCTCCGGCCGCGACACTGAAACACGCGCGCTCATCCTGATGTCGAGCGCATCATGTGCGTCACGAAAGGCGATCGAGGTGACACTGTTGCCGAAAAAGTCGGAAAAGTCGGAGCGTTCGCTGGGCGCCGGCACAAAAGACAGTGAAGCGGCGATGACGCGCTGCACGCCAGGGATGGTCGGCGGCAGCACACGCACCTGATGGCGGCCGCCGCCGGCCGCCGCATCATAGTCGTAACGCAGGTGAAGCCTGATGTCGTAGAGCATGCCGTCTCTACCCGAAATAGGCTTTGGAGAGGCTGTTGTAGAGACCGCCGATTTCATTGGCGAGATCGCTGAGGGCCTTGGCCGTCATGTCCGAGGGCTCCCTGATGGCGATCGACGTGTTGAGCTGCAGGATTTCCTTGGCCGCCGGCGACATATGGCCTTCACCGCCGACAGAGGGCAGCAGCGCGATTTCGGCCTTCAGCCGTTCGAGCTGGAACAGGATTGAGCGCGGGTTGAGCGGATCGAGCGCCAGAAGGTCGACCACGGTACGCCGTCCCGCCTGCACCGGATATTGCCGGCGGTGGGTCATGACGCTGTCGCCGATCTCCAGCATCATGTCGAGCGCGCCTTCCGGCGCCTCGGCCCTGGTCAGTCGGGCGAGCGTGCGGGCGATCTGGATGCCGCGTTCGAGCCTGCGGCCGATTTCCAGGAAACGCCAGCCGGCAAAGCGGTACATGTTCTCGTGCAGCAGGCCGGAAAACCCGGCCAGCTTGCGCAGGATGACCGTCATTGCCCTTGTCGCGTCGTCGCCCGGCGCCACTGTCACGGCAAATTGATGGATGGTCTTCGACAGGTCCTTCAATGCCAGCCAGCCATCGGGCGAGAAGCGGTCGCGGATCTGCCCGGCGCTGTAGACGGCGCTGTCCAGCGTGCCGATGAGCCCCAACGGGATTGCCGTCTCGACGTCGATACCGAACGGCGCGAGATAGTCCCTGATGTCGGCGAGCAGCGGCATCTCGGGATCGGATGTCTCGGCCAGCCGCACGTGGTAGGCGCGCAGGATGCGCACCGTGTCTTCCGATCGCTCGATATAGCGGCCGAGCCATGTCAGGTTTTCCGCCGCGCGGCTGGGCAGGCTGCCCGGCAAGGTTCGGGTGAAGCTGTCATGCTCCTGCGGCAGCAGCGTCTCACGCTCCACCGGCCTGTCGCTGACCACCCAAACATCCGCCGCCTGGCCGCCGCGCTGCATGGCGATGGCCGTCGGGTCGAGCGAGAAGCCGACACGGGCAAAACCGCCCGGCATCACGGTCCAGCCTTCCGGCGTCCGCGCCAGATAGACGCGCAGGCTTGCCGGCCGCGGCTCCAGCCAGCCGCTGACATAGACAGGAGTGGTCGACAGCGTCACCGCTTCCTGGCCGACAAAGTCGCCGCCGTCTTGTTCGATCCGGGCGACGAGCTCGGCCCGTTCCTCGGCCGACAGCGCTGACCCGAGCTTGGTCGAGCCGTCGTCCTCGAAGGCAAGCCGCGTCGACAATGCCGGGCCGATCACCATGCTATCGATATTGGCGAGCACATGTTCGCGCTCCGTATCCTGCCCGCACCACCATGTCGCGACGGTCGGCAGCAGCAGTTCCTCATTGCGCAGGGCGCGCGAAATCTTCGGCAGGAAGGCGAGCAGAGCGCGCGTCTCCATCAGGCCGGAACCCAGTGCATTGACGGCCGAAACCGCCCCTTGCCGGACCGCTTCGACCAGCCCCGGCGTGCCGATCTGCGAGTCCGACCGCAACTCGAGCGGATCGGCAAAGGCGGCGTCGAGCCGTCGCCACAAGACGCTGACCGGCATCAGCCCCGAAACTGTGCGCACCATCAGCCTGCCGCCGGAGACAGTCAGGTCCTCGCCCTCGAGCAGCATGATGCCGAGATAGCGGGCGATATAGGCATGTTCATAATAGGTCTCGTTCAGCGGTCCCGGCGTCAGGATGGCGACACGGCCGCCGGCTTGCTTGGCCATGCCGATCAGCGCATCGCGAAAACGGCGGAAGAAACCGGCCAAGCGGTGCACATGCATCTCGCCGTAAATGTCGGACAGCGCCCTTGTGGTGGCGACGCGGTTTTCCAGCGCAAAGCCGGCGCCCGACGGCGCTTGGGTGCGGTCGCCAAGCACCCACCAGCGGCCGTCCGGGCCACGACCGAGCTCGAAGGCGCAGAAATGCAGGAAATGGCCGCTGGCAGGCCTGGTGCCGACGACCGGCCGCAAATATTCCGGGCTGGCCGCGATCAATCCAGCCGGCAGAATGCCTTTCTCGACCAGCCGGTTCGGCCCGTAAATGTCGGCGATGGTCTCCTCGAACAGATCGGCGCGCTGGACCAGGCCGGCGCTGATGGCAGCCCATTCCTCCTCCTCGATCAGCAGCGGCACATGCGCCAGCGGCCATTCCCGCTCATTGGCGCCGGCCTTGTCGTAGACGCGGTAGTAGACGCCGGCATCGCGCAGGTACTGGTCGGCGCGGGCAAAACGCTGGGCAAGCCTTTCCGGCCCCAGGTCCTCCAGCGCCTCGATGAAGTGCCGCCAGGCCGGCCGCGGATTGCCCGACGCATCGACCATCTCGTCGACGACGCCGTCGATCGGCTGGTAGTGCTCCAGCAGACTGTGGGTTTGCGGCTTGCTGCGCAGCTTTTTGTGATTCCCCTTCGCCATGGCTGATCAGAGTCTTTGCGGCCGCCGAAGGTCAAGGGTCATCGGGAAATCTTCAGAGGCTTCTTCGTTGCGCAGCACATAGCCGGACGGAGTATGGCCACGCGGCTCGAAGCGGGCGAGCCGCCGCGCCTCCGCTTCATTGCCGTTGACCGGGAACGTGTCGTAGCTGCGCCCGCCGGGATGTGCCACATGGTAGACGCAACCGCCAACCGCTCGGCCCGACCAGCGGTCATAGATATCGAAGACCAGCGGCGTGTTGACCGGCAGCGCCGGATGCAGGCCCGACGCCGGCTGCCAGGCCTTGAAGCGAACGCCGGCCACCGCGATCTCGCGGTTGTCGGTCACCTTCATCGGCACCCGGCGGCCGTTGCAGACGACGGCGTGACGTTCCGGGTTGAGCCCCTCGGTCTTCACCTGCAGCCGTTCGACGGAGGAATCGACAAAGCGCACCGTGCCGCCGATCGCGCCTTGCTCGCCCATCACATGCCAAGGCTCCAGTGCTTGCCTGAGCTCCAGCTTGATGCCGGCATGCTGGACCTCGCCGCAGAACGGAAAGCGGAATTCGAGCTGGGCGTCGAACCATTCCGGACGGAACGCAAAGCCGTTCAGCTTGAGGTCGTCCAGCACATCGAGAAAATCCGCCCAGACATAATGCGGCAGCATGAAACGGTCGTGCAGCGAGGTGCCCCAGCGTACGAAGCGGCCGTCGAGCGGGTTCTTCCAGGCCCGGGCGATGATGGCGCGCACCAGCAATTGCTGCGCCAGGCTCATGCGCGCGTTGGGCGGCATCTCGAAGCCGCGGAATTCGACCAGCCCCAGCCGGCCGGTCGGCCCGTCCGGCGAAAACAGCTTGTCGATACAGATTTCGGAGCGATGCGTATTGCCCGTCACGTCGGTCAGGAGGTTGCGGAACAGCCGGTCGACCAGCCACGGCAGGGGTGCCGCGCCCTTGTCCGGATGTGGCACCTGCGCCATCGCGATCTCGAGTTCGTAGAGCGAATCGTGTCGTGCCTCGTCGAAGCGCGGCGCCTGGCTGGTCGGGCCGATGAACAGGCCGGAGAACAGATAGGATAGCGACGGATGCCGCTGCCATTGCAGCACCAGGCTCTTCAACAGGTCGGGGCGGCGCAGGAACGGACTGTCATTGGGCGTGGCACCGCCGACGACGACGTGGTTGCCGCCGCCGGTGCCGGTGTGACGGCCGTCGATCATGAATTTGTCGGCGCCAAGCCGCGTCTGCCGCGCCTCTTCGTAGATCGCCGTGGTCGTCGCCACGCAATCCTGCCAATTCGCGGCGGGGTGGATATTGACCTCGATGACGCCGGGATCGGGTGCGACACGGATGACATTGAGGCGCGGATCGTGCGGCGGGCCGTAGCCCTCGATATGCACCGGCAGGCCGATAGCCCTTGCCGCGTTCTCCGCCGCCGCGACCAGTTCGAGATAATCCTCCAGCGCCTCGACCGGCGGCATGAACACACAAAGCCGTCCGTCGCGCGGCTCGACCGAAAGCGCTGTGCGCACGGCGCCGCCGATCTCGGTAATCTCCTGTTCGACGCGGTCTTGCTGGCCGGTAACGGCCGTGAAGGAGACCGCCTGCTGGCGTCGCGCCATTTCGTCGGCGCCTTCCAGTTCGGCCGGAGCGGGCGAAGAAGCAGCACCGGGCAAGATCGCCTCACGCGCCGGCAATGGTCCGCGCGGCAGCGATGGATCGACCGGTACGATATAGGGGAACTGCGCCGGCGGCACATAAGGCAGCGTGCCGAGCGGCAGGCGGTAGCCGACCGGCGAATCGCCGGGCACCAGGAACAGCCTGCCGCGCCGCGTCTTCCACTTCTCCGAGCGCCAGCGCGGTCCGGAAGCCTGGCTGTTCCAGCGCTGGACGGGCAGCACGTAGCCCGACGGCTTGGTCAGCCCGCGTTCGAACACCCGCGCCATGCGGCTGCGCTCCTCCGGGTCCTCCAGCTTCGAATTGGAGGGATCGACATTGTCCGGCAGCTTGCCTTCCTTGAGCAGCCATTCGGCCGGATCCTCATAGGCTTCGCTGACCATCGTCTTGTCGATGCCGAGTTCGTCGGCAATCGCGGTCAGCAGGCTCTCGGCCTGCTTCGGTCCGACATCCGCCTCGCTCTTTTCATGTGCGATCAGTGACGGATCGCTCCACACCGGCTCGCCGTCGGTGCGCCAGTAAAGCGAGAACGTCCAGCGCGGCAGGCTTTCGCCGGGGTACCATTTGCCCTGTCCGTAATGCAGGAAGCCGCCCGGCGCGAAGCGTTCGCGCAGCCGGCGGATCAGCGCATCGGCCTTTTCGCGTTTTGTTGGCCCGACGGCGGCGGTGTTCCACTCGGCCGCCTCGAAATCGTCGATTGAGACGAAGGTCGGCTCGCCGCCCATGGTCAGCCGCACGTCGCCGGCCTGGAGTGCTGCATCGACCTCGACGCCCAGCGCGTCGAGCGCCTGCCAGCTCTCGTCGGAGAACGGCTTGGTGATGCGCGGATGTTCGGCGATGCGGTCGACCCGCATGTCGAAGCCGAATTCGACATTGGCGAAGCTCGCCATGCCGGAGATCGGCGCGGCATTGCGGAAATGCGGCGTTGCCGCGAGCGGCACATGGCTTTCGCCGGTAAGCAGGCCGGAGGTCGGGTCGAAGCCGATCCAGCCGGCGCCCGGCAGATACACCTCGCACCAGGCATGGAGGTCAGTGAAATCGGTCGCCGTACCGGGCGGTCCGTCGAGCGCGACGAGGTCGGGTTTGAGCTGGATCAGATAGCCGGAGACGAAACGCGCGGCGATGCCGAGGTTCCTCAGTATCTGCACCAGGAGCCAGCTCGAATCGCGGCAGGATCCCTTGCCGGCGGCCAGCGTTTCCTCGGGCGAGAAGACGCCGGTTTCCATGCGCACGATATAGGCGATCTCGCGCTGCAGCCGCGCATTGAGGTCGACGACAAAATTGACGGTATTGGTCGCACTGCGGTCGATGGTTTTGAGGAACGCCTGCAACAGTGGCCCTGCCGGTTCTGGCGTCCGGTAGATGGTCAGATCGTCCCTGATCTCTTCCGGGTATTCGAACGGAAACGTCTCGGCCGACGGTTCGACGAAGAAATCGAACGGATTGTAGACCGTCATGTCGGCAACGAGATCGACCTCGATCTTCAATTCCGTTACCGGCTCGGGGAAGACGAAGCGGGCAAGGAAATTGCCGTAGGGGTCCTGCTGCAGATTGACGAAGTGGTTTGCCGGCCCGACCTTCAGCGAATGGCTGAGCACTTTGGTGCGGGAATGCGGCGCAGGCTGCAACCTTATGACTTGCGGGCCCAATACGACCGGCCGGTCGTATTTGTAGTGGGTCAGGTGATAGACGGCTGCCAGAATTGCCATGGTGCCCCTGAAGTCGGCGTTTCAAAAGGAGTTCGCTGAACCCTGACACGAATGCCGACCATTCTCCAAGCAGAGATGTTGCGCTGCACCTAAATTAAGCAGCCTTCACAGCCTCACAAACGGAGCGCCGACCCTGGGATTCCGCAGCGTGGCGGCAGACGTTGCAACGCTGCAGAGCCGAAGGCCGGTGGGTCAGCACCGGGCACTGTCCCGCCGATATCGATGATCGGCAACCCGCGCGACGCTTGGTCGAAAAGAGCTGAAAAGAAAACCCGCCTCGGTGGGCGGGTCGTCGGTGCCAATTAGCACCATAGCCAAACTAGTAGCATAGCTGCCGGCACAAAGCAAGAACAAAATGTGGCACCGTCGGCGAAAATTGCCGATCTGCCGGTTTGCGAGGGAAGATGCGAAGCAGTGGCGTCCTGGAAGCGGAGGACATCTGCCAATGCTAAAAGAACGCCTGCAACCCGGTCTGCGCCCGTCCGAGGATCAGCGCATGCACATCATGCGTGCCCTCATAGGTGTTGACCGTTTCCAGGTTCTGGGCGTGGCGCATGACGTGGTAGCCGATCTGGATGCCATTGCCGCCATGCATGTCGCGGGCCTGGCGGGCGATGTCGAGCGCCTTGCCGCAATTGTTGCGCTTGACGAGTGAGATCATCTCCGGCGCCATCTTGCCTTCATCCATCAGCCGCCCGACGCGCAGGCTGCCCTGCAGGCCGAGCGCGATCTCGGTCTGCATGTCGGCGAGCTTCTTCTGGAAAAGCTGCGTGCCGGCCAGCGGCTTGCCGAACTGCTTGCGGTCGAGGCCATACTGGCGGGCGCGGTGCCAGCAATCCTCCGCCGCGCCCATGGCGCCCCAGGAGATGCCGTAGCGCGCGCGGTTGAGGCAGCCGAACGGCCCCTTCAAGCCCGAGACATTGGGCAGCAGCGCGTCCTCGCCGACTTCGACGCCTTCCATCACCACTTCGCCGGTGATCGACGCTCGCAGCGACAGCTTGCCGCCGATCTTCGGCGCCGACAGCCCGTTCATGCCCTTTTCCAGGACAAAGCCGCGAATCTCGTTGTCATGCGCGGCCGATTTTGCCCAGACGACGAACACGTCGGCGATCGGCGCGTTGGAAATCCACATTTTCGAGCCGGAGATCCTGTAGCCGCTCGCAGTCTTTTCGGCCCGCGTCTTCATGCCGCCCGGGTCGGAACCGGCATCAGGTTCGGTCAGGCCGAAACAGCCGATCCATTCGCCTGACGCCAGCTTCGGCAGGTATTTCTTGCGCTGCTCTTCCGAGCCATAGGCGTGGATCGGATACATCACCAGCGACGACTGCACGCTCATCATCGAGCGATAGCCCGAGTCGATCCGCTCCACTTCCCGCGCCACCAGCCCGTAGGTGACGTAGTTGGCGCCGAGCCCGCCATATTCCTCGGGGATGGTGATGCCGAGCAGACCGGCCTCGCCCATTTCGCGAAAGATCCCGGCGTCGGTCTTCTCCTCGAGATAGGCTTCCTCGATCTTCGGAGCGAGCTTGTCGGCGGCAAACGCCGCGGCGCCATCACGCACCATGCGCTCGTCTTCCGAAAGCTGGTCCTCGATCAGGAAAGGATCGTCCCAGACGAATGCATTCTTATCGGCGGCCATGGCTCTCGGTCTCCCAAACTCATGCATGTCGCCCAAAGCTTGCCCACGGGCCTGACCCGAGGGTGTTCGGCAGCTTGGGGATAACGACATGCATCAAACAGAAATCTTGAAACGCGCGGCTTATCGGCTTCCGTCCCCAAAAAATCAACCGAAATAGCTTCGCCGATCCATGAGCATTGGTGATGGATCATCAATGTCGAGCGCCGCCTTCTGACCTGGCGTAGCCCTGCTCGCGAATTACTTGCGCTTCAACGCATCGGCCAAAGCGGCGCCGAACGCGCCCTGCTGCGCCGGCCGCTCCGGCTGGCGTTGGGGCGTGGGCGCGCGCGGCACCGGCCTGTTGCCATTGTCGCGCGGCTTCGGTGCGCCACCGTCGCCGTCCTTGCGCATCGACAGGCCGATGCGCTTGCGCTTGATATCGACGTCGACGACGCGCACCTTGACCACGTCGCCGGCCTTGACCACCTCGTGCGCGTCCTTGATGAAACGGTCGGCCAGTTGCGAGACGTGCACCAATCCGTCCTGGTGCACGCCGATATCGACAAAGGCGCCGAAGGCCGCGACATTGGTGACGGTGCCTTCAAGCTGCATGCCGGGCTTCAGATCCTTGATGTCGTCGATGCCGTCGGCAAAGGTCGCGGTCTTGAAGCCGGGGCGCGGATCGCGGCCGGGCTTTTCCAGCTCCGACAGGATATCGCGCACCGTCGGCAGGCCGAAGCGCTCGTCGACGAAGACGCGCGGATCGAGTGCCTTGAGTGCGGCGCTGTCGCCCATCAGCGAGCGAACGTCGCGCCCGCAGGCCGCAACGATCTTCTTGGCCACGCCGTAGGCTTCCGGATGCACCGCCGAGGCATCGAGCGGTTCGGTGCCGTTCGCAATGCGCAGGAAGCCGGCGCATTGCTCGAACGCGCGGGGTCCAAGGCGGGACACCTTCAACAGTTCGCGGCGGCTGGCGAACGGGCCGGTCGCATCGCGATGCGCAACGATCGCTTCGGCCAGCGATGCGCCGAGACCCGAAACCCGCGCCAGAAGCGGCGCCGACGCCGTGTTGAGATCGACCCCGACGGCATTGACCGCATCCTCGACCACCGCCTCAAGCGAGCGGCCGAGGCGGTACTGGTCGACATCGTGCTGGTACTGGCCGACGCCTATCGACTTCGGCTCGATCTTGACCAGTTCGGCGAGCGGATCCTGCAGGCGCCGCGCGATCGACACCGCCCCGCGCAGCGACACGTCGAGGCCGGGAAATTCCGCCGCCGCCGTTGCCGACGCCGAATAGACCGAGGCGCCGGCCTCGCTGACGATCACCTTGAGCGGCTTCGGCCCGGACCCGGCCGGCATATCAGCCAGCATGTCGGCCACCAGCCTTTCGGTCTCGCGGCTGCCAGTGCCGTTGCCGATCGAAATCAGCTCGACCTTGTGCAGCCGGATGAGCTTCGCCAGTTCGGCCTGCGTGCCGCGGACATCGTTCTTCGGCGGGAACGGATAGACCGTCGTCGTCGCCAGAACCTTGCCGGTGCCGTCCACCACCGCCACTTTGACCCCGGTGCGGATGCCCGGATCGAGGCCCATCGTCGGCCGTGAGCCGGCGGGCGCGGCAAGCAGCAAATCCTTGAGATTGCGGGCGAAGACATGGATTGCTTCCTCCTCGGCCCGCTCGCGCAAGTCCCGCATCAGATCGAGCGTCAGGTGCAGCGACAGCTTTATGCGCCAGGTCCAGCCGGCGACCTCCATCAGCCAGCGGTCGCCTGGCAACTGGCGGCCGATGGCGTAGGCGTCGGCGATCATCCGCTCGACCGGTTTCACCGGTGACACATCGTCGGCATCGACCTCGATGTCGAGCGACAGCACCTCCTCGTTGCGGCCGCGCAGCATGGCCAGCGCGCGATGGCTCGGCACGTTGGCCCAGCGCTCGACATGGTCGAAATAGTCGGAGAATTTCGCGCCGGCCTCCTGCTTGCCGTCGACGACGCGCGAGCGCAGGAAGGCGCGTTCCTTCATATAGGTCCGCAACTTGCCGACCAGTTCGGCATTCTCGGCGAACTGTTCGGACAGGATATCGCGCGCTCCCTCGAGCGCCGCCTTGGTATCGACGACGTCTTCGCTGATATAGGCCAGCGCCAGCTCGGCCGGTACGGCCGTACGGTTGGCGAGAATAGCTTCCGCCAGCGGGCCCAGCCCACGCTCGCGTGCGATCTCGGCCTTGGTCCGGCGCTTCGGCTTGTAAGGCAGGTAGATGTCTTCGAGTTCCGCCTTGGTGACGGCAGCGGCGATTTTCGCTTCAAGCTCCTCGGTCAGCTTGCCCTGGTCGCGAATCGAGCCAAGGATGGTGTCGCGGCGCGCGTCGAGCTCGCGCAGGTAGGCGAGCCGCTCGGCGAGGTCGCGCAGTTGCGTGTCGTCGAGGCCGCCGGTGACCTCCTTGCGGTAGCGGGCAACGAACGGCACGGTCGCGCCGTCGTCGAGCAAGCCGATCGCCGCCGCGGCCTGTTCGGGCCGCGCGCCGATCTCGGCGGCTATGATGGTTGCGATGCGCTTGATGTCGGATGCCATGTCGATCCTGCTGTTCGTCGAAAAGAGACGCGACCATAGGCGCAGAGCACCGATGCGCCAACCGCGCCATTTTCAACCCGGCGAGAGGTCCACAGGAAAGGTCGGGCTGTCTGGATCGGATCAGACCATCCGGCTCAGCGCCTCGAAGAAAGAAATCATATCCAAATCGAGCGGATCGTCGACCGGTACCGGCTGCGACGACATCTTTGCGATTACCATTTCGGCCTTCGGATTGACGTAAAGCCACTGGCCGTGGATGCCGATGCCGCAGAAGGCGCCGCTTGCCGCGCCCGTCTGGTACCATTTGTTGCGATAGCGGCCACGCGGAAACAGGAACGCCATCGTGCCGCGTTGCCAAGCCTCGGCGTCACCGCCAGTTTCGGTCGTGTCGCGCACCCAGCTCTCCGGCACGATACGGCAGCCATTGGCCATGCCGCCTTGCCGCATCATCTCGCCGACCCGGGCGAGGTCGCGCGGCGTCACCGAAATGCCGCCGGCCGTACGCGCCGTGCCTTCCATGTCCACGGTTACCGAAGCTTCGCTGACAGCGCCGAGCGGCTCCCATAATTTCTCGCGCATCAGATCGGCGAAGCGCCGGCCCGACGCACGTTCGAGCAGGATGCCGAGCAGGTCGGAATTGGGCGAACGGTAGCGGAACGTCCGGCCATGCGGCTCGGCCAGGCCCTGCAGCGTCATGAGGAAAGTGGCCAGGCTCTCGGTGCCCCCGCCTGGATTCCACAGCATGGCGCGGCGATAGCGGGCGAAGGCGCTTTCCGGATCGAGATAGGCCTCTTCGAAGTCGAGGCTGACACCCATGTCGAGCACGTGCCGCACACTCGCATCGCCATAGGCCGAGCCGGCAGCTTCGGGCAGATAGCGGCTTACCGGAGCCTGCGGATCGAAAATCCCCTCGCCTGCCAATATCCCGGCAACAATCGCGGTCAGCGACTTGCTGATCGAAAAGACGATGTGGCGCGCCCCGAACTCCATATGCGGTGCGAACCAGTCGCCGACGAATTTGCCGCCTTTCATGATCGTCAGCGCGTCGGTATCGGAGCGCTTGAGAAAAGCTGCGACAGTCTCCGCGCCGCCTGCAAGAGCGACCTTTTCACCAAGTAGCTTGCCGAAATCCTGCGCCGGCGCCTCGCTGCTGCCCGGCTTTGCCGCCACGGCAGCGCTCGGCACCAGCTCGCCGGCATTCTGGAACGACCACCGGCTGAACCGGCTTTCTCGCCAATTGCCGAGCAGCACCTGGTTTCGGGCAAAGCCATATCTCGTTTCGAACGCGGTCTTGCCGGTCATGGCGCTTCCTTCGGTCTTTGGGTTCTGGGCGAGCGCCGCGGCGATGGCGTGTACGGCTTTCAAAGTCGCCACCGAATAGGCGACGTTGGTAAAATCCGGATAGCTCGAAAGCTTCACCACGACCATTTTCATGTTCCAGTCGATATGGATCAGCTGCCCGAACACGCCCCGGCACATCAGTGCCCGCGAGCGCGGGTCCTCGATCCAGAACTGGTTGCGGTAGCTGCCTTCCGGCAGGCTGGGACTGAAGTCCGGTCCATGCCTGCCATTGCGCGTCGCGTCGATCCAGTCGGCCGGCACGACGCCGCCGCCATTGTCGAGGATCAGCTGGCCGAAGCGGCCATAGTCGCGCAGCGTGGCGTTGAAGCCGCCGTCGGCAACTGCATAACCGGCGCTGTCAACGGTGAAGCAGGCACTTTCATCCGCGCCGAGCTTTTGCCAGAGCTCTTCCGAGACCAGCTGCGCCAGGCGCTTGCCGCTCACCCGTTCCATGATGAAGGCAAGCACGTCGGTCTCGATCGAGCGGTATTCGAAGGCAGCGCCGTGCGGTCGGCTCTTTTCCTTAAGCCCCAGGATCAGCTCGAACATGTGCGACGGCCAGCGGAAGGCCGGATCGCTGTCCGGCGGCACCGGCTTCCAGCCGGTGGCGACATCGACCTGGCCGATGTCCGAATAGGGATCGGTGTATTCCTCGGAAAAGCTCACCCCGCTCGTCATGTCGAGCGCATGCTGCACACTGGCGCCTGCCCAGCCGGTCGCCTCCAGCTCCGGCAGATAGGTCGTCACCGGCAAAGCCGGATCGATCAGCCCGCGTCCGACCAGTATGCCGAACACCGATGCGGTGACCGACTTCGCCATCGACTGCGACAGATGCAGCGTGCGCTCGGTCATGCCGTTGAAGTAGCGCTCATAGGCGACCTTGCCGTCCTTGAGCACGAGGAACCCGTCGGTGTAGGTCTCGTCGAGCAGCCCGGCCAGCGTCGTCGCCTTACCCTTGCTGTCGCTCACCGGCAGCGCATCGAAATCGACCTCGGCCCGGTCCAGCCTGTGGCGATGGCCGTTGCCGCGCCAGACTTCGACGGTCGGCAGAATTTCGCGGATATGCTGGAACGCCCATCGGTTCCATGGCGGCCGGTCCCAGTCGAGCTTCGGCGGAACCATCTGCGGCGGCGAACCCTGCATGATCGGCGGCGCCGGTTCGCTGTTGCGGTAAGATTTCATCCAACCCCCTTGCGCAAGGAAGGGAGGCCGAAGCCTCCCTTCAGTCTGATCCTAGAGCAAGGCTACTTGCGCAAATTGGTCCAGATCTTGTTGTAGATCTCGACCACTTCCGGTGGGCAAGGCGGTACGAATTCCGCCGCCGGTGCACCGGCCGGCGGATTGATTTCCGGCGCGCTGGCGAAATCGGGCGGCAGGAACTTGTGACTGCCGGCAATGCCGTTGTCGTAGCCGGCGAATTCCGAAATCAGCGCCGCGTTTTCCGGAGCCATGACGAAATCCTGGAACAGCTTGGCGTTTTCGAGATTCTTGGCGCCCTTCAACACGGCGACATTGTCCATCCAGCCTTCGATGCCTTCCTTGGGATAGGCATATTTGATCGCCGGGATTTTCTGGCGCGCACGATAGGTTGCGCCATTCCAAGCCTCGGTAACGATCACGTCGCCGGAGGTGATCTTGGTGATGGTGTCGTAGCTGAAGGTCTTCCATGACGGCTTGGCGGCCATCAGTATGTCGTTGACCTTCTTCAGATTGGCCTTGTCGGCGCCGCAGCGCGGCACGCCGGCATAGCGCTCGGCCGCATGCATCACAGTGTTGACATCGTCGAGCATGTTGATCTGGCCCTTCAACTCGTCTGGCGGATCGAACAGGATCGCCAGCGTGTCGATGTCGCCCTTGTATTTGTCGGTGTTGACTTCGAACGCAGTGGTGCCGAATTGCCACGGGACGGTGTAGTGACGGCCATTGTCCCAGTAGATGTCGACGAAGCGCGGGTCGAGGTTCTTGCCGTTCGGCATCGCATTGGGCTCGGTCTTTTCGAGCAGGCCCTCATCGATCATGATCTTCACGGTGTAGTCGGAAGGGACGACGATGTCATAGCCGGAATTGCCGGCGCGTACCTTCGACAGCATCGTCTCATTCGAATCGTAGTCGTCCAGCGTCACTTTGACGTTGTACTGTTTTTCGAATTTTTCGATCAGCTTCGGGTTGGTGTAGTCACCCCAATTGTAGATGTGCAGCTCACCGTCGGCGAGCGCAGGCACCGCCCATAAAAGCGCCGCCGTCGACACGGCAGCCATCATTTTCCTAGACATCACACTCTCCTTTGCCTTCGCATTGATTCACTGGCCTATAATTTACTTGGCGCGTCGGCGCGCGATCAGGAACGAGATTGAGACGAACAGGATCGAAACCAGCAGCAGGATGGTGGAGATGGCATTTATCTCCGGCGTCATTGGCCGCCTGATCTGGTTCCAGATGTAGAGGGGCAGCGTCGTCTGCCCGGGGCCGGCGACCAGCTGCGTGATGGTGAAATCGTCGAAGGAGACGATAAAGGCGAGCGCCCCACCTGACAGGATGCCGGGAACCAGCAATGGCAGCGTTATGCGCCTGAAAGCATGCCACGGCGTGGCATAGAGGTCGGCCGCCGCAGCTTCGAGCGTCAGGTCCATGTCCTCGAGCCGCGCCCGGATCGGCATATAGGCGAATGGAATGCAAAAAACGGTGTGGGCGAGGATCAGATTTCCGATGCCGAAATTGAGCCCGAAAGTGCTCGCGATCAACGCAAAGAAAGAGAGCGTCGCCACCGCTGTGATGATTTCCGGAACCATCAGCGGCAGGTTGATGACCATGAAGGCGGCCGACAGCCCGCGCCACGGCTTCACGCGGGTCATGCCGATTGCCGCCAGCGTCGCGGCGATCGTCGAAACGATCGTGGCGGTGACAGAGATGATCAGCGTGTTCTTGGCGGCGTTGTGGAATTCCTGGTTGAACAGCGCCCTGCCATACCAGCCGAACCCGATGCCCTCCCAACGCGTCACCAGAGACCCTGTATTCAGCGAAAAGATCATCAGGATCAGGATCGGCGCGTAGAGCACGCAGAGGCAGATGATGGCGATCGAGCGGAACCCCGGCTGGTCCTTGATATCGGCACTGCGGGGGTCAGCCATGCGCCATCTTCCCCGACGTGTTGCGGACATAGAAGTAGAGCGCCACCAGCACCGCGGCCATCAGGATCAGCGCCTGCGCGCAACCGAGCGGCCAATTGCGCCCGGAACCGAACTGCTGGGCGATGAGATCGCCGATCATCAGATGGATGCCGCCGCCCAGGATCAGCGGCGTCACATAAGCGCCGAGGGCCGGAATGAAGACCAGCAGGCAGCCGGCGATGATGCCGGGCCGCGACAGCGGGATGATCACGCGCCACAGCACCTGCCGACGTGTCGCGTAGAGGTCGTAGGCGGCCTCGACCAGCCGGAAATCCAGCTTCTCCAGGCTGGAATAGAGCGGCAGCACCATGAACGGCAGGAACGAATAGAGCAGGCCGAGCTGGATGGCGAAGTTGGTGTAGAGCATGGTGATCGGCTTCTCGATCACCCCCAGTGCCATCAGCGTGTTGTTGATGAGGCCTTCGTCGCGGATGATGAACATGATGGCGAGCGTGCGCACCAGAAGGTTCGACCAGAATGGGATGGTCATCAGCAGCACCCACCAGTTGCGCTGCGCCGGCGGTCGCGTCGCCATGAAATAGGCGGTCGGAAAGCCGAGCAGCAGGCAGATGATCGTCGTCACCACGGCAAACAGAAACGAGCGCAAATAGATGATCAGGAAATCCGGCGTGAACTGCAGCGTGTCGTCGAAAATATCGCGCTGGAACAGGAAGTTCAGATAGGCGTCTGTCGAGAACTTCCACTGCACCCCGCCATAGGGTGCTGCGGCGAGAAATGAATAGATGAGGATGATGAGAAGCGGCAGCACGCCGAAGATGCCGATGATTACCAAAGCCGGTAGCGAAAGCAGGCGGTGGCGCCTTGCAGTGGCTTTCTCCGCCTCCGCTTCGAATACCGCCGCCTTGGAAAACGTGACTGCCATCAATCCCTCAAAATGCGCGCGCCATCGTCCTCGAACACGACACCGACCTTGGCGCCCGGCTCGAATGAGACGGCGCCCGAGCGGCTGTTCTGGTGGCGCACGATGAAATCGTCGCCGCCGTCGAGCTTCACGTGATAGTGGGTGTCGGTGCCGAAATAGACGACATTTGCCAGGGTTCCCGAGACCATGCCCTTGGCGGCATCGGCGACGAGATCGGCATGTTCCGGCCGCACCACAACAGTCACCGCGCCGGAAGGGTCGAAGTTTTCCGGAAATCCCGCCGCCACCGTCGCTTCGGAGGCGATCTTCACCATCGCGATACCGGATTTCTTCGACACGACAGTGCCCTTGAGGAAATTGGTTTCGCCAATGAAGTCGGCAACGAAGCGCTCGGCCGGCCGGTCGTAAATATCGCGCGGCGTGCCGACCTGCAGGATCTTGCCGGCCGACATCACCGCGATGCGGTCCGACATGGTCAGCGCTTCTTCCTGGTCATGGGTGACGAAGATGAAGGTGATGCCGGTCTGGTGCTGCAGCCGTTTCAGTTCGATCTGCATTTCCTTGCGCAGCTTGTAGTCGAGTGCCGACAACGGCTCGTCGAGCAACAGCACTTTTGGCTGCGGTGCCAGCGCGCGCGCCAGTGCCACGCGCTGCTGCTGGCCGCCGGAGATCTGGCTGGTGCGGCGGGCACTCAGCGCCTCCATCTTGACCAGCTTCAGCATCTCGGCGACGCGCGCCTTGATTTCGGTCTTCGGCTTGCCCAGCATCTCCAGGCCGAAGCCGATATTCTCGGCCACGGTCATGTGCGGGAACAGCGCGTAGGACTGGAACACGGTGTTGACTGGCCGCTTGAACGGCGGTAGCGGCGCGATGTCGTGCCCGTGCAGCAGGATTTCGCCTTCGCTGGGAAAATCGAAGCCGGCGATCAGCCGCAGCAGCGTCGTCTTTCCGCAGCCCGACGGCCCCAGCAGCGTGAAGAACTCGTTCTCGTGGATCGACACCGAAACCGTGTCGAGAGCGGCGACTTGTGCGTCCCCGGTACCGAACACCTTGCGGACGCCGCGGACCTCGATTGCACTCTTACCCGGCTGATCCGGCACGCACTACCCCATTTGTCATGTCCGCTCTTGATGGCGGATCCAGTTCCCATTCGATTGTCAGCATATGCCGGTCGGCTTGGCAACCATGCATCTGAATCTCGGTTCAGAATGCAAGCTCCGTGCCATCGTCAGCGCCACCATCAAACCTGATAAGTGATCTTGCCGCCGCAGATGGTGCTGACCGGATGCACCTTGTGTAGCGAACCCGGTTCAGTTGTCTCGATATCGGCCGACAGCACCACCAGATCTGCCAGATAGCCTGGTTTCAGCCGGCCCTTGCGGTGCTCCATGAATTCGGCATAAGCGCCTTCGACCGTATAGCCCGCAAGCGCTTCCAACAGCGAGAAGCTCTGGTCGGGAACGCCGTCTGCCCAAGGTTTGCGCAGCATCGCCGCCTGAATGCCCAGGATCGGATCGATCCGCGACACCGGCCAGTCGGAAGCGAAGACGACATGCGCGCCCGCCTGCTTCAGCGTCCGCCAGGCATAGCTCAGCGGCCATCTTTCGCGGCCGATGCGCGAAAGCGTCGGCTCCAGCGGGAAGTCCATGGCGCCGGGCGGGTGCGGCGGCTGCATCGAGGCGATGACGCCGAGTTCGGCGAAGCGCGGCACGTCGGCGGCAGTGGTGACCTCGATGTGCTCGACCCGGTGCCGGCTGTCGCGCCTGCCGTTCTTCCGCTGCGCCGCCTCGTAACCGTCGAGAACCGCGCGCACCGCGCCGTCGCCGATCGAATGCACGGCGATCTGCAGGCCGCGCCGGTCGGCCTCCAGCGCCACCTCGGCGAAATGCTCGGGCGTAAACAGCGGCTCACCGCGCCAGCCCGGCCGGTCGGCATAGTCGTCGACCATGACCGCGGTCCAGCCTTCCAGCACGCCGTCGTAAAACATCTTGACCATGCCGGACGACAGCCATTCCGATTGGTAGGAGTTGGCCATGCTCGATGCCTTTTCCAGCACGTCGAGTGTCATGAAATTCTTGAAATGAAAAGGTATCTTGGTGCGGCAGAGCAGCCGCCCTTCCTGTTCCAGCCCGGCTAGCAGCTGGAGCTGGTAAAAATTGCCGTCCATGTTCTGGATCGAGGTGATGCCGTGGCGGGCGCACCATTCCAACCCGCGATGCATCAGGTCGCGGTCGGCAGCGACTTCGGCGGCGGAAGGGCACGGCTCGGGCTCGCCGCCTGTCGCAAGGCCGAGCCGCACGCGGTTCTGCCCGGAAAGCTCGAGGATCGGCCCGAACGCCTCGCCCTCGCGCAATTCGCCCGCCGCCAGGCCATCCGCTCCCATGACGATCTCGTTGCCGGGACCGAGTTGCTTGCCGTGCAGGATGCCAGCCAGTTCCAGCGCCTTTGTGTTGGCCCACATCGTGTGGTGATCGGAAGCCGACATCGCGAACGGCCGGTCGGCGATGATGCGATCGAGATGATGGCGGGTGACCGGCTCTTCCTTGGAAAGGATAGTGTAGTCGACGCCGGCCCCCAGCAGCAATTTGGCGTTCGGCCGTGCCGCCGCGTAGGCGCGGATCGCGTCGCTCAGCGCATCGAAGCCATGCACGCCCTGAAGGTGCAGATTGTCGAGTTCGGCCGCGCCGCCGAAAAGATGCATATGCGCTTCGATAAAGCCCGGCACCACCGACCCGCCTTGCGCATCGATGACCTTCGTGGCCGGCCCTTTCAGCGCCTCGATCGTCCGGCGATCGCCAACCGCCAGGATGTTGCCGTCCTTTATCGCCACCGCTTCGGCCGTCGGATTGCCTTCATCCATGGTCAGCACGCGGGCATTGGTGACGATCAGGTCGGCATTTGAACTCATGATTTCCCACGGTTTGGTTGCGCTGCCGGCAGGCTAGACGACCGGCTGCCGTGCCAGCAAGCCATGGCTGGTTGGCCCAGCGCCTTGTGAAGGGCCATGCAGGACGGTTAGGGTCGCCGCGTCTCACCACGGAAAGATTTCATGAAGACTGTTTTTTCGCCTCTCCATGCCGGCCATTCCGGCAATGTCGAACTGATCGCCGGCGCCATCGTGCCGGCTTTTGAAAAGCCCTCGCGCGCCGAGTTCATCAGGGCGCGGGTGGAGAGCGAAAAGCTCGGTCCGATCCTGTCACCGGAAAGTCACGACCTCGCCGCCGCCAAGAAGGTTCATGCCAGCGACTACATCGATTTCCTGCAGACCGTGTGGCCGCTCTGGGAAGCGTCGGGCCGCACCGGTTCGGCCATTCCCTTCACCTGGCCGACGCGCGGCCTGCGCGGCGACGTGCGCCCGAAAGGCATCGATGCGTTGCTCGGCTTCTACTCCTTCGACGGCGGCGCGACTTTTGTCAAAGGCACATGGGACGCTATCAAGTCGTCCTATGATGTCGCGCTGACAGCCGCCGCGCTGGTCAAGGCCGGTGAGCCTTCCGCCTTCGCGCTGTGCCGCCCGCCGGGGCACCATGCAGGGGCGGCCTTCATGGGCGGCTATTGCTTCATCAACAACGCCGCCGTCGTCGCGCAAAGGTTTCGCGACCATGGCGCCGGGCGCGTTTCGATCCTCGACATCGACTATCACCACGGCAACGGCACCCAGGAGATATTCTATCGCCGCGGCGACGTGCAGGTGCTGAACCTGCATGGCGATCCGATGACCGAATATCCGTTCTTTCTCGGCCATGCCGACGAACGCGGCGAGGGCGACGGCGAAGGCTTCAACGACAATTATCCGATGCCCTTCGGCACCGGCTGGGACGTGTGGAACGCCTCACTCGAGGAGGCCTGCACGAGGCTTTCGGCTTATGCTCCTGACGTCGTCGTGGTTTCACTCGGCGTCGACACTTTCGAGAAGGACCCGATCAGCCAGTTCAAGCTGAAAACGGAAAACTATCCCAGAATCGGCCGCCGCATCGCCAGGCTCGGCCTGCCGACGCTGTTCGTCATGGAAGGCGGCTACGCCGTCGAGGAGATCGGCGTCAACGCCGTCGGCGTGCTGACCGGCTTCGAGGACCGCTAGAAGTGCCGCCGGTGCCTGCAATCATGTAGCGGCGCTCGGCGTGGCAAGCGGTGCGGCCTGCCTGCGCGAGCGGCCAAGATAATAGACCGCCGCCGCCGCGATGACGCCGGCGGCCAGGATGCCTGCCGCCAGCACCGGCCGGTACCAGAACCAGGCGATCGCCATCGTCGTCGTGCCGACCAGGATCGCCAGGAAAAAGGCAATGATGCCGGTGCCCATCCGCGCCACGCTGCCGAGCAAAGGAATAACGTCGAGGACGACGCCAATCGGGCTGAGCAGCAGGGCAAAGCCGATGGCCAACAGCAGCAAGCCGGCGGCGCGCAGCAGCCAGGTGATAAGCGTGTTCTGGCTGACCGCGTCGGCGAACATCTTTTCCGCCGGCACATTGCCGATGTCGACCATCAGCAACTGGTCGCCGGCCTTTGTCTGGTAGGGTTCGAGCCCGCCCGCTGCCTGGCGCGCGACGACGCTGACCAGGCCGAGCGGCGCCAGCTCGTAGCCAATGCGATAGTCGCCGAGCGCCGGCGACGTGGTGTTGAAGCCGAGATAGATCTTTCCGTCGACGATGTTGACCCGCTTGGTGCCGGTGTAGGCGGCATCGATGGTAGCCGACTGGTCCGGTGACAGTGAAAACTCCTTGTCGCCGCCGATCAGGTCCAGCACCGGCCGGTCGAGCGTGAAGGCACCGAGCTTGCCGTCCGGGATCTGGAACCTCGTGCTGTGGATCTCCATCGGCGGATTCTCATGGCCGTCCGGCTTCTTGAACTCCGACGAGTTGATCTGGCTGTCGTCCCACACTTTCGAATAGCTGTAGGTCGTCACCGTCTCCTCGCCGCCACCAAGCTTATTCGTCGTCTCGGATTTCTGTTCTTCTTTCCACTGGTACATCTCGGCGCTGCGCGACAGCCGCAATCCTTGCGCCGAAATGCCAAAGTCCGGATCGGCAAGGCCGCTCCTCGCCGTCACCGCCCCGGTGACATGGACAAGCTTACCGTCATTGCCAGCATCGATGCTATCGGCGCCAACCGAGATCACCGCGCCCGACCCCTCGGCCAGCGAACGCGCCGTCTGCACGGCGCGACCCTCGTTCCAGAACAGGCCGATCACCATCAGCACGATCAAGAGCAAGCCGAAAACGATCCCGCCGACCGCGCGCTTGATCCGCCCGAACCACGAGACGGACGTTATTTCCTGAATTGAATCGCCCATTGTTTCCCCCAATTCCCCAAAGCCAGTTTCACGAATCCGCGCTCTGTCGCGCAGTGGCATGCAACCGGCGTTACCCCAAACCGAGACAGACGCCCCATCCGTCCCGACAGCAGGAGCCTATCGCAATCGACGAACTGCCGATACGGCACACTTGCAGTTGGATCCGACCGCCGCAAAGCACACGGGCGCTTCGAAAATGTACCCTCGGAGCGCCTCGACCGATGGAATTCGTTTCAGTCAAATCGCGTTTGATGTCGGATTCGTCTACGGTTAGATTGTAGCCGAATCAGCCGTTCCTCGGGGGGCGCGGCGACCACCAAAACCTCATGTTCCGGAACCATTCCGGAGCCGGATTCGCGCTCCCTGCAACAGGTGCGATTTTGTGCGCGGCGTCGCGTGGTGGTGTCCCTGGTGAAGTGATGCGTATTCGGCAGCTGGCGATGCCAGCATCTGGATCAAATCTCGCAACTCGATCTGTTGAGTTTCCTGACCTGACAACGCCGACGGAGCGGTAGAGCAGCAACGATGTATCAATTCCCCCGAGCCGAAATGCAGACCGCTGCCGGGGCCAGGCATCGGCAGCTTCTTAGCCGTTCGATCGACATGCTGTTGGCGGCGATGGCGGCTGGCCGCGATTCGCTGGAAGCGGCCGAGGCCCTGCATTTCACCAGTCGCGTCTGGACCGCCTTCGTCGAAGATCTCCGCTCTGGCGACAGCGCCCTGCCCACGGAGCTGCGCGCCAATCTCATCTCGATCGGTTTGTGGCTGCTGCGCGAAACCGAAGACATCCGCCAGGGCCGCACCGACAATTTCGAAGGCTTGATCGAAGTGGCGGCGATCGTCAGGGACGGCATGCAGTGAGCCCGCTATGGCGCGCGCGGACGGGCTCCGCGCTCGCTATCTTGTTGTTGGACCATGATCTTTCTCGAGAATGCGTTCGCCCTTTGCGCTGTGATGTTCTATTTTTTGAATCCATGGCTTGAGGGGCCGATTCATCGCAAGAACAAACGCATTTGAGCCCGGGAAAGCATCGATGAACGACGACACACCGGAAAGCGAAAGCGCCTCGGCGCTGGCGCCGTTCCGGCACGGCATCTTCCGGGCGGTGTGGTCCGCCAGCCTCGTCTCCAATTTCGGCGGCCTGATTCAAGGCGTCGGTGCCGCCTGGATGATGACGACGATCGCCACCTCGTCCTACCAGGTCGCATTGGTCCAGGCCTCGACCACCTTGCCGATCATGCTCTTCGCGTTGCTGGCCGGCGCCATCGCCGACAGTTTCAACCGGCGCAAAATCATGCTGATCGCGCAGATGTTCATGCTCGCCGTCTCGGCTCTTCTCACCGTCTTCACCTATCTCGACCTGATGACGCCGTGGACGCTGCTCGCCTTCACCTTCCTGATCGACAGCGGCACCGCGCTCAACAGCCCGTCCTGGCAGGCTTCGGTCGGCGACATGGTGCCTCGTCCCAAGGTGCCGGCGGCGATCGCGCTCAACTCGATGGGCTTCAACCTGACGCGCAGCGTCGGCCCGGCGATCGGCGGCATCATCGTTGCCGCCGCAGGCGCCGCCGCGGCCTTTGCCGTCAACACGCTGAGCTATGTCGGCCTCATCGTCGTGCTGGCCCGCTGGAGGCCGGAACTGCCGGCATCGACCTTGCCGCGCGAGACGCTGGGCGCCGCAATGGCCGCCGGCCTGCGCTACGTCGCGATGTCGCCCAATATCGGCAAGGTGCTGGTCAGGAGCTCGGCCTTCGGCTTCAGCGCCGGCGCGGTCCTGGCACTGCTTCCCCTGGTCGCGCGCGACGTCGTCAAGGGCGACGCCTTGAGCTACGGCATCATGCTCGGCGCCTTCGGCATCGGCGCCGTCGGCGGCGCGCTGACCAGCGTCAGGCTGCGGCAGCTGCTGTCCAGCGAAACCATGGTGCGCATGGCATTCGCCGGTTTCGCGCTCTGCGCCTTCAATGCCGCCGTCAGCGAGAATGCCTGGCAGACCTCACTCGGCTTGCTGGTCGGCGGCGCCTGCTGGGTGACAGCGCTTTCGCACTTCAATGTCACCGTGCAGATGTCGACGCCGCGCTGGGTGGTCGGCCGCGTGCTTTCGGTCTACCAGACCGCAACCTTCGGCGGTATCGCGCTCGGCAGCTGGGTCTGGGGCGTGGTTGCCGACGCCCATGGCGCCGAAGTCGCCCTGATGGCGGCCAGCGTCGCGATGCTGGCGGGAGGCGCCATCGGCCTGCTGCTGCCGCTGCCGCAGCAGGCCGTGCTCAACCTCGATCCGCTCAACCGCTTCCAGGAGCCGCATCTGGCACTTGATCTGAAGCCGCGCAGTGGTCCCATCGCCATCATGATCGAATACGTGATCCGCAACGAGGACGTGCCGGAATTCCTCGCCACCATGGCCGAACGGGGCCGCATCCGCCGGCGTGACGGCGCCCGCAACTGGACATTGGCGCGCGATCTCGAAAATCCCTCGATATGGATCGAGCACTACCACACGCCAACCTGGGTCGAATATATCCGCCACAACAGGCGCGCCACCTACGCCGACGCGGTCATCGGCGAGCGCATAAGGGCCCTGCACAGCGGCAACGAGCCACCCCGCGTCCGCCGCATGATCGAGCGGCCGACGACAGCCGGCACGGCGCTGGTGATGCCGAAGGGACCGATCGAGCATTAGTGGCCGGCGCGGCGTCCAGTTGGACGAGCAAATGAAATTGCTACGCCTGGCCCAATCCGCGAATGTACGAATGGGATGGCCATTGTGGAGAGACGGTTTATATCAGTTGATGTGATTATGACCACTAAGGGGAGACGATGCGTTACATACGTCCGCTTTCAATTGAAGACGCCGCCGGCCTGTTGGCCGGCTCAGCCGGCACGGCCGCCATCCTTGCCGGAGGCAGCGACCTCTTGGTGAGAATGAAAGGCGGCTTTATCGAACCCGACCTGATCGTCGACATCAAGGCGATCGACGGGCTTGGCGAGATCAGGGAAACAGCCGAGGGCTTCAGCATCGGCGCGGCGGTCCCCTGCGCGGTGCTGGGCGAGAGCAAGGCCCTGAAGAACGCATGGCCCGGCGTCGTCGAAGCTGCGAACCTGATCGGCTCGAAGCAGGTGCAGGGACGCTGCACCATCGTCGGCAATCTGTGCAACGCCTCGCCGGCCGCCGACAGCGTGCCGGCGCTGGTAGCCGCTGGCGCCAAGGCGGTGGTCGTCGGCCCGGGAGCCAGGCGCACGATTGCCGTGGAAGCGGTACCGACGGGGCCGGGCAAGACGTCGCTGACCAAGGGCGAGATCATCGAGGCAATCCTGCTCGACAAACGTCTGCCGCGTTCGGGCGATGCCTATCTGCGTTTCATTCCGCGCACGGAGATGGACATCGCCGTGGTAAGCGCCGGCGTGAACCTGATGCTCGATGAGCAAGGTCGCGTCAAATTCGCCCGCCTGGCGCTGGGCGCCGTGGCGCCGACGGTGATTCTGGTCGAGGAGGCCGCCGAGGTTCTCATCGGCTCCAAGCTGGACGAAGCCACGCTGGAAAGGCTCGCCAAGGTCTGCTCGGGGGCCTGTCGTCCGATCGACGACAAGCGAGGCACTATCGAATTCAGACGGAAAGTTGCGGGTGTGCTGGCCAAGCGGGCCGCCACGACCGCCTATGCACGTGCAGGAGGCAAATAATGGCTGGTGTGGCAGTATCAACGACAATCAATGGCGACAATGTCGAGTACCTTTGCCAGCCGGACGAGACGCTGCTCGATGTCCTGCGCGATCGCCTGGGGCTGACGGGCGCCAAGGAAGGCTGCGGCACCGGCGACTGCGGCGCCTGCAGCATTATCCTCGACGACCGGCTGGTGTGCTCGTGCCTGGTGCTCGGCGCGGAGGCTGAAGGGCGGCGCATCGAAACCATCGAGGGCATGGCGCATGGCGACAAGCTGCATCCGCTGCAGCAGAAATTCCTGGAACACGCCGCGCTTCAATGCGGCATCTGCACGCCGGGCTTCCTCATGGCGGCCAAGGACCTGTTGGCCAAGAACCCCGATCCGACCGAGGAGGAGATCCGCTTCGGCCTCGCCGGGAACCTCTGCCGCTGCACCGGCTATGACAAGATCGTGCGTGCCGTTCAGGACGCCGCGAGCGTGATGAAGGGAGCATGACGATGAATTTCGATCCACGTTACTCCGGACGCAATTTCACCTCTGTCGGCACGCGCCCCATCCGTCCCGACGGCGTCGACAAGGTGACGGGCCGCGCACGCTATGGCGCCGACTTCAACATGGCCGGGCAACTGGTCGGGCGCGTTCTCAGAAGCCCCCATGCGCATGCCACGATCAGGAAGATCGACACGTCGAAGGCGGAGAAGCTCGCCGGCGTCAAGGCGGTGATCACCGCGGCCGACCTGCCCGACCTCACCGACGGCGATGCCGCCATGTACGACATCCTCGACAACTGCATGGCGCGCAAGAAAGCGCTCTACGACGGCCATGCTGTGGCCGCGGTCGCTGCGGTCGATGCCCGCACGGCGAGGCAGGCACTGAAGCTGATCGAGGTCGACTACGAGGTGCTGCCGCATGTCACCGACGTCGACGAGGCGATGAAGCACTCCTCACCCGTGCTCAACGACGCCATCTTCACCGAGGGCCTTGAGCAAAAGCCCGTCAAGCCTTCCAACGTCACCAAGCGCACCCAGTACGGCCATGGCGACATCCATGAAGGTTTCGGCCACGCCGATTTCGTCGTCGAACGCTCCTTCAAGACCGAGCAGACGCACCAGGGTTATATCGAGCCGCATGCCTGCGTGGCCAATGTCAGCTCCGACGGCACCGCCGATCTTTGGGTCTGCACGCAAGGGCATTTCGTCTATCGCCAGCACTGCGCCCAGCTGCTTGGCATGGAGGCCTCGAAGCTGCGCGTCACCTCGTCGGAGATCGGCGGCGGTTTCGGCGGCAAGACCCATGTCTGGGCCGAGCCGGTGGCGCTGGCGCTGTCGCGCAAAGCCGGCCGGCCGGTCAAGCTGGTCATGACGCGCGACGAGGTGTTCCGCGCCTCCGGCCCGACTAGCGCCACCTCGATCGACGTCAGGATCGGCGCCCGTAAGGACGGCACGATCACGGCGGCCGAGGCCACGCTGCGCTATTCCTGCGGCCCCTATGCCGGCATGTGGGCTGAGATCGGCGCCATGACCGCCTTTGCCTGCTACAAGCTCGAGAACGTCAGGACGGTCGGCTACGAAGTGCTGGTCAACCGGCCCAAGACGGCGGCCTATCGCGCGCCGTCGGCACCGATGGCGGCGTTTGCGGTGGAAAGCGCGGTCGACGAGCTGGCCAAGGAGATCGGCATGGACCCGGTCGAGTTCCGGATCAGGAACGCGGCGCAGGAAGGCACCAGATCGTCCTACGGCCCGGTATACGGCCCGATCGGCATCGGCCCGACGCTGGAAGCGGCGAAGAGCCATCCGCACATGAAGGCGCCGCTCGGCAAGAACCAGGGCCGCGGCATGGCCTGCGGCTTCTGGTTCAACTTCGGCGGCCAGACCTGCACCGACCTCAACATCGGCATGGACGGTTCGGTCTCGCTTGCCGTCGGAACCGTTGACGTGGGTGGCTCGCGCGCCTCGCTTTCGCTGGTGGCGGCAGAGGAGCTCGGTATCCCCTATGAGCAGGTCAAGGCGGTGGTCGCCGATACCTCCAGCCTCGGCTACAACGATATGACGGACGGCAGCCGCGGCACCTTCTCGTCGTCGATGGCGACGATCTCCGCCGCTCGCAACGCCATCAAGATCCTGCGGGATCGCGCCGCGCAGACGTGGGACATCCCGGTCGACGACGTGGTCTGGGAAAGGGGCCACGCGATCGCTAGGGGCGAGAAGTACGGCAACCTTGCTGCGCTGTCGCTGAAGGAGATCGCGGCCGCGTCGGGCAAGACGGGCGGACCGATCGCCGGCCACAGCGAGCTCGTCGCCGACGGCGCCGGCGTCTCCTTCGCCACCCATATCTGCGATATCGAGGTGGATCCGGAGACCGGCTTCACCAGGGTGCTGCGCTACACCGTCGTTCAGGACGCCGGCAAGGCGGTGCATCCGACCTACGTCGAGGGGCAGTACCAGGGGGGTGCCGCGCAAGGCATCGGCTGGGCGCTCAACGAAGAGTACATCTACGGCAAGGACGGGCGGCTGCAGAACCCTGGCTTCCTGGACTACCGCATCCCGGTCTGCTCGGACCTGCCGATGATCGACACACAGATCCTCGAGATCCCCAACCCTAACCATCCCTACGGGGTGCGCGGCGTCGGCGAGACCTCGATCGTGCCGCCGCTGGCGGCGATCGCCAATGCAGTCTCGAATGCGGTCGGCGTGCGCATGGCGCATATACCGATGTCGCCGCCGCGCATCCTGGCGGCGATCGAGGCGGAACGGGAAGGCTGATGGTTGAAGTAACGCTCTGGGGATCGCTCGGCGCGATCGCCGGAGGCAAGAACAAGGTCGAGATCGAGGCGAAGGATATTCGGGAGCTGTTCAGGAAGCTGGCTGAGCAGTATCCCGGCCTCGAGCCCTACATCGATCGCGGCATCGCCGTCGCTATCGACGGTACGATCTATCGCGACACCTGGTCGAAGGAGCTGCCGGAAGGGGCGGAGATATTCCTGCTGCCGCGTCTTGCCGGGGGATAATTTGAGGTCTACCTCGAGCCGCGCAGCGGCGTCATCGCCATGTGATCGAATATGTCATCCGCAACGAGGACGTGACGACCGCGGCCGCATCCGCCGCCGTGATGGAGCACAGCAGCAATGAGCCACCCCGCGTCTGCCGCATGATCGAGCGTCCGACGACAGCAGGCACCGCGCTAGGCATGCCGAAGCTACGGGCCTACAACGACAACTTCCAAAATCACCCGCTTATTAGGTACTGTCTGGTTCGACCCCCGATTGGCCTATCCGGGTAGACTGAATGGTCTCGATTGTAGAATACACCGACTGCCACTTTGACGGGGTCGAGGCCCTGTGGCGGGACGCATTTCCCAACGATACACCTTGGAACGCAGCCCACATCTCAATTCCCGAGAAGCTGAGGCATCAGCCGAACCTGCTCTTGGTGGCGATAGAGGCCGATCAGGTCGTCGGATCGATCATGGCCGGGTATGACGGCCATCGAGGGTGGATATCGCGAATCGCTACCCTGCAGTCCCATCGCCAAAAAGGGATCGGCGAGGCCCTCATCCACGAAGCGGAAAGGCGGCTCGCCGGCCTTGGTTGCATAAAGATCAACCTCCAAATTGTCGCTTCCAATTCGACGGTTCTTGGGTTCTACCGAAAGTGCGGATACGAGGTCGAGGAGCGCATAAGCATGAGCAAACTGTTATCGAAAGTTTGAGGTGCTCCGCCGATTAACTCCTCGTCGCGGCTCGACGGCTCAGGTCCATTGGAATCTTGCTGCCGATGATTATTGTGGCAGGCGAATCTCTCCGGGAATCGCGTTGCGGGACACGGCCGACAGCCGAAGCCGGGCGAAGTTCAGCCAACCGGTGGGGCACAAAACGCCCTACATATGGTCCAATTGCTGGTGCAGTGAGAACATGCATGCAGATCGCATCCAAGCCACGCGTCCGCCTGGCAAGCCGTCAGGAACTGGATGGAATCGGGTTGCTCATCTCCGACGCCTTCGCATCGTTACGGCCCGTTCTGGCGCCACACATATTCGAGCCCTACGTGGACGATGCGCGGGATGTCGCGGGGCGATGGGCGAAGGCTAGCGTCGCGGTGCTCGAAGCCGAGGGACGGCTCGTCGGGACGGTCACCTACTACGCCGATGCCGCCTTTGACCGCATGGGCTGGCCGCCCGGGCTGGCAGGCCTCAGGACCCTCGCGGTCGCTCCCTCGGCACAGGGCCGCGGATACGGCCGCGCGCTTTGCGAATGGTGCGTCATGCAAGCGCGTCGGCAAGGCTCAGGCGGCCTTGCGCTTCACACTGCCTCGTTCATGCCGTCTGCATGCAAGCTGTACGAGAGCCTTGGCTTCGAGAGACGCCCTGCTCACGACCTTTTCGCATCCGACATTATTGGCTTTGATCCAGCTCTCGGCGATCAGCAGATCATCGCCTACCTGCTGCCGCTCAAGCAGGTCGAGAGCAGCCACGATCGATAATGTTTGACCGCCGTTTGAACGGACGGGGGTATCATCTCGCTTCCGGACGCTGTCCTCAGCTTCCGCCGTTTGTCTCGATGCGAGCAGATCCTAGTCTTTCGTATAGTCAGGCCCAAAACGGGTCGGCAGGTTGTCGGCGAGTTTCAACCAAGGGAGCTTCTCCTCAAAGGCGACATGCAGCGTAGGTGCAAATTTTTCTGGCTCCTCCATCGCTGCCGCAAAAAAATGCATGACATCAGACATGTTCTTTGAGCGGAAGGACAGCGGCGTGCCACAGTGATCGCAAAATGTTCTTTCCACACCGGGAGAAGAGTTGAATACCTTCGGTAGCTTGCTCAGCCATCGCCATTGGCCGTTCAAGACGCCAATATAGGAGGTCATCGGCGCAGAACATTGCCGCCGACAACTTTCACAATGACAGACCACGCAGGCCTGTGCCGGGCCATCGACTTCAAAAGCAATAGCGCCACATAAGCAATGACCACGCATGCAAATTCTCCTTGAGTCAACAAGGACAGCTTCATGCCTGGGCGTGAGGGAGGCGCCATGAAATGCGTCGAGCTGGCGCCCAATTCCGACATTCGGCGCCAGCGATTGTCCTAGCGTGCGCTAGGCGTTCCTTCACTACCGCCTTTGCGGCATATTGAAAGTTCGTAAAGTTTCTTCGCCGGGCCGCTGAATTCACGGCCTAGCAGGTCTATCGCAACCCGAACACTACAGTGGAATTGCGGTCACTTCTTTGGCCGTTCGGATCACGAACATCGTTTGGTATCGCGCGACGTTGCTTCGGTCTCGGAACAGTCGCTCGCATAGCGCATCGAACTCTTCCATATCCGTCAGGCGGAGCATAAGGACGGCGTCGGTTTCGCCGCTCACGCTGTAGGCCTGAGTGACGGCCGGTTCCTGAGCGGCCAACTCGAGAAAGTCCCGCATATACTGCTCGCCATGACGCTCCAGTTCGACGGTGACGATCGCTTTCAAGCCCCGGCCAGCCTTTGCAGGTGCGAGAAGCGCGACAACGCGGCTGATGACGCCGCTTTTCTTCAGTCGTCGTATGCGGCGCAGGCAGCTCGAAGGGGAAAGCCCGACTAACCCCGCCAGTTTGGCGTTCGTTCGTGAGGCATCATCCTGGAGCAGGTTGAGAAGCCTTCTGTCGATCTTGTCCATCTCGGTCGCGCTCATCGTCGGTGTATTGCAATTTTATTGCACGTAATCGCAAACTTTGACCACAAATGCGAAGCGTCTCAGGTTACCCAGATGGCTCCAGGGATGATGGAGCAGCATGATGGCAATTTGCGCCGCCTTCTATCGCAAGACATTGGAAACGCTTGAAATCTATTGGGAGCTGGTTCGCGTGATCGTTCCGGTTGCGATAGCCACGCGGCTCCTGCAGGACCTTCGCGTCATCCAGGCAATTTCTCCGTTCTTCTCCCCGCTCATGTTGCAGGTGGGGTTGCCACCTGAACTCGCCTTTGCCTGGCTGACGGGATTGCTGGTCGGGATCTGGGGCGCGCTTGTGATCGTATTCACCTTGGTTCCGGTTTCGGCGCTCAGCACTGCCGACATGACGGTTCTTTCGGCTCTCTTGCTGTTTGCACATGCCATTCCGATCGAGCAACGGATCATTCAGAGGACCGGGCCGAGCTTCCTGGTCACCGCGGCGCTTCGTATTGGCGGGGGTTTGGTCTTTGCTGTCCTTCTGCATCAGATATTCGCCGTGACCGGATGGCTGTCAGGACCGGTGACGCCGGCGTGGATGCCGGCGAATGAAAGCACCGACTGGGGCGGCTTTCTCCTGGGTACGCTCAAAACCCTGGGCATCATGCTCGTCGTTCTGCTTGCGCTGAGCTGGGTGATCGAGCTTCTCAAGATGTCGGGCATTTTGGAGTGGATGAACAGAGGGCTTGCACCGCTCTTTCGGCTCGCCGGCATCGAAAGGCAGACGGTACCTTTCGCCGCTGTCGGCCTGTTTCTCGGGATTTCCTATGGCGCAGGACTGCTGATCCGCGACGCGCGCACGTCTAGCGCGGAGCCGCGTCAGATATTCCTCGCCTGCGTGTTCATGGGTTTTGCCCATAGCCTCATTGAGGATACGTTGGTCGTCGTCGCTCTTGGCACCGATGTCACGAGCGTGCTTCTCGGTCGCCTGGCGTTTGCCGTGCTCGCGACCGCCGTGATCGCAAAAATAATCAAGGCGGTTCCCGACGCTCTTTTCTTCAAGACACTCTTCCACAAGGAAGAAGGCAGTTCGCGCAATCGGATTTCTGAGCCGGCGATTAGCGGACCGTTGACGTGAGCCGTCCTTACGCAGCAGCCGACATGTGTGTCGCATCACTATCGCGAGAGGACGCGAATCCGGCTCTGGAACTCACCACGATCGACATAGCATCCGCGCAGATGTCGCCGCCCGGTGTTCGGGTTGAACGATTGGCGGCCATGCAACACCCGGCGATTGTCGAAGACCGCCATTTCGCCGGCCTTCAGGCGGTAGGCTATTTGGAAACGCGGCCCGCGGATCATCATCATCAGCTTGCGATAAGCCGCATAAAAGGGCGCGCATAGGTCGGAGGGAAGGTCGATGACATCGACAAGATGGGCGTTGAACCGCAACTCCGTCACTTCCCCGTCGCGTTGCGTTACAATCACAGGAAACCGACCGCGCAGATCGTAGTTTTCATCGTGAAAACGATAGGGGATCTCGATCTCGCACAATAGGCGGTAGGCTTCCGGATCTTCCGCCTGTAGCGCGGCGACGACCGCAAACCCGTCGGCAAAGATCGATCCACCGCCCTCAGCGTCATTGGCGATACAATGCAGGAACTGGTAGCCGGGCGGCACCTCCTGGTTCGCGAGATCGGTGTGTAGCGGCAAGGCGACCGGCGTATAGGCCAGATTGTTCGGGTTCGGCATCGACACGACTTCGAACATCGTGCCGAAATTTGTCTGGCGCAGGAAACCAATCCGCTCGGCCGCACGCCGCCCCGCATCGGGATCATCGTCAAGCCCATCGACGATGGAGAGCCCGTATGCAGCCGTTGCCTTCAGCCAGGCGAGCAGATCGGCATCGCTTTGCAAGATGTCCCCGGCGGCGTGACGCGGCATGGTTTCAAGATTGATTGAGGCGTCCCAGAGTTTCGGAGCGATGTCGGCCGGATCGTCCCGCTTTCTGCCGGGACGGTAGGACTCAAAGAACTGGCTCGGGAATTCCTCCTCAGCCTGGTCGTTCTGCCAGACAATGCCCACAGCGCTGCCCCTGTCCCGCACGCTGATGGGTCTGAGCGAGGGGTCTACGCTGGTCAGGTCGAAAGTTCGTTCTTCGGTCTGCGGGTGAAACGCCGATGGTGCATTGTCCTTTAGCCAAAGCCAGGGGTAGCAGACTGTTTCGCCCGACACGAAAGTCACGGCAAGCGCGGTCTCCCGGGCTTCCACGGAAAGCAGGGTATTCATGATGATGTCTCTCTGAACACAGAATTTGATTTTCAGCTTGGATCAGGCCCGCAGGCCGTCAACCCAACGGTGGTGGCCACCACAAGCTCGGCTTCCCATAGCGATGGGATCCGGGATTTCTGTTCGGTTCTTCGAGCACGCCATCTCCAGGCGGAATCTGGCTCCAGATGAAATCTGGTTCAAAGCCACCGCGATGGTAGCGGTCATTCGCCGGCGGTGTCCAGCTAAATGCAGCGGGATCGCCATCCCCTCTCGGCTACCCCTCGCCCGACAGATCGCGCCGCGCCTTGTCGAGTTCCTCGGCATAGCGGCGCATCAGGTGGCCTTCGGTCAGCAAACCGACCACCTTGCGGTCGGTGAAATCCTCGACCACTGCCAATTCCTCGGCGCCGGCGCGCTGGAAGGTCTCGGCCGCCGACTGCACGTTCATGCTCGGCACCAGCACCGCATCCCTAAATTTGGCGAAGGACAGCACCGGCATCTCGTCATCCGACAAATGGCTGTGCAATTCGGCGACGATCAGCACGCCGACATAGTGCAGTTCGGCATCCACCGCGATGACGCGCTGCGAGGCACCGAGCGGCACCTGCTTGCGGAATGTTGCAAGCGTCGTTGAGGCGTCGATGGTGCGGACATCCTTGCGCATCATCGAGCCGACCGTCAGGCTGCGCATCCAGCCTACATCATGGGCGCTGCGGATGGTTTCGCCGCGCAGGTGAAAGCGCCATGTCGAGAAGGAATAGCCAAACGTTTCTCGCACTAGGATCGCCGCCATGAGCGAGGCGGCCAGCACCACGCCGGTCAGCGTCAGGTCGCGGGTCGATTCCAGCGCCAGGAAGGTCATCGTCAACGGGCCACCGACGACGCCGACGGCGAGCGAGGTCATGCCGACGACGGCGGCGACGGCGGGGTCGATGCCGGTCGCCGGCGAGACGAACGCCATCGCGCCGGCGAACATCTTGCCGAGCAGGGCACCGAGGAACAAAGAGGCAAAGAACAGCCCGCCGCGGAAGCCGGAGCCGAGCGAGATCGCCGACGCCGACAGCTTCAGCACGAAGACGCTGGCCACCACGGCCAGCCCGTAATTCATCGCGAATTCGCGGTGCAGCGCGCCATGGCCGCTGGACAGGACCTGCGGCGTGATCAGCCCCAGCAGCCCGACCATCACGCCGCCGATGGCTGGGCGCAACGAGGCGTCGATCGACAGCCGCGCAAAGATGCGCTCGATCAGGCTCACCAGATGCATGATGGCGATCGAAGCACCGCCACCCAAAAGCCCGAGCAGCATGAACGGCAAATACTGGCTGACGGTGAGCGCCGGCAGACCCGCGAGCTCCAGCGGAAACGGCACGCCGCCGAACATTTCGGCGGTCAGCGAGGCCGAGATCGCGGCGGCCATCACCGGCGCGACATTGGCGACCGAATAGATGCCGATGACCAGCTCGAAACCGTAGAAGGCGCCGGTCAGCGGCGCATCGAAGGCGGCGGCGATCGCGCCGGCCGCACCGCAGCCGACGAGGATGCGGACATCGTTGCGGCGCAGCCTGAACAAGCGCGCCAGCCGCGACGCCAGGCCGGAACCCACCTGCGTGTAGCCGGCCTCGAGCCCGACCGAAGCGCCGAAGCCGCTCGAGATCATCGTCTGCCCGGCGATGATGAAAGTGTCGGTCAGCGACATGCGGCCGCCGTAAAGGGCGTTGGCTTCGATCGGATCGACCGGCGTGCGGAACTTCCGCTTTCTCAGCCAGATCACCGTCAGCCCGAGCAGGATGCCGCCGATCGCCGGTATCAGCGCTTGCTCCGGCCTTTGCAGCGAAAACATCGCCGAAAGCCGACCACCGGGCTGAACGCCGAACATAAGCCCATGCAGGACCTGCACCAGTTCGCTCATGCCGGTGACCAGCGCACCCGCTATCACCCCGACCAAAGCCGCCAGAATGACGACGGCGATGCCGCGCGCCTCGAGCAGCGGGATCGATCGGATCAGCACCGCGCGCAGTCGGCGGGCATAGACTTGCGGTTCGTTTCTGGAAAGCACCGGGGCGGCTCGCCGATATCAAAAGGGGAGTGGTGCCTGATACGCCCGGCGGCTTTGCATGGCAACAATGCCGGCCGCCAAGGTGTCATGCCCGCGTGATGCTGCGGCGATAAAGCCCATCTTCAGCTCGGGGAACCGCGTTGACGTAAACGTCAACCCGAAGCTATATGCGCCGACCGTGGCTGTAAAACCAGGCAAGCGGCTTCGGCCGGGTCGAAGCGCCAAGGCGCGACAAACGCAACCAGACGAGGAGAACCGCCATGAGCGTTCAGGAGATTGCCGACAAGATCAGGTCGCGCGTGGCGAGCGCCGGGTTCGATCGCTCCGTGAAATTCGACACCGGCAGCGACGGCGTCATCGTCATCGACGGCGCCGATGTCTCGACCACCGATGCACCGGCAGATTGCACCATACAGCTGTCGCTCGACGATTTGGACTCGCTGATATCAGGCGATCTCAACCCGACCATGGCCTTCATGTCCGGCAAGATAAAGGTCGAAGGCGACATGAGCGTCGCCATGGCGCTCAGCCAGCTGATCGGCTGATCGCTTAAGGTGAGACAAGCCGCCGCGCGCGACGACGGCGGCTTCGAACCATCAGGCAGCGAGCGACAGCCGCTGCGCCTTCAGCTTGCGCCCGGCCGCCTTCAACGTGCCCTGCGCGCCGTCGAGCGCGCCGACCACCAGTTCCCGCGCCAGCAGGCGGTGCCGCTCGTAAGGCCCCGGCATGGCCAGCGAGCCGGTCTTTGCGGCCGAAAACCCGAAGCGCTCGTAATAGGGTGCGTCGCCGACCAGCAGGATCGCCGCATGGCCAAGCCGCTCGGCCTCAGTCACTGCATGGCGCATCAGCGCCGAGCCGATGCCGGCATTTTTCAGCGCCGGGTCGACCGCAAGCGGGCCGAGCAGCAGCGCTGCCTTGCCGCCCTCGCCCAGCACCACGTCCCACAGCCGCACGGTGCCGGCAACAGCGCCCGACGCATCGCGCGCGACAAAGGCAAGGCCCTCCGAAGGCCGGCGGCCGCGCCGCAGCTTTTCCGACGACTTCTTCCGGCGCTTCGGCCCCATGGCGCGATCGAGCAAAGCCTCGCGCGCACCAATATCGGCAGCGGTTTCGGCAGTGATGACAAAAGCGCCGGCATTCTCCCCCCTCGAGGGGGACATCCCCGCGGCGCCTTCAACAATGAAATCCAAAACGTCCATTTCCGCGATCCTTCACGAGCGGATTGTTCCACAGGCGAGCCCGGGCGGGCGACAGGCGCCCACCTCGGGATGATCTGATCGGTTCTTTCGAACCGTCAGATCAGGTAGGATCGGAGAGGCTCGAAGCCGTTGAAGGCAACCGACGCGTAGGTCGTCGTGTAGGCGCCGGTGCCCTCGATCAGCACCTCGTCGCCAATGGTCAGCGACAAGGGCAGCGGATACGGCGTCTTTTCGTACATCACGTCGGCCGAATCGCAGGTCGGGCCGGCGAGCACGCAAGGCGCGGTCTCGCTGCCGTCATGCGCGGTGACGATCGGGTAGCGGATCGCCTCGTCCATCGTCTCGGCGAGACCGCCGAACTTGCCGATGTCGAGGAACACCCAGCGCACATTGTCGTTGTCGGCCTTCTTCGAGATCAGCACGACCTCCGACTTGATGACGCCGGCATTGCCGACCATGCCGCGGCCCGGCTCGATGATCGTCTCGGGGATCGCGTTGCCGAAGTGCTTCCTGAGCGCCGAGAAGATCGCCTGGCCATAGGCCTGCGCCACCGGCACATCCCTGAGATAGCGGGTCGGGAAGCCGCCGCCCATATTGACCATCTTCAGCACGATGCCTTCGTCGGCGAGCGTCGCGAACACCTTCTTGGCGTCGCCCAGCGCGCGGTCCCAGGCGGTCAGGTCGGTCTGCTGCGAGCCGACATGGAACGACACACCATAAGCATCGAGGCCGAGCGCCCTGGCATGGCGCAGCACGTCGACCGCCATCGCCGGCACACAGCCGAACTTGCGCGACAGCGGCCATTCGGCGCCCTCGCCGTCGGTCAGGACGCGGCAGAACACGCGAGCGCCGGGAGCGACACGGGCGATCTTCTCGACCTCCTCGACGCAGTCCACCGCAAACAGCTTAATGCCGAGCTGGTAGGCGCGCTGGATGTCGCGCTCCTTCTTGATGGTGTTGCCGAAGGAGATGCGGTCCGCCGGCGCACCGGCGTCCATCGCCATCTCGACTTCGGCAACGGAAGCGGTGTCGAAGGACGAGCCCATCGCAGCAAGCAGGCGCAGGATTTCCGGCGCCGGGTTTGCTTTCACCGCATAGTAGATCTTGGAATCGGGAAGCGCCTTCTCGAAGGCGCGGAAATTGTCGCGCACCACATCGAGGTCGACGACGAGGCACGGGCCGTTCGGACGTCGGGTAGCGAGGAAATCAAGGATGCGCTGGGTAGCCATCGGGGTCTCTCCATCAGCGCCTTTCGGCGCGCACAAAGGCTTGCGGACGCGGGCTCTCGGCCTCGCGAACACGCGGTGGACAAAGGCGGGACGGAAATCCATGGAACCAGCCGGTGGAGACCCCGGAACCATGAAGCGCCGTCTCGCGGCGGTGAACCTTGGCCTTGCCCGGCCTCGGTTCGCTTTGTCTGCCTTGGCTTGGATGGGAGACCCGTCCGCACTGCCGGCAATGAAGGTGTGCCTCTTCAGTAACCCCGGTCTTTGGACGACCGGCAGAACACCAGAAAGGCCCGCACCGTCGTTGCTTCAAGGTGTCCTCGGTTGGCGGTTGGCCGCTAAACCGACTGGAGGGGTTGGCTCCAGTTACCTTACCGATATCCCTCACCATTCGAGGATCGGCGGACACCCACAGGCACGTGCGACTTTGGGCAAGCGCGATATAAGAGCGAAAGATTTCACAATCAATAAAAATCGTATGGCAGGTTGTAAAATTTGTGGCATCGAACAATGCTGCGGCAACCAGAAGAACAATGCTGCGGCAAGCACATCCGGATATCGAACGCATGACAGGCACTCGCGGCCCGCTGAACGCTTTTCTCGACCTTGATCAAGCCCCTGTTACCAATGCGCAATCCGGCCCGCTTGTCGGCTTGCGGCTGGCCGTCAAGGATATCTTCGACGTCGCCGGCTACCGCACCGGCTGCGGCAATCCGCAGAAATACCGGGAAGCTTCACCGGCCACGGCGACCGCGCCGGCCGTCCAGGCGCTGCTTGATTCGGGCGCACGCTTCGTCGGCAAGACGCAGACCGACGAACTCGCCTTTTCCCTGCTGGGGCTGAACGCGCATTTCCCGTCGCCGGTCAATCCGGCGGCACCCGATCGCGTCACCGGCGGCTCGTCCTCCGGTTCTGCCGCGGCTGTCGCCGGCGGGCTTGCCGACATCGCCACCGGCTCCGACACCGGCGGCTCGATCCGTGCGCCGGCAAGCTTCTGCGGCCTGGTCGGCCTCAGGACGACGCATGGCCGCATCCCGCTCGACGGCACCATGCCGCTGGCGCCTTCGCTGGACACGGTCGGCTGGTTCGCCAGGGATATCGTCGCCTACGAAAAGGTCGGCACGGTGCTGCTCGGCGACGATCCGCATCGCCACGAACTGGTAAGCCCTCTTGCCCTCGACGCGCTGGACAGCCTGGTGCTCGGCCCGCTGGAGGCCGAGGAATATCGCGCCATGGTCCGCGGTGTCGCTACGGTGCTGGGAGCGCCGCGCAGCGTTGGCCCGCTGTCGCATTCAATCGACGATCTTTATTGGTGCTTCCGTAAGCTGCAGGGCTATGAAGCCTGGCAAAGCCACGGCGCCTGGATCGCCGGCGGCGACCGCATGCTCGGCCCCGGCGTCAGGGAGCGCTTCGAGCATGGCGCGACCATCAGCGCGACAACCGCGCAGCACGAAACGGAACGTCGCGTTTCGTTTCGCCTCGAACTTGCCGGCCTGCTTGGCGACGACGGCGTTCTTGTGCTTCCGACCGCTCCGGGTGCCGCGCCGCTCAAGGCCGCGACATTCGACGATTTGCAGACCTATCGCGAGCGCGCGCTGAGACTGCTATGCCTTTCCGGCCTGTCCGGTTTTCCGCAAATCACGCTGCCGCTCGGCAGGGCCGAAGGCGCGCCGTTCGGACTTTCGCTGCTCGGTCCGAAGAACAGCGACCGGCAGCTGATTGCGCTGGCCGCCCGCATCCTTTCAGCCCGCCAAGGAGGCGCATGACATGGATACGCTGACCCGCATGCGTGCCTTCATCGACGTGGTCGAGGCCGAAGGCTTTTCGGCGGCGGCGCGCAAGATCGGCCGCTCCAAGGCGCTGTTGTCGAAATACGTGCGCGAGCTCGAGGACGAGCTCGGCGCGCTGCTGCTCAACCGGACCACCAGGCAGTTCTCCCTGACCGAGGCCGGCCACACCTATTACCGGCGCGCCTCGGAGATCGTGCGCGAGGTCGACAGCCTTGCCGATGCGGTGCGCGAATCCTCCGGCGACGTGCGCGGCAGGATCAAGCTGTCGGCGCCGCGTACTTTCGCCGACGCGCCGATCGGCCAATCGCTGATCGACTTCGCCAAGCAGCATCCCGACATCGTCCTCGACATTCATCTCGACGATCGCTTCGTCGATCTGGTCGAGGAGGGCTTCGATCTGGCGGTGCGCATTTCGCGGCTGGAGAATTCCTCGCTGATCGCCAGGCGCCTGGCGCCATTTTCGGTACGGCTTTGCGCGTCTCCCGAACTGATCGCCAAGCACGGCATGCCGGTCAGGGCGCAAGACCTTGCCCGCGTGCCTTGCATCATCGACACCAATGGCCGCTGGCTCACCAACTGGCCGTTCAAGGGCGACAGCGGCGATACCGTGAGCGTCTCGGTTTCCGGCCCGATCGAGGTCAACAGCCCGATGGCGGCAAGGGCCGCTGCCGTGGCTGGATTGGGATTTTCCATCCTGCCAGATTTCATCGCCGCGCCCGACATCGAAAGCGGCAAGCTGGTGACTGCGCTGGATGACCGCATCCTGCCCGGCGGCGGCATCTTCGCCGTCTATCCGCACCGGCGCTATCTGCCTGCAAAAGTTCGCGTATTCGTCGACTTCCTGGTGCAGTGGTTCAAGGCGCTGGACACCGCATGAGCTTTCAGCCGGCTTGCGGTCCCATTTTCGCCCCCTTTCTGGTAACTGTCGGCAATTCACCGAAGCCGATTGAATCGCGACCGAGAATGCACCTGAAACAGCAAGCCATCATGCTGGCTTCGGCCTTGACCGCGACTATTGCCGCCGTCGGACCGGCCGAGGTGCATCCCCACGTCTTCGCCGAGGCCCGGCTCGAAGTGGTCCTCGGCCCGGATCACCAAACTGTGAAGGCATTGCGCCATGTCTGGCGCTTCGACGATTTGTTTTCGAGCACGGTGATGATGGAATTCGACAAGAATTCCGACCTGAAGCTCGACGACAAGGAGCTGAAGGATGTTGCCGACACCGTCCATGCCTCGCTTGCCGAATTCAACTACTTCCAGCTCGTCACCGTCGACGGCAAGGACGTGGCAATGACCCCGCCGCCGCAGCTGATGGCCAATTTCGACAACGACCAGTTGATCATCCTGTTCGAATCTGAACCGAAGGCGCCGATCAAGCTCAGCGGCAAGATCGACATCGGGGTGTACGACCCGACCTTCTACACCGCGATCGATTTCACCGAGGATGCCCATCTGCAGGTCGATGGCCTGCCGCCGACCTGCACCAGCAAGGTTGTCCGCCCGAATCCGGATGAGGCGATCGCCCAGAACCAGAAGACCCTGACCGACGCGTTCTTCAACGATCCGACGGGCACCGACATGAGCAAGATCTTTGCCACCAAGCTTGAACTGACCTGTCAGCCGGAAGGATAGATCCAGTGACGAAACCGTCCCTGCGTTTGGCAGTCGGTCTTCTGGCCGCCGCCTTTGTGATGACGCACTTTCTCGGCTCCGCCCACGCCCAGAGCTCGCTCGGCATCGGCACCAATGACGGCATGGCTCCAACCGCCACCGGCCCGTTCGCCCACATCCTGATGTGGATCAATCTGCGCCAGCAGGAATTCTATCATGCGCTTGCCGGCGCGATGAAGGCGATGCGCCAGGACGGCAGCAAGATGTGGCTGCTCATCGGCCTGTCCTTTGCCTATGGCATTTTCCACGCTGCCGGCCCCGGTCACGGCAAGGCGGTGATCTCATCCTACATGGTGGCCAATGAAGTGGCGCTCCGGCGCGGCATCATGCTGTCCTTCGTCTCGGCCCTGCTGCAGGCGCTGACCGCGATCGTGGTGATGCTGCTCGCCTATTTCGTGCTGCGCGGCACCGCGATATCGATGACCGACGCCGCATGGTTCCTCGAAATCATGAGCTATGTCTTCGTCACCCTGTTCGGCGCCTGGCTGCTGTGGCGCAAGGCTGGCCCGGCCATCCTGCGCCTGTTCGGCGCAAATCCCGGCTACAGCCTCTCGGCTGCCCATGCCGGCCATTCACATGCCGGCCATTCACATTCCGCGCATGCCCATGCGGCACATTCCCACGCGCTTCATGCGCATGACGATCACGACCATGCGCATGACCATCATGACCACGGCGCACACGACCACGCCCATGCTGCGCACGATCACCACAGCCATGCGGCGGGGGAGGTCTGCGAGACCTGCGGGCACTTGCATGCGCCCGACCCGGCGCTGCTTTCCGGCGATCGCTTCGACTGGCGCACGGCTTGGTCGGCGGTGGCTGCCGTCGGTATCCGCCCCTGTTCCGGCGCGCTGATCGTGCTGAGCTTCGCCTTGCTAAATGGGCTGTGGTTCGGCGGTATCCTGTCGGTGCTGGCCATGGCGTTAGGCACCGCAATCACCGTCTCGGCTCTGGCGACGCTTGCGGTCACCGCGAAGAACTGGGCGGTGTATTTCGCCGGCGACGGCCGCATGGGCAACCGCATCCATTCCTTCGTCGAAATCGGCGGTGCCGCCTTCGTCTTCCTGTTCGGTCTGCTGCTGCTATCGGCCAGCCTGACTGGCGCCTGACCTCGTTGCGCCCGATCGGGGTGCTTTAACTAGGGATCCTGCCGCCCAACTCGTCCTCGATATGGACGCGTATGATCTCGTCGAAGCTCGTTTCGGCAGCGAAGCCAAGCTCCCTCGAGCGCCGCGCCTCGAAGCGTGTCGGCCAACCCTTCACGATCGCCCAGATCGTCTCGTCGGGCTCCTCGCGGATCAGTTTGACCGCCTTGGCGCCGGCAACACGTTCCAGCGCTTCGATCTGTTCGCCGACACTGACGGCGACGCCCGGCATCGTCAGGTTGCGGCGCGGCCCGACTGCAGCGCCGTCAATTCCAGCCGCATGGATCAAAAAATTCACCGCCGAACGCGGGCTGGCGTGTGTGTGGACGACCGAGCGCGGCACCGGCAGGATGGCTTCATGGCCGCTCAGCGGCTCGCGGATGATGCCGGAGAAGAAACCCGAGGCCGCCTTGTTCGGCTTTCCCGGCCTGACGCAGATGGTCGGCAGCCTGATGCCGATGCCGTCGAAGAAGCCACGCCTGGTATAGTCGGCAAGCAGCGCCTCGCCCATCAGCTTCTGCGTGCCGTAAGGGTCAGCGGCGTCGGGTGGAACTCGTCCGGAATGATTTCGGGAAACGGCGCGCCGAACACGGCGATCGATGAGGTGAAGACGAGGCGCGGCGCAAATGCCGCCAGCCGGACGGCATCGAATAGCGCCCTTGTGCCATCGAGATTGACGCGGTAGCCGAGATCGAAATTGGCCTCCGCTTCACCCGACACCACGCCGGCGAGATGGAAGATCACGTCGGGCCGCGGCGCGACCAGATTTGTCGTCGCGCCCGGCGCGGCAAGGTCGCCGGTGTGGACGCTGATGCTGACGCCTTCGAGGGCGGGCGCCTGCGGTGGCACGATGTCGTGAAGGTCGAGCGCGGCGATCTTGCGGCCGCCGAGTGTCCCGTCCTTGGCCAGCCGGGCAATGAGCTTGCGGCCGACCATGCCTGCCGCGCCGGTAATCAGAATGCGCATGTCACTTTCCCTTTTTGCGCTGGCTGCGGCTACGCAGCCAGAACACGACGAAGATTGCCACCATGAAGATCGCGGCGACGACGCCGGCAAGAACCGTCGAGACGTTGCCGACCGCCAGCATCACGGTTGGAAGATAATAGGCTGCGATGCCGAACAGCAGCAAAATCCAGGCGGCGCCGATTGCCGCATTGCGGGTGTCGCGGTCCATCACGCGGCCCCAGGGTAGCGGGCGTTCATGTCGATCGTTGCCAATACCAGGAACTCCCGAAATCAGTGATAGTGGCCACGGTGCGGTGCCGCATCATGCGCGTGATCGTGCTCGCCATCATGCTCATGGCTGTCGGCACATTGGCCGAATTCCGGTTCGACGGTGGCATGGGCTATGCCATGCTCCTGCGCAAGCCGTTTCTTGATCGCGCTGACCGCCATATGCGCGTCGACGCCGTCATTGAGGCAGGCATGCAACGTCGCCATGTTGCTGGAACCGTCGATCGACCAGACATGCATGTGATGCACCTCGCGCACGCCCTTGATCGAGCCTTCGATGTCCCTCGCGATCAGGTCGCGGTCGAGGCTTGCCGGCACGCCTTCGAGCAGGACGTGGGCAGCCTCGCGCATCAGCGACCAGGCCGTGGACAGGATCAGCAGCGCGACAAGGACCGACAGGATCGGATCGATAGGCGTCCAGCCCGTCGCCAGGATTATCAGCGCCGCGATGATCGCCGCGGCCGAGCCAAGCAGGTCGCCGAGCACGTGCAGGATGGCGCCGCGCATGTTCAAGCTGTCACGGTCGCCGCCATGCAGCACGAAGAAAGAGCCGATATTGACCGCAAGGCCGGCGATCGCAACGACCAGCATCGGCCCACCGAGCACGGGCGCAGGCGTCAGCAAACGCCCCCAGGCCTCATAGACGATCCACAGCGCAATGGCGAAGATGGCGATGCCGTTGGTGTAGGCGACCAGTGTCTTGACCCGGCCGAAGCCGTAGGTGAGGCGCACGGTCCCCGGTCGGCTCGCAAGATGAAAGGCATACCAGGCAAGGCCGAGCGCAATGCAGTCGGCAAGCATGTGGCCGGCATCCGCCAGCAGCGCCAGCGATCCCGTCAGGAGACCGCCAAGCGCTTCGACGACCATGAAGCCGGCGGTCAGGCAAGCCGCGATCAGCACGCGCTTCTTGTCGGTCGAGCCATGCACATGCCCGGCACCGTGACTGTGGTCGTGGCCCTGCGCGGCATGGTCGTGGGTATGCGCCATCTATGAGCTCCTGCTACGCGCCAAACTCGGCGCGGAAATCCTCGAGCCGCCGCTTCTGCTGGCCATCGCTGTCGAAATTGGCCGGATCGAGCCACGCCTCATAGGCTCTGCGCAGATCAGGCCATTCCTTATCGATGATCGAATACCACGCGGTATCGCGGTTTTCGCCCTTGACCACAAGATGCTGACGGAAAACGCCCTCGAACTTGAAGCCGAAACGTTCCGCCGCGCGCTTCGACGGCTCGTTGCGATTGTTGCATTTCCATTCGTAGCGGCGGTAGCCAAGCTCGTCGAAGACGTACTTCATGAACAGGAACTGCGCTTCCGTCGCCGCCGGCTTGCGCGAGATCAGCGGTCCCCAATAGATGTTGCCGATCTCGATCACGCCATAGGCCGGATCGATGCGCATCAGCGTCTGGCGCCCGGCGACCTTGCCGCTGGCCTTGTCGATGACCGTGAAGAACAGCGGGTCATCGCTGGCTTCGGCCTTGTCCAGCCATGGCTGGAAGGCGGCGCGGGTCTGCGGCGGGTCGTCGAACAGCCAGGCGAAGCGGCCGCCGGCATCGACCACTGACGAGGCCTCGAACAGGCCGTCGCCGTGCTTTTCGGCGTTGAGCGGCTCCAGCCTGACAGTGCGCCCCTCCAGCAACTTGCGTTCGGGCCGCGGGCGCGGTTGCCAATTCTTGAGATTTTCCGACACCGAAAACTCCAATCCGTTTGACTTTTGCGGGCGGACGCTCACAAAAACGCACGCTCGCTGAAAGAACCACACGGACGGGAAAAATGCTCCACACGATTTCGGCCTTCGACCGCCTCGGCGAGGAAAATGCGTTCGCAGTGCTGGCGCGTGCCACTGCACTTGCCCACCAGGGCCGCGACATTGTCAATCTCGGCATCGGCCAGCCCGACTTCAAGACGCCGCAGCATATCGTCGAGGCAGCGATCAAGGCGCTACGCGATGGCCATCACGGCTATACGCCGGCCAACGGCCTGCTGGCGACGCGCGAAGCTGTGGTACGCCGCACGCTGGCCACCACTGGCGTCGAAGTCTCGCCGGAAGCGGTGATGATCCTGCCCGGCGGCAAGCCGACCATGTTCGCGGCGATCCTGATGTTTGGCGAGCCGGGTGCCGAAATTCTCTATCCCGATCCCGGCTTTCCGATCTACCGCTCGATGATCGAGTTCACCGGTGCTGCCCCCATCCCGGTGCCGATGCGCGAGGAGAACGGCTTTGCCTTTTCGGCCGCGGAGACCTTGGCGCTGATCACGCCGAAGACCAGGCTGCTGATCCTCAACTCGCCGGCCAATCCGACCGGCGGCGTCACACCGCGCGCCGAGATCGAGAAGCTGGTCAAGGGCCTGGAAGCGCACCCGGATGTCGCCATCCTTTCCGACGAGATCTACGACGTGATGACCTATGACGGCGAGACGCATTGTTCGCTGCTCGCTTTCCCCGAAATCCGCGACCGGCTGATCGTGCTCAACGGCTGGTCGAAGACCTGGGCAATGACCGGCTGGCGCATGGGCTGGTCGATCTGGCCGAACGGCGACAAGGGCGCGCATCTCTACGACAAGGTGCGCAAGCTGGCGGTCAATTGCTGGTCCTGCGTCAACGCGCCGAGCCAGTATGCCGGCATAGCCGCCATCGACGGCCGGCAGGACGATGTCGACACGATGATGCGCGCCTTCGACCGCCGCAGAAAGGTCGTGGTCGAGGGGTTGAATGCCTTGCCCGGTGTTTCCTGCATTACGCCGAAAGGCGCCTTCTATGCCTTCCCCAATGTTTCCAAGACCGGCTGGAAGGCCAAGAAGCTCGCCTCGGCGCTGCTCGAGGATGCCGGCGTGGCGCTGATCGGCGGCCCCGATTTCGGCATTCTCGGCGAAGGCTATGTCAGGCTATCCTACGCCAATTCCGAGGAGAACATCCTGCGCGCGCTGGAGCGGATCGAGACGTTTCTGACGAAGTGAGGCCACGATCGACGAAAGGAGACGCCAGATGTTCTATGCCATTCTAGCCTATCACGAGGAAGAAGCGATTACGGCGCTGACGCCGGAGCAGGATTCGGCGCTGATGACCGATCTTCTCCAGATCAACGATCGGCTTTACCGGCAAGGCACCCTCGGACCGGCGGCGCGGCTCGGCGCGACACAAGACGCCTGCACCTTGCGCGGGCCAGGCACCGGAATGGTTGTTGACGGCCCCTTCGCCGAGACCAAGGAACAATTGCTGGGACTCTATGTTGTCGACTGCGCCAACCGTGACGCCGCTGTCGACATTGCGCGCGACCTTCGCCGCGTCAATCCGACCGCCGTCTACGAAATCCGCCCGATTTCGCTGTATCTTCCCGGCGTGCCGCTTCCCGTCACGCGGCCCTAATGCATGTCGCGCAAAAGTGTGCAGCGGTTTGTGATAACGACATGCATAAACAAGAACCTAAAGCGCGTCGCATGAGGCCGGTCGAACGCGACGCGCTTTTAGGACCGGGCTGAGACTAGCCGCGGCCGACAAACGGCATCTTGGTCGCCATCACGGTCATGAACAGCACGTTGGCGTCGAGCGGCAGGCTGGCCATGTGAAGGACGGCATCGGCGACGCGCTCGACATCCATCACCGCTTCGGCGGCAATGGTGCCGTTGGCTTGCGGCACGCCGACCGTCATCGCTTGCGCCATGTCGGTCAGCGCGTTGCCGATGTCGATTTGACCGCAAGCAATGTCGAAGGGCCTGCCGTCCAGCGCCAGCGTCTTGGTCAGCCCGGTGATGGCGTGCTTGGTCGCCGTATAGGGCACCGAGCCCGGCCGTGGCGCATAGGCCGATACCGAGCCGTTGTTGATGATGCGGCCGCCCATCGGCTGCTGCCTGCGCATGGCGCCGAACGCGCCGCGAGCACACAGGAACGAGCCTGTGAGATTGACCCCGACAACGTCGTTCCACACTTCGACCGGGATATCGTCGATCAATGTCGATTTGTAGCTCGTGCCGGCATTGTTGAAGAGCAGGTCGACGCGCCCGAAGGCCGCTGCCACCGTCTCGAACAGATCGTCGACCTGATCGGCCTTGCTGATGTCGCAGGCGACCGCCAATGCCTTGGCCTGTGTCGGCCCGGCGGCGGCGATCGCATCCTCCAGCACCGGCTTGCGGCGACCGCAGAAGACCGTATTCCAGCCGGCCTTGAGCAGCGCCGTGGCGACGCTTTTGCCGATGCCCGTACCGGCGCCGGTGACGATGGCGGTTTTATAGTCGCTCATGGCTGTACTCCCTGAAAGGGATGAGGCATCGCAAATGACGGGAACCATGGCAAGCCGGCCCAAGGCCTGTGCTCGCAAAAAGGGCGGCCATTGGCGACCGCCCCTGATCCGAACCGGGCTTGGGAGGAGGAAAGCCGATCCGACTGCCTGAAATCATGCGCTCACCGGATTAACGAGAGCTAACGCGAATGCCGCCGAGCGCTCCGAGGCTCTCCCCTTCAAGCTACCAGCGCGAACCGGTCACCGGCTTGGCCGTGCTGCCCGCTGCCGGCACCTTCGCCGCCGTCACCGTCGCCTCGACATGGTCGACCAGCGCGTCCGGCAGGCCGAGGCGGCCAGCAAGCAGGTCGAGATAGCCGCGTTCGGCCCGCGTGTCCGGATCGATGGCAAGACGCGAGGCGGTGTAGAGTTCCAGCTTTTGCGCATCGGTCTTGGCGCCGGCGATCAGCACATCCAGATCGAGCGGTGCGTCCAGTTCCGACATCAGGAATTTCTCCGCTTCGGCGCCGACGCCGGCGAGGCTGAGCTTGCCGGCGATCTTCTGCCGCTCTTCGTCATCGACATGACCGTCGGCCTTCGCCGCCGAGATCATCGCCCTGACCAGCGTCAGCGTGAATTCGTCTTCGCCCTGGGGCGCTTGCGACGGATGGAAGGCGGTATCGGCCGGCGGCGGCAGCAATTCCGGTTCGCCGGCGGCTTGCGTTTCGGCCGGCGCGTTGCCGTTCTTGTAGTTCTGGTAGGCCTTGTAGGCGAGGCCGCCGATCGCGGCCAGGCCACCGAGCTTCACCGCCGCACCGGTGACCTGGCGGCCTGGGCCGGTTCCGAGCAGCACCGCGGCCAGCGCGCCGGCGGCAAGCGGATTGTCCTTGGCCATCTGCACCGCCTGCCCCGCCTTGTCGCGGACGGTCGATCCGGTGCCGGGAACTTGCGAGCCGAGCAGATCATCGAGGAGCTTCTTGGGATCGAACATCTATGCCTCCAGAATTGGCCCGGCCGAAGGTGCGCGGGCAGGTTTGCACGTCGAAGACCTAGGTCCCGCAGTTTGACATTACAATGACGCGGTGCATCCTTTTGCCCGCTGCCACGCGTGACCTCGCACCGACATCTGCTGGGATTTCACACGGAAATCAAACTGCTTCAGCCTCCTTCCGCACCCTAAAAACATGCAGTGCTGTGGACCTTGGAAGTGTCGAAACCAGCCCCGACTTCGAGTAATGTCGCGGCATGTCGCTTGCGAGGAGCCTGGCATGACCGATGAGACTGACCGCCAGCCGGCACGCGATCCCCAGGAACTGGAGCGCCTGCTGATTTCACGGCAATGGGTCGGAGACATTGACGGCATGGCCGCGCTTTTTGAGCCGCATGCAGTCATCGACAGCGGTGGCGGACAACTGACGTTCGGCCGCGAAGCCATCCAAACGCTGTTCGCGGAGATCACCGCAACCGGCCGAAAATTTCAGTCCGGAGATCAGCGTCCGGCTGTCATCAATGGCGACCTGGCGCTCACCTCGACCCGGCTTCCCGACGGCACGATCACCACCGAGGTCGCACGCCGGCAGAACGACGGGACATGGCTGTGGGTCATCGATCGCTTCTCTGTTGCTTAACGTGAAGTTGCTTGACGTGAAGCTAACTTCCGATGTGACGATCGCCGCGCGCTTGCGCCAGCTCGACCTGGCGCTGGCGCTCGGCATAGCGGGCGCGATCCTCCTCCGAGCGGGCATCGAAGCAATGCGGGCATGAAACGCCGGTTGCATATTCCAGCGACAGCCGGTCTTCTGCGGCTAGCGGATGCCGGCAGGCGCGGCAGAGTTCGGCCTCGCCTTCGACCAACCCGTGCGATACCGAAACGCGCTCGTCGAACACGAAGCATTCGCCTTGCCAGAGGCTCTGTTCGGCGGGCACGTCTTCGAGATACTTCAGAATGCCGCCCTTGAGGTGGAAAACGTCCTCGAAGCCAAGCGACTTCACATAGGCCGTCGCCTTCTCGCAGCGTATGCCGCCGGTGCAGAACATGGCGACCTTGCGCCCCTCGAGCGCATGCCGATGCCGCTCGACCCAGGCCGGGAATTCGCGGAAGCTGGTGGTGGCGGGATCGACAGCGCCCTTGAAGGTGCCGAGCGACACCTCGTAGGCGTTGCGCGTATCGATGACGATGGTGCCTGCATCCGAGATCAATGCGTTCCAGTCGGCCGGCGCAACATAGGTGCCCGCACCTGCCGCCGGGTCGATATTGTCCACGCCCATGGTGACGATCTCGCGCTTCAACCGCACCTTCATGCGGTGGAACGGCATCGCTGCGGCGCTGCTGTATTTGATCTCGAGGCCGGCGAGACCTTCGATGGATTCGAGATGACCGATGAGCGCCGCGATTGCCGCTTCACTGCCGGCGACCGTGCCGTTGACGCCCTCACGCGCCAAAAGCAGCGTGCCTTTGATGCCGCGTGCGCAGCAGAAGGCGGCGAGCGGCGCACGCAGCGCCTCGAAGGTGTCGAGCCGGGCGAAGCGGTAAAGCGCGGCAACACGGAAGGCTTGGCTGGACAGTGTCATCGCCAAGCCACTAAACGCTCACGACAGCCGGATCAAGGCAGAGCCGAGAGCGGTCTGCTCGCGACGGGTTGCGAACACCACGCGTGACATCGCGACACGCCGCGTTTCGTGGACAGAAAAACCGCCTTCTGCTAACCGGTCGACTTGATCAACAGAGGAGAGACGACGAATGCCCAGCACGACCGAAAAGCTCCTGTCGCTCCTCAACGGCCAGCCGGTCATACCGGTGCTGAAGATCGCCAATCCCGCCGACGCGGTGCCGCTGGCCCAGGCGCTGGCCCGCGGCGGCCTGCCGGCGATCGAGATTACGCTGCGCACCGCCGACGCGCTGGAGGCGATCCGCCGGGTGGCGGGCGAGGTCGAAGACGCCGTCGTCGGCGCCGGCACCATCCTGGACGCCCGCCAGTTCGGCGAGGCGGCGGCCGCCGGTTCGAAGTTCATCGTCAGCCCCGGCATCACCAGCGAGCTTCTCGCGGCAGCCAAGGACAGCGATGTACCGTTACTGCCCGGCGCCATCACGCCGGGAGAGGTCATGGCCGCGCGCGAAGCCGGCCTGCGCTTTTTGAAATTCTTCCCGGCCGAACAGTCGGGCGGCATCGCCTCGCTCAACGCCTTCGCCTCGCCGCTCGCCGACGTGAAATTCTGCCCGACCGGCGGTATCACCGGCAAGAATGCGGCCGACTATCTCAGCCTGCCCAACGTCATCTGCGTCGGCGGTTCCTGGGTGGCGCCGGACGATCTGGTCAAGGCCGGCAAATGGGACGAGATCGAAGCCTTGGCGCGCGCCGCGAGCAAGCTCGGGCGCTAGCATCTTCTGCATGAAAAGCCGCTGCCGATCTGGCTCTGCTGCCGATCTGGTTCGCCGGCTGGTTCCCGCTCATGGGCTCGAACCACGATTCACGCCTTCAAAGGGCGCTGTCCTACCATTAGACGAAGCGGGAGAATGCTGGCAGTTGATTAGCATCCCGGCACGAAGGAAGCCAGTGCCGGCGGTGGCGGCAGCCGCGCGGGGTGCCCAGCGCGGCCTTTACGATATTTGCCCAGCCGTTATTCGGTCTGGAAGCGGGCCACCGACATGAACTTGACGGCCTTGCCGGTGAACCGGTTGGCGTCGGCCATCTCGTTGCCCGGCTGGAAGCCCACGGTATAGACCTCGCTCGGTGCCGTACGGACGAAGTCGTAAGCATAGCGCGGCGCCGTTGTCGCGTCTGAAACGGTCGCGACATACTCGCCGCTGTGCAGCGCCCAACGGGCAGCCTGCGGCGCGGCAGCGACCACCACCGGCTTGGGACCGGGTTTCAGGTCGCGGGCGGTGGCCCTGGGTTCCTTGCGTGTGGTCTTCACGCCCGCGCCGATGACGGCCGTCGGATCGGAGCCGGCCGGGCGGGCAACGATGGCCTTGCGCGGCGACGCCCCGTCGCTCGATGCGTCGTCGCTCGCCGGTTCCTCGAACACCGATGCTTGCTCGGAAAGCGAAGCGACCTTGTATTCGTCGGTCGCGCTGACCCGTTCCAGAACGGCCTTGACCTCGTCGGGCTGCGAACTGTCGGGCCGCGCCGACGGCAATACCGAGAATGCATCGGTGGCGGTGTTGCTCCGCTCGGCCGCACTCGCGAGCGCCAGCAACACTTGCTTGTCCTGCGGCGCAAGACCAGCCGACGAAAGATCGGCCGGCAGCGAATGATCGGGCCGCCAGCTCGGCACGGGAATGTTGTTTGCCGCGACCTGCACCGGGCCGGCCGTAGCCGACGCGTCTGCCATGCCGAACGGAACACTTGCCGGGGCCACGCTTGCCGACGCCACACTTGCCGGCGCTTGCGCGGTTGCCACCGCCTGTTCGGTGGATGCAGTCGCATCCGCCACGCCGAACGGAACGTTTTCAGGCGGCTGGGCACCGATGTCGGCCTTCGGGCGCGGAGCAAAATCGGGCAGCGGAATGCTGCGCGCCGGCAATGCCGCGATGATCGTCTCCGGCGTGTCGTTCTCCGGTTCAGGCGCAGGCGCCGGAACATCGGCGACTTCCGGAATCTCGGCACGCTTGGCATCCCGAGGCGCCACGATGGCGATGCCAGGCAGATTGCTGCTCTTGGCCGACGGCGCCGGCTTCACGTTACGGGGCTTTGGCGCTGGCTCAGCCATCGCCACATCGGCGCTGTCGTCCGCCTCGTCGTCGCCGCCGCCGAAGAAGGCTGCCAGGAAGCCGCGGGATTTTTTGCCACCGCCGCTTGCGCTGGCCAGTTCGATGGCCGGCGCGCCGGCGCCCTTGCGGGCTTTGTAGGAGGCGAGCGCCTGTTGATAACCAGGCAGCGGCTTGCCGTCGCTCGGCACATGCAGCGTCTTGCCATTGGGGAACACGCGCGCCAATTCCTGGCGGCTGATGCCGGGCCAGTGGCGCACATTGCCGACGTCCATGTGCACGAAGGGCGAGCCGGAGCTGGGATAATACCCGACGCCGCCGCCCTGCATCCTGAGGCCGATGTCGCGCAGCTTCTTTAGCGGCACGCCGGGAATGTAGAAATCCATCGCCCTGCCGAGCATGTGCTGGCTCTTCTCGGCGACGCCCCTGCTGCGGCTGCGCAGCATCGAATTCGTCGACGGCGAACGATAACCGCAGACGACCTGGATATAGTCGGTGGCGCCGCTCTCACGATAGGCTTCCCAGACCAGGTCCAGCAGGCGCGGATCCATCTTGGTCGGCTCGTTGCGACGCCAGTCGCGCAGGATGATGTTGATCTTTCGCAAGCCCGCTTGATCGTAGCGGCCGTTGCGCTTGTAGACGATCTCCGCCTTTTCATGCGTGTGGAGATGATAGAGCTTCAGCGAACGTGTCTCGGCGCTGGCGCCGGTTGCCGCCGCTGCAAGGAACCCGACGGCAACAATCACCGCTGCCAGCCATCTCGGCCAGACGCTCATGTGATAATGCCGCCCGTTTTTGTGTCGTTCGATTCTGTTCAAATCAAAAGGCCTTGCAGGCTGCCGTTTTGTCCCCGGATTTGACCAAACGGATGCGTTAGATGTGCATCCGAATATCGATCCTAATGGTTAATCATCGCTTATTGAAGCCGAAATGCGGTAACACCGTGGCGATATCCCGCCAAAAATATTGCGCAGGAGATCTTGGTAAACCGCTGGTTTAGATCATGTTTTGGCGCCAGCTCGAAACACGATCTGTTACCGTCCGCCTTAATACGTGAACATTGCGGCGAACACGTCATTACGAGACTCAGTTGCCTGGAATGATGTCCGGATGAGAACCGGCTTGGCCCTGTGACTCAGGAAGCGAGCCTCTCGACACGGCCGGTCTCCGGGTCGATGCCGTATTCCTTGAGCTTGCGGTAGAGCGTCGACCGGCCGATGCCGAGGCGGCGGGCGACCTCGCTCATCTGGCCGTTGTAGTGGTCGATGGCGAGCTTGATCATTTCGAGCTCGACATCGGCCAGCGCACGCACATTGCCGCGCTCGTCGAGCGCCCGCAGCGTGCCGAAGCGGGGTCTGGCCGGCGCGTCGGGCTCGGCCGCGGCGGCGCCGACGGCGGCCGGGACGTTATCACGCGGCAGGCTGCCCGAAGCCAATCCGGAAGCTGGCCACCCTGAAGCTGGCCCCCCTGAAGCTGGCGAGGCGATATCCGCATCGAGATTGACCGTGCCCTCGACCTGCGCCCGGATCTGCGGGAACTCTTCTTCGGTCAGCATGTCGCCCTCGGCGAGCACCGAAGCCCGGAAGACGGCATTTTCGAGCTGCCTTATATTGCCCGGCCAGTCATAGGCCTGCAGCATGGCGAGCGCCGCAGCCGAGATGCCTCGCAGACGGTGGCGCGGATCGGCGGGCGCCACCTTCTCCATGAAGTGCTCGACCAGATGGGGAATGTCGTCGCGACGGTCGCGCAATGGCGGCACGAAGATCGGATAGACGTTCAGACGATAGAACAGATCCTCGCGGAACTTGCCGTCCTTGACCTGCTGCAGCAGGTTGCGATGGGTTGCCGAGATCAGCCTGATGTCGACCCTGACGGTCGAGCGCCCGCCAACCGGATCGACTTCGCCGTCCTGTACGGCGCGCAACAGCTTGACCTGCACGTCGAGCGGCAGGTCGCCGATTTCGTCGAGGAACAGCGTGCCCGAATGCGCTTCGACGAACTTGCCGGTGTGTTTTTCGGTGGCGCCGGTGAACGAGCCCTTTTCGTGACCGAACAGGATCGATTCGACCAGATTGTCGGGGATGGCGCCGCAATTGACGGTGACGAAGGGTTTCGAGCGGCGGTCGCCGCTGCCCTGGATGGCGCGCGCCACCAGTTCCTTGCCGACGCCGGATTCACCCTCGATCAGGATCGGAATGTTGGACGCCGCCGCCTTGCGGCCGAGCCGGATCACCCGATCCATCGCCGGACTGTGAGTGATCATGTCCTTGAACGTCAGATGGCCGCCGCGCTGCCGTGACGAGCGCTTCACTTCGCCTTCGAGCGCTTCGACCTTGAGGGCATTGCCGATCGACGCCTGCAGCCTGTCGGGAGAGGCCGGCTTGACGACGAAGTCGAAGGCGCCGTGACGCATTGCCGAAACGACGGTTTCGATGCCGCCCTGGGCGGTCTGCACGATGACGGGAATGTGGATGCCGCGCTCGCGCATTGCCTTCAGCACGCCGATGCCATCGAGGCCCGGCATCATCAGGTCGAGGATGACCACCGAGACGTCGCGCGCATTGGGCCCGTCGACAACATCGAGACCGGCCTCGCCGCCATCGGCGACGATCGCGGTGTGGCCGAATTTCGTCACCGCTGCCTCGAGCAGCCTGCGCTGCACCGGATCGTCATCGACTATGAGTATGGAAGCTGCCATGACTGATCCGACCGTGCCCGCCCGAGAATGCGCCCTATGGATCATCTTGGCACAGGGTTCTAAATAAGCTTTCAAAAAACCCGGTGAATGAATTCCTTAGGATTTGACCGGCTTCTCGTTTCCTCGAATTTTCGTGTTTGGAAGGATCGGCAATGCGCATGGTTTTTGCTCGAAAGCTGGCGGCGGCGTCCAGTCAGGGCGTGGCGGAGCTTGGCGACCTGCCGGAATGGAATCTGGCCGATCTCTATTCGGGCATGGAAGCGCCCGAGTTGAAGCGCGACATCGCCAAGGCCGCCGCCGATGCCATCGCCTTCGAGAGCCGTTGGAAAGGCACGCTCGCCGCCGAGGCCGGGCGTGGCAGCGCCGGCAGGCTGGGCGAGGCGCTCCAGGCCTATGAAGCGCTGGAGGAGCTGATCGGCCGGATCGTCTCCTATGCCGGGCTTGTCTATGCCGGCAACACGTCGGATCCGCAGCGCGCCAAGCTCTATGGCGACATCCAGGAAAAGATGACCGATGCCAGCGCGCACCTGCTGTTTTTCGCGCTTGAGCTGAACCTCATCGACGATGGCGCGATCGAAAACGCACTCGCCGCCGATCCGGCCTTCGCCCACTACCGGCCCTGGGTGCTCGATCTGCGCAAGGACAAGCCCTATCAGCTCGAAGACCGCATCGAGCAACTCTTCCACGAAAAGTCGATCACCGGGCGCGGGGCCTGGAACCGCCTGTTCGACGAGACGATGACCGATTTGCGCTTCGGCCTCGACGGCGAGGAGTTGACGCTTGAGCCGGCGCTCAATCGCCTGCAGGACGCCGACGGCGAGGTGCGCCGCCGGGCGTCCGAAGCGCTGGCCGCAACTTTCCGCAAGAATTTGCGCGTCTTCACGCTGATTACCAACACGCTGGCCAAGGACAAGGAGATCTCCGACCGCTGGCGCGGCTTCGAGGACATTGCCGATTCCCGCCATCTCGCCAACCGCGTCGAACGCAGCGTGGTGGACGCACTCGCCGCGGCGGTTCGCGACGCCTATCCGCGCCTGTCGCATCGCTATTATGCGATGAAGGCGCGCTGGCTCGGCATGGACGTGATGAACCATTGGGACCGAAACGCGCCCCTGCCGGAGACCCCGCAGGCGGTCATCGGCTGGGACGAGGCCAAGAACACCGTGCTTTCCGCCTATCAGCGCTTTTCACCCGACATGGCGGAGATCGCCAGAACTTTCTTCGACCGCAACTGGATCGATGCACCGGTGAGACCCGGCAAGTCGCCTGGTGCCTTCGCCCATCCGACGGTGCCTTCGGCGCATCCTTATGTGTTGCTCAACTACATGGGCAAGCCGCGCGACGTGATGACGCTGGCGCACGAGCTCGGCCACGGCGTGCACCAGGTGCTGGCCGGCGGCCAGGGCGCCTTGATGGCGTCGACGCCGCTGACGCTGGCCGAAACCGCATCGGTGTTCGGCGAGATGCTGACCTTCCGCTCGCTGCTCGAGCAGACCACCGACAAGCGCGAACGCAAGGCCATGCTCGCCCAGAAGGTCGAGGACATGATCAACACGGTCGTGCGCCAGGTCGCCTTCTACGAGTTCGAGCGCAAGGTGCATGCCGAGCGCAAGAGCGGCGAATTGACCTCCGACAAGCTCGGCCAATTCTGGCTGGAAGTGCAGGCGGAAAGCCTCGGGCCGGCGATCAAGCTACGCGAGGGGTACGAGGTTTTCTGGACCTATATCCCGCACTTCATCCACTCGCCTTTCTACGTCTATGCCTATGCATTCGGCGATTGCCTGGTGAACTCGCTCTACGCGGTCTACCAGAACGCCGAGCGCGGCTTTCAGGAGAAATATTTTGCCATGCTGCGCGCCGGCGGCACCAAGCATCATTCCGAGCTTCTGGCGCCGTTCGGCCTTGACGCGACGGACCCTGCCTTCTGGCAGATCGGGCTTGGTGTGATCAGCGGACTGATCGACGAGCTGGAAGCACTGGACAAGTGATGCGCAACACTGGGTGATGCGCAACACCGGGTGACCGGGTTTTCCAGAACAGTTTAGCTGCAATGCATATTGACGATGGTTCTATTCTTGTCTTGGATATTTGTTCTTAAATAACTTTCCATGGAAGTTTTCCGTTAGATTCCCGTAAGCTGTATGATAGCGTCCGCCCTCAAGCTCAGCCGGGCACGAATGGATCCGGTCGGAAAGTCCCGACCGGTCATGGCGCGTCGGCGGATGCGACAACGGTTGTTGGCCAGGGGCAAACCGGTCGCCGACAGCTCGATCGAAGCCGGCTGTTCTGCAAATTGCGGAACCACCATCGAATGGTCCTTCGCCGAGGTCATGGCTCCACAGGCCAGGGCGGACGGATCGGACTGGAGAGAGAAAGACAATGGGCACTTTTTTCTACATGCTCCTGGCGTTCCTGGTAGGTGTGTTGGTTGGCTGGTTCATTTGGGGACGCCTGCGTGGCGAACTCGACAGTTTGCGCGGCGATCTCGACCGCACGCGCAGCGAACGTGACAGATTGCGGGCCGATAGCGACCGCCTGACCGGTGAGTTGGATGAATGCGGCCGCGCCCGCGCCGACCTCGAGCGGCGGCTGGGCGAGGCGCCGGCCGCCAAGGCGCCAACCGCGAAGGCGGCAACAGCCAAGGCGCCAGCCGCCAAGGCCGGCGCAACCAAGGCGGCGATGCAGGCACCGTCAACCCTGATGTCGACATCCGCGCCGGCCAAACCGGCGCCGAAGAAATCTGCAACGGCCAAGGCTGCGACCGCGCCACGCGCAAGTGCGGCGGAAACGGCGACGCCGAAGCCGGCTGCATCGAAAGCGAGCGCCGCACCCAAGACTGCGCCAGCGGCAAAAAAGACTGCGCCAGCGGCAAGCAAGGCTGCGCCGGCGGCAAAGAAAGCCGCGACCGGCAACGCAACGACCGCAGCGGCGGGCAAAGCCAACGATCTGCGTCGCCTGATCGGCATCGGCCCGACCAACGAGCGGCTGCTCAAAGGGCTTGGGGTCACGACCTATGCCCAGATCGCCGCCTGGACGCCCGACGATGTCAGGCGGATCGAGGCGACGTTGAATTTCGACGGCCGCATCGAACGTGAACGCTGGATCGAGCAGGCGAAACTGCTTGCCGCCGGCGACGAAAAGGAATTTGCGCGCCGCTTCCCGACCGCGGGGGAAGCCAGCAACACCTGATCCATCGCAAGGCGGCATTTGGAACAAGGCGGCGCTCTCGGGCGCCGCTTTTGTTTTTGCCCCGCCGCGCCTTTGCGTCTTGAGACGCCGTTCCCTCGATTGCGCACGGTCGAGCCCCCATATAGATCGATCGCTGGTGACCGCAGCATCCGAGCCTTATGTCCCTGCCCCTGCCCTTTGCAATTTTCCGGAACGACGAGACCGCGCGTCAGCTCGTTTTCGACCGGCCGGCCGAGATCATCTCGGCGCATGGCGAGGCGGACTTCCTGCCGGCGCTTGAAGCCGCGCAGGCTGCACATGATGGCGGCAAATGGCTGGCCGGCTATTTCTCCTACGAGGCCGGCTACCTGCTCGAGCCCAAGCTCGTTCCGCTGCTGCCAGCCGGCCGCCGCGCCCCGCTTTTCTGCCTCGGCGTGTTCGACCCGCCGGTCGAAGAGACGGTCGCGCCAGGCGATCTGCCGGCTAGCAACGGCCCAATCTTCGACCCCAAGGCAGCCTGGTCCTCGGACGACTACGCCAAACGCTTTGCCAGGCTGCATGACCACATCCGCAAGGGCGACTGCTACCAGGGCAATCTGACCTTTCCGGTCCACGCGCAATGGTCGGGCGATCCGCTGGACGCCTTCAACGCGCTGACCGAACGCCAGCCGGTGAAGTATGGGGCGCTGGTCGCGCTTGGCGATCCGATCGTCTTGTCGCGTTCGCCGGAACTGTTCTTCGAGGTCGACGCGGAAGGCATGATCGAGACGCATCCGATGAAAGGCACTGCGCCGCGCGGCGCCACCAAGGCGGAGGACGATCGCCTGAAAGCGTTCTTGCGCAACGACGAGAAGAACCAGGCCGAGAACCGGATGATCGTCGATCTCCTGCGCAACGACATCTCACTGATCAGCGAGGTTGGCACGCTCGATGTGCCGGAGCTTTTCCGCATCGAGAGCTACCCGACGGTCCACCAGATGGTGAGCCGCGTGCGGGCGAAACTTTTGCCCGGCCTCGCCATCCGCCAGATTTTCGCCGCGCTGTTCCCCTGCGGTTCGATCACCGGCGCGCCGAAGATCCGTGCCATGGAGATCCTGCGCGAGCTGGAAGGTGGCCCGCGCGATGTCTATTGCGGCGCCATAGGCTGGATCGCCCCCGGCGGCCGGATGCGCTTTTCGGTGGCGATCCGCACCATCTCGCTCTTTGCCAATGGCGAGGCAGTCTACAATGTCGGCGGTGGCGTCGTCTTCGATTCGACAGCCGAAGAGGAGTACCAGGAGTGTCTGCTGAAAGCCCGTTTCGCGACGGGAACACTGCCGATTTCGAACTGATCGAAACAATGCGCTGGGAACCCGGCTCGGGTTTCCTCCGTTTCGACCGCCATCTCGCGCGGCTTTACGGCTCGGCAGACGAACTCGGCTTCGGCTGCGACCCGCAACGGGTCGGTGAAGCGCTGATGAATGCGGTCGGCCGCCAGCACATTGCGTTGCGCACTCGCCTCGTCCTGTCGCGCAAGGGCGATGTAGCGGTTTCGGTGCAGCCCTACGCGCCGCTCGCCGCAGACAAGGTCTGGACCGTGCAGCTGGCGCGCGTGCGGCTTGATTCGAGCGATATGCTGCTGCGCCACAAGACCAGCCGCCGACAAATCTATACGCGCGCCCGCGCCGAATATCTCGCCGGCCGGGCCGACGAGGTGCTGCTCGCCAATGAGCGCGGCGAAATCTGCGAGGGCACGATCACCAATGTCTTTGCCGAATTCGGCGACGGCGTGCTGGCCACGCCGCGGCTCGATTGCGGCCTGCTGCCTGGCGTCCTGCGCGGCGAACTGCTGGATCAAGGCCGCGCCCGCGAAGCAATCTACACATGGAGCGAACTGAAATCGGCCAAGGCGCTGTTCGTCGGCAACTCGCTGCGCGGATTGATCCCGGCGCGGCTGGGCTGAAGCATCGGGAGACAACAATGTTCGTGGTTTCGCTGAAGTATACGGTGCCGCTGACCGAGATCGACAGCCTGCAGCAAGCGCATGTCGAGTGGCTGAAGGCCTGTTATGCGGAAGGCATTTTTGTCGCCTCCGGGCCGAAGCGGCCGAGGACCGGCGGCATCATCATCGCGCGCGGTCCACGCGACGTGCTCGATGCCAGACTGGCGGACGATCCCTTCGCCAAGGCAGGCGCCGCCGATTACGAAATCACCGAATTCACGGCGAGAATGGCCGCCGCCGCACTGGAAGCCTACAAAGAAGCATGAGTTTCCGCCCACCGACCCACACACCCTATGACGGCTCGTCGAAACTGTTCACCATCGGGCTGAAGCCGCTCAATCTAGATAGATGGATCGAGATCGACGAATATCTGCTGCCCTATCTTGCCGAGAAACGCCGGCTTTATGCCGAAATTCCAGACAAGGTTTTTGTCGAGGAGCAAGCCACACGCGACGCCCAACGCGAAGTGCTCGATCTGCTCGGTGCGCATCTGGCGGCGAACTTTCCTGGGACCCACAGGCGTACCGACAACGGGATCGTGGTGATCGGCGGCACCGACAGTCTTGTAGGCTCAGGCACCGCAGCTTCTTTCAGCGATGCGCCGCTTGTCGCGGCCTCGTTGCTCGTCCAGGAGGATTTGATCCTGATGCGCCGCGACGAGAGCGGCTGGCGTCTGGCGGCCGGCTCGCTCTGCTTCCCCTCGTCATGGTCGCTGACCGAAAAATTCGGCAAGCCGCTGCAGCAGATCCACGCGCCGGTACCGGGTTTCGGTCCAGGCACACGCCCGGCCGATCTCATCAACCGCATGTTCGACGGCCTCCAGGGCCAAGCCGTCGAGCGCTACAACTGGTCGATCCAGGCGGGCGACGCGCTCTACCATCCGCTCTCCAATGTCGAACGCATCGACCGCGCCAGCAGTCGCCCGTCGAGATTCCCGGACGGTGACATCGACGCCCATGCCTTTATCCGCGTCGAGCGGCAGACGCTGAGAAAGCTCCCCGTTTCGGGCGACGTACTCTTCACCATCCGCATCCATCTCGACCCGCTCGCCGTGCTGGAGCGCCACCGCGACCGTGCGGCGCTCGCAGCGTCCTTGGCCGAACAACTTCTGGCGCTGGACGAGGCCCAGCTCGACTACAAGGGGATGACCGCCGATCGTGACCGGCTGGTCGCGTGGCTTAGGGCGCTGGCGCTGTCCTAGAGCAGTTCATCGTTTCACGGAAACGCCGAACCGCTCCACCTCTTTGTTCTTGCGCAATTCCGGACGGAAAACCGTCTCACACTTTTCCCGGAATTGCCCTAAATCGCAGCTAGGCCCAGCAGCAGGATCGCCGACATCGCGGTAAAGACGGTGACGTTGACATCCCACCGCCAGCCCGCCGGTCCAAACGGCGGCCGGAACGGCGGGTAGCCGTTCTCGTCATACAGCACGCCACCATAGATCGGCCGCGAGAGCATGGCCGCGAAGAATGCCCCATACATGGCCGCGGCCAATCCGCCGGCGAGATAGAGCCGCTCGGCTTCGAGTTGCCCCTTGATCCAGATGAGTCCGAGGGCAATCAGCGCCACCCCGGTATAGCTCAGCACCTGCCAGACGACGTGAAACCGGGCATGGGGAGTCCACAGTGGATTGGTGGCGTGGGTGGCGTTCAAGTCGGCTTTGATCGTCGCTACACCGTAACCCACGGTCGCGACGCTCAGCAGAATTCGAGCAAGCAGATGACTGTCATAAGCGAGTTCCATCGCATTTTCCTCCCCTCACGCCGGAACGGCTTGAATGGCGCCCTGAGCACAGAAGAGCTGCCCATCGGCCAGCCGCGCATAATTATGGACGATCCGGTTCTCGTGATCCTGCAACTGCACAATGAAGTTGCCGCTCTGCTCCGTCCAACTCGCGAGCACGAGATTCGGACGCACGCTGGTCAGGCCGACCTTGACCACCTCGTCGATTTCAGTGGTCCCGATCGACGCCTGGATATGCAATTCCTGCGGCGAAAGAAACGTCAGCCGCGGTACGAAGGGGCCGAAAACGCAGTCGAAAGTCTTGCCTACGAGCGAGGCTGGAAAAGCATCGGTTTCTGCCATCATCCTCTCCTTGGGCATTGGCCGCTGCGACCATGCCATGTGACGATTCTCGGTGTCTCAGTCGCAGAAACACCCTCAGTATATGCTCTTGGAGCGCTCCAAGGAGCACGATCCCCCTATTTTGGTTTTGAGTCAATAAAATTCTTGGAGCGCTCCAAAAAATGGTCTACCTCAGGGAAAACGAGTGAATCGCCAATGCCCACCCTAGCCGATGTCGGCAAGGCTGCCGGAGTTTCCCGGGGGACTGTCTCCAACGTCTTCAACCGGCCGGAGCTGGTCAGGCCCGAATTGCGCGAGCGCGTCGAAGCGGCCGCGCGAGCGCTCGGGTTTGGCGGCCCCGATCCGAAAGGACGATTGCTGCGGGACGGCAAGTTCAATGCCATCGGGTTCATGCCGCCTGGCGCCTACGCCATCTCCGAAGTGATGAGAAGCCCATACGGCCGCGAGCTGGTGCTCGGCGTTTCGCTCGCCTGCGACGAGGCTGGAACGACGCTCAGCCTTGTAAACGGCACCGACAACACGCGCTTCGCCAGCATCCGCGATGCCCTGGTTGACGGCTTTATCCTTGGTCACAGCGCCGACATTGGTCTCATAATTTCGGTCCAGAGACGCCGTCTGCCCTTCGTCATTCTCGAAAGCGACGCAGGTCCCGACATCAATTCGATAAAGATCGACGGCAGGAGTGGCGCGGTTGCTGCCGTCCGGCACTTGACCGGGCTGGGGCACCGGCATTTTGCCATCCTTTCGGTGCGCCGGTCTCCCGGCCCGCCGATTGTCCACATGCCCGGAAAGGCAACGCGCCCGCTTCTGGCCGGCTTCCCGCTCGACGATGAAAGGCTCGACGGTTTCAAACAGGGTTTGGCGGAGGCGAATTTGTCGATCGACGATGTCCCGATCATCGAGACGATCCCGGGCGAGCCATCTGCCGGAGCAGTGGTGTTCGACAGGGCGCCTGAAGCAACCGCGATCCTGACCATGTCGGACTGGCAGGCGATCACGATCCTGGACGAGGCGGTTCGCCGCGGCATAGACGTGCCGGGCCACGTGTCGGTCGTCGGCTTCGATGGCACCGCTGAATCCGCACGCACCACGCCTCCGATGACCACTGTCGCACAAGACGTGATCGGAAAAGGCCGGCTTGCCGCCCGAATGGTCCTTGACAATGAAGCCCCCCGCCAAGTCGTTCTGCCGGTAGAACTGGTGGTTCGAGCCTCCACAGCCGCGCCGAGGACAAAAACCCGCTGAAACGGGCGGATGCGCCATCCGCACCAGGGGCGGCGCTCGCCGCGTCTTTTCGCTGAGCAGCCTCAGGTGCGGGACGAGGCACAACTTGACTATAAGGGCCTGACAGCCGACCGTGACTGCTGGCGCAAGACAGCTGTAACTTGCGGCTTGGGGGAAAAATGATCCAGCATCTTAGCAGGCCGGTCACGTTAATGGCCGCGATCCTGGTACTGTCGACAGCAGCCGAGGCGGAGCCGGTGACTTATGCCGGCAAGCTTGGAAAGAGCGATATCGTCGTCGAATTCACCGGCGACCCCGCCGCGCCCGGCGGCCCGCTGGCCGGCCGCTATTTCTACCGCTCGAAGGGCGTCGACATCCCGCTGCAGGCCCGGTCTCAAAAGGGCAGCAAGTTCGAACTGGCCGAGGAGGAGGCATGCGGCGCCGACAATTGCGATGACGGAAAGGCTGCGCCGATTGCCGCCGTCTGGCGCCTGGCCTCATCCAGTAACGGCAAAACCCTTGAAGGCAGCTGGAACGGAAAGAGCGCGCTGCCGCTCAGATTGGAACGGGTCGCAAGTCGGCAGGTGACCGAGAACGAGCCCAGCAGCCCGCTCGATCTCTACGATTTCAGCTTCATGAAGTTCTTCGGCAATGACACGCCGCTCACCATGGAAACGTCCCCTTATGACTATCTGCGGGTGGACACTCAGCTCGATAACGGCAAGACGACTGGTTGGCCGGACGCAACCTACCGCTATGTCGTCGACCCCCGCACCAAATTTGCCACGCCGCGCATTGTCGAACTGTCCGGCGACGTTCCAATCGAGGCCGCGAACGCTCTGCTGCAAGACAGGCACTGGCGCGCCAACATCGGCGCACTGAGCTGCGTGGCGGCGCAATATGCCGGTTTCAACGAAGGCGGGCCGATTGACGGTGTGAACGGCGGCACACTCGGCGGCTATGAGGACAGCACATTCGAAGTGACCTCGCTGACTCCGCGGCTGATGAGCTGGCGGGAGTCCGGCAGCATCTTCTGCGGCGGAGCGCATCCGACCAACTATTCGGACGCCTACATCATGGATGTGCGGCGCGGCGTCCTGCTCGGCCTTCAGGACATTTTCTTGGATACGATAGATGGCAAGCCCGGTCCTTCCCTCGCCTCCTTCGTCAAGCAGCGGCGCAAGAAACCGAGCGATCAGACCGATATTGATCACGAAGCCGAATGCGGCATCGACGATCTGATCGACGAAAATTTGGCTGCCAGCCTCTGGCGCGAGGGCGACAAGCAGGTTCTGGTGTTCGGGCTCCAGACCCTGCCGCATGCCATCCAGGCCTGCGCCGACGATCTGCTGGAACTGCCGGTCTCCGAGGCACGTGCCCTCTTCAAGCCGGAGTTTGCAAGTCTGGTCGAGCCGTAGCCGGGATGGCGCGGCGTAACGCCGGCCGTCCGATTTTCGCTTTATTGTGACAATGATCTATGGTTTGTCGCGCCGCGGCCAAGCCGCTGTTCCGAAGCGTTTTTTGAGGGAGTAATCGATAAATGGTGAATGAAAACTGGCCCGTTTACGGTGAGATCACCGGCCCTGTGGTGATGATCGGCTTCGGCTCGATCGGACGGGGAACGCTGCCGCTGATCGAGCGCCATTTCAAATTCGACAAGTCGCGCATGACGGTCATCGACCCGCGCGACACCGACCGCAAATTGCTCGACGAGCGCGGCATCACCTTCATGCAGGACGCGGTGACCAAGAAGAACTACAAGAAGCTGCTGACACCGCTTTTGACCAATGGCGGCGGCCAGGGCTTTTGCGTCAACCTGTCGGTCGACACTTCCTCGCTCGAACTCATGAAGCTCTGCCGCAAGCTTGGCGTCCTCTATATCGACACGGTGGTCGAGCCCTGGCTCGGCTTTTATTTCGACGAAAAGGCCGACAATGCCTCACGCACCAACTATGCGCTGCGCGAGACGGTGCGTACTGAAATCGCGAAGAACCCAGGCGGCACCACGGCGATCTCGTGCTGCGGCGCCAATCCGGGCATGGTCTCGTGGTTCGTCAAGCAGGCGCTGGTCAACCTCGCCACAGATCTTGGCCTCGATTTCTCGGAGCCCGCGCAGCACGATCGCGAAGGCTGGGCCAGGCTGATGAAGAAAGCCGGCGTCAAGGGCATCCATATCGCCGAGCGCGACACCCAGCGCAACAAGAAACCCAAGCCGATGAACGTGTTCTGGAACACCTGGTCGGTCGAAGGCTTCATTTCGGAAGGCCTGCAGCCGGCCGAGCTCGGTTGGGGCACGCATGAGACGTGGATGCCGAAGAACGCCAAAAAACACAAGAACGGCTCGAAGGCCGCGATCTTTCTGGAGCAGCCCGGCGCCAACACGCGCGTGCGCACATGGTGCCCGACGCCCGGTCAGCAATACGGCTTCCTGGTGACGCATAATGAGGCGATTTCAATTGCCGATTTCTTCACCTTGCGCGGCAAGAAGGGCAAGGTGCAGTACCGGCCGACCTGCCATTACGCCTATCATCCCTGCAACGACGCCGTGCTGTCACTGCACGAGATGTTCGGTGCCGCCGGCGAGGCTCAGCCCGTGCATCACGTGCTCGACGAAAACGAACTGGTCGATGGCATCGACGAACTCGGCGTGCTGCTCTACGGTCACGCCAAGAACGCCTACTGGTACGGCTCGCAGTTGTCGCTGGCCGAGGCGCGCAAGCTGGCGCCCTACCAGAACGCCACCGGCATGCAGGTCACGTCGGCGGTGCTGGCCGGCATGGTTTGGGCGCTGGAAAATCCCGAGGCCGGCATCGTCGAAGCCGACGAGATGGATTACAAGCGCTGCCTCGACGTGCAGAACCCATATCTCGGGCCGGTCAGGAGCTATTATACCGACTGGACACCGCTCGACAATCGACCTGGTCTGTTTTCCGAGGACCTCGACACCAAAGACCCGTGGCAATTCCGCAACATCCTCGTTCGATAGCAGCGTTGCGTCGACACTCCGCCAGCTTGCAATCGCCCGGAAATCGGGCGATTGAAGAGGAGCGGCCTAGAGCGACGTGCGTCCATTTGGACGCACAAAGTACGCTCTAGCACTTTGAATGTGAGCATCGTGCTTTCCGAAAATCGGATCGATTTTCGGGCCGATGCGAGAGGAGAGGATTTTGAAGATGACGATCGCGCAAAGACTGCTTTCGGCTGGCATTGCCGCGGCCGCTACGGTCGCGTTGGCGGCCTGCACCACAACCGGCCCAGGCGAGCCGCCGGTGATCACGGCCAAAGGGGTTGAAGGCTCCTGGATCGACGCGCAGGGCACGGGCTTGTCCACCTTCAAGGGCGGCAGCTTCGCGACCGTCGCAACCGACACCGGCCAGAAGCTTGCCGATGGCAGCTACACCATGACCGGCGGCACCTCGGTCGAGATCCATGGCACTTCGCTGATCCGCCAGACGCCGATCAGCTTCAACTGCCTGATGGTCTCCACAAGCCAGCTCAATTGCACCAGCGCGAGCGGGCAGAATTTTGTGCTGACCAGGCGCACCTGAAATCCGATTCCGAATTGACTTTGCAAAAGGGCGGCGGCTTCAAGCCGCCGCTTTTTACGCCGGCAAAGCCTTTTTACGCCGGCAAAGCTGATGCCGATTTCCGCTTGCATCGACTGAAACGCGATGTGAACATGGCCCGAGAGGGCTGTTACATCCCAGTCAAACAAGAGCTTTAAACGCGTCTGCGCATGACCCCGAAAATCGGAGTCGATTTTCGGAAAGGATCATGCGCAAAATAAAATTGGTACTTTGCGCGTCCCAAATGACGCGCGGCGCTGTACTCAAGTTATCCGGGAGACGAGAATGAAGAAGATCGCTGCCATCGCCGCGCTGTCGGCATCGGCGCTTGGCCTGTCGGCAGGCGTATCCTTTGCCGACTACACGCTGAACATCCTGCACATCAACGACTGGCACAGCCGCATCGAGAGCAACAACAAGTATGAATCGACCTGCTCGGCCGAGGAGGAGACCAAGGGCGAATGCGTCGGCGGCGCCGGCCGCCTGGTCACCGCGATCGCGCAGGAGCGCAAGAAGCTGCAAGGCCAGAACGTGCTGCTGCTCAGCGCCGGCGACAATTTCCAGGGCTCGCTCTTCTACACGACCTACAAGGGCAAGACCGAAGGCGAATTCCTCAACCGGATGAAATTCGATGCCGAGGTGGTCGGCAACCATGAGTTCGACGATGGCGAGTCGGCGCTGGCGCCGTTCCTCGACATGATCCAGTTTCCGGTGCTCGGCGCCAATGTGAAGGCCAATGCGCAATCCAAGCTCGGCGACCGCGTCAAGCCGTCGATCGTGGTCGAGGTCGGCGGCCAGAAGATCGGCATCGTCGGCGCGGTCACCAACGACACGCCGGAGCTTGCCACGCCTGGCCCGAACATCGCCATCGAGGACGACGTCAAGTCGATCACCGCCGAGGTCGAGAAACTGAAGCGAGAGGGCGTCAACAAGATCATCGCGGTCACCCATATCGGCTACAAGCGAGAACGCGACGTGATCGCCAAGATCCCGGGCGTCGACGTGGTGGTCGGCGGCCACAGCCACTCGCTGCTGTCCAACACCGACCCCAAGGCGGAAGGCCCTTATCCGACGATGGTCGACAATCCGGACGGCTACAAAGTGCCGGTCGTGCAGGCGGCGTCCTATTCGAAATATCTCGGCGAGTTCAAGGTCGTCTTCGACGACAATGGCGTCGTCAAAGAGGCAAGCGGCGATCCCATTCATCTCGACAAATCGATCACGCCCGACCCCGCCGTGCTTGCCCGCATCAAGGAACTCGGCGCCCCGATCGAGGCTTTGAAGAACAAGGAAGTCGCCGAGACCACCAAGGCGATCGACGGCAGCCGCGAAAACTGCCGCGCCCGCGAATGCGAGATGGGCAATCTGGTCTCCGACGCCGTCCTCGACCGGGTCAAGGGCCAAGGTGTCGAGATCGTCATCTCGAATGGCGGCGGCTTGCGCGCCTCGATCGACCAAGGCACCGTCACCATGGGCGAGGTTCTCACTGTGCTGCCGTTTCAGAACACGCTGGCGACCTTCCAGATCACCGGCAAAGATCTGGTTGCCGGCCTCGAAAGCGGCCTCAGCCAGGTCGAGGACGGCGCCGGGCGCTTCCCGCAGGTTGCCGGCCTGAAATATGCGTTCGACAAATCGGCGCCGCCTAATGGACGCGTCAAATCGGTCGAGGTCATGGAAGGCGGCGCCTGGACGCCGATCAAACCGGACAAGGACTATCTGGTCGCCACCAACAACTATGTCCGCCAGGGCGGTGACGGCTACAAGGTATTCGCCGAGAAGGCCAAGAACGCCTATGATTACGGCCCGGGGCTGGAACAGGTCGTCGCCGATTACCTCGGCGCGCACCGGCCCTATACGCCGAAGCTCGACGGCCGCATCACCGAGATCGCCGCGACCGGAGCCCCGGCCGCGGAACCAGCCAACCCGGCCGAACCGCCAAAACCTGCTGAGGCAGCGCCGATAAAGCCTGCTGAGCCGGCAATGCCCGAAATGCCGGCCGGCTCCGGCGACATTTCCAAAACACCACCGGCCGTCCCGGCTGAAACCGCGCCGGCGGCCCCCGCACCCGCCGAGCCGGCCCAGCCGGCGGCACCTGCGGCTCCGGCCACACCGGCTCCGGCCACCCCTGCTCCGGCTGTACCGGCCAAACCGGCCGAGACGGCGCCTGCCCCGAGTCAGCCGGCCCCGAGTGAACCGGCCCCAAGTGAGCCGGCAAAACCTGCCGAGCCCGCCAAGCCGGCTGAGCCGGCACCGGCCGAAAGCAGCCATGTAATCGTCGCCGGCGATACCTATTGGGATCTCGCGGTGAAGGCCTATGGCGACGGCACCAAATGGAAAATGATCTTCGATGCCAACAAAGCCTACGAGCCACGCCGGCTGCCGGTCGGCGCAACCTTGACTATCCCAGCGGCCTCGAAGTAATCCGGCCGCAGGAACGCAATGCACCCGCCCGGCAAACCGGGCGGGTGCTGCATTTCTGGGATAAGGTGCGGCCAGACGCTGCATTTGAAAACCGGCGCGGCATCGCTACCTTCGCCGCGGCACCGCTGGTTTCGCGGTGTTGGAGAACCCCATGACGCTTGCCAACCCTGCTGAAAGCAAAGCCGAAACGACCGCCGGCGCGCTCCCGGCAGGACACCCTCCGGTCGGGACAGGCAAGGTCGGTGTCATGCTGATCAATCTCGGCACCCCGGACGGCACCGACTTCAAGCCGATGTGGCGCTATCTCAGGGAATTCCTGTCCGATCCGCGCGTCATCGAACTCAACAAGGCGGTCTGGTATCCGATCCTCTACGGCCTGGTCCTCACCACCCGGCCGAAGAAGTCGGGCGCCAACTATGCCAGGATATGGAACCGGGAGCGCAACGAGTCGCCGCTGCGCACCTATACCCGTGCCCAGTCCGAGAAACTCGGGCTTGCGCTCGGCGATTTATCCCATGTGATCGTCGATTGGGCGATGCGCTACGGCAACCCTTCGACCGAGAGCGTGGCCAACAGACTGGTCGAGCAAGGCTGCGACCGCATCCTGTCTTTCCCGCTCTATCCGCAATATTCGGCGACGACGACTGCGACCGCCAACGACCAGTTGTTTCGCGCGCTGATGAAGATGCGCCGCGCCCCGGCCATTCGCAGCGTGCCCCCCTATTACAACGAGCCGGCCTATATCGAGGGGCTCGCCCGTTCGATCGAAGGGCATCTGGCGAGCCTCGACTTCGATCCGGAAATCGTCATCGCCTCCTATCACGGTATTCCGAAATCCTACTCCGACAAGGGCGATCCCTACCAGGCGCATTGCCTGGAGACGACGCGGCTGCTGCGCGAAAAGCTCGGCTGGGATGAGAACAAGCTGATTACCACCTTCCAGTCGCGCTTCGGCGCGCAGGAATGGCTGCAGCCCTACACCGACAAGACGGTCGAAAGACTGGGACGCGAAGGCGTGAAATCGATCGCCATCGTCAATCCGGGCTTTTCCGTCGATTGCATCGAGACGCTGGACGAGATCGGCAGGGAAGCGGCCGAGACCTTCCACCATGCCGGCGGCGAAAAGTTCGCGCACATCCCTTGCCTCAACGACAGTGCAGAGGGCATGGCGGTGATCGAGGCAATGGTGCGGCGCGAGCTGTCCGGCTGGGCTTGAATGGATCCCGCCGTCCATGCACCCGCAATCCGTGATCACCTGATTGTAACATTGCTGAAACACACTTAAGTGTTTGGTGGAATCGGCCGCGTGGCAATGTCCAACATGGCCTTTGAGGGGAGAGCCAAAATGGGTTTCAGTGGTTTCGATATTGCGCTTCTTGTTCTTGTCGCCCTTGTCGTGCTGGTGCTTTTCAAGGGCATCCGGACAATTCCGCAAGGCTACAATTATACCGTCGAACGCTTTGGCCGTTACACCAAGACATTGAGCCCGGGCCTCAACCTCATCGTGCCCTTCGTCGACCGTATCGGCGCCAAGATGAACATGATGGAGCAGGTGCTCGACGTTCCGACCCAGGAGATCATCACCCGCGACAACGCCACCGTGGCCGTCGACGGCGTTGCCTTCTATCAGGTGCTCAACGCGGCGCAGGCCGCCTACCAGGTCGCCGGCCTGCAGAACGCTATCCTCAATTTGACGATGACCAACATCCGCACCGTGATGGGCTCGATGGACCTCGACGAGCTGTTGTCAAACCGTGATGCCATCAACGAGCGCCTGCTGCGCGTCGTTGATGAGGCCGCGCACCCCTGGGGTATCAAGATCACCCGTGTCGAGATCAAGGACATCAATCCACCGGCCAATCTCGTCGAATCGATGGGCCGCCAGATGATGGCCGAGCGCAACAAGCGCGCCCAGATCCTCGCCGCCGAAGGCCTCAAGCAATCGCAGATCCTGGAGGCCGAGGGCCGCAAGGAAGCCGCCTTCCGCGATGCCGAGGCGCGCGAGCGCTCGGCCGAGGCTGAAGCACGCGCCACGCAGGTGGTATCGGAGGCGATTTCCAAGGGTGACGTGCAGGCGCTCAACTACTTTGTCGCGCTGAAATACACCGAAGCGCTGACCAGGATCGGTGCAGCGACAAACAGCAAACTCGTGCTGATGCCGATAGAGGCTTCCTCACTGATCGGCACGCTCGGCGGCATTGGTGAAATCGCCAGGGAAGTTTTCAAGGGCGAAGGCACCGCCAGTCCAGCACGACAGGCCCGCCCGCCCGTGGTTCGTCCCAGCGAGACCTGAGGCCATGTTCGATCGCATCATTTCCGAACTCGGTCCGTGGAGCTGGATGGTCCTCGGCTTCGTCCTGCTGGTGATGGAGGTCGTCGCGCCGGGCATTTTCATGCTGTGGATCGGCATTGCCGCGCTGTTGATCGGCGTCGTCTCGCTGCTCATCTGGGACGCCGGTTTCTGGAGCTGGCAGGTCCAGGTCCTCGCCTTCCTCGCGCTGTCGCTGGTCTCGGCCTATGTCGGCAAGCGGCTGGTGGGCGGGCGGCATGAGGAAACCGACCAGCCGCTGCTCAACCGGCGCGGCGCGCAGATGGTCGGCCGGACGGCGACCCTTGCCGAGCCGATCAAGGATGGGCGCGGCCGCATCAAGCTCGGCGACACGTTGTGGCGCGTCTCCGGCCCTGACCTGCCGGCCGGCACGCAGGTGCGCGTGACCGGTGCCGCCGACACCGACCTGGAACTGACGGTCGAGGCAGTCTAGAAGCCCGCTAGGCAGCACCGATGCGCAGCAGGTCGTGCAGATGGACGAGCCCGATCGGCCGTCTGCCTTCGACCACCATCAGGCTGGTAATGGCAGAATCGTTGATCGTCTGCAGCGCCGTCGCAACCAGTGTGTCGGGCGCCGCCATTTTTGGCTCTCTGGTCATCACCTGATCCACGCTCATGGCCAGAAGATCGCTGCCGATATGGCGCCTGATGTCGCCATCGGTGATGATGCCGATCAGCTTGCCGTCCGCCGAAGTGACCGCCACGCAGCCAAACCCCTTGCGCGACAATTCGAGGATCGCCTCGCGCATGCCGGTGCCGGACGACACCAGAGGCAGGCTGTCGCCGACATGCATGATCTCGCGGATCTGCGTCAGGTTGGCTCCGAGCTGGCCGCCGGGATGGAACGTGTGGAAATGGTCCGGGGTGAAGCCGCGCGCCTCGAGCAACGCGATGGCCAGCGCATCGCCCATCACCATTTGCAGCAGCGTCGAGGTCGTCGGCGCAAGGCCGTGCGGACAGGCTTCCGGGGCTCGCGGCAGCAGAAGCACCACGTCGGCCGCACGCGCCAGAGCCGATTTTTCGCCGGCGGTGACCGCGACCAGCGGGATCGAGAAGCGCCTGGAATAGGCGATGATGCCCTTGAGCTCGAGGCTTTCCCCCGACCACGACAGGGCGATGATGGCGTCGTTCCGAGCGATCATGCCGAGGTCGCCGTGATTGGCTTCGGCAGGGTGGACGAAGAAGGCCGGCGTGCCGGTCGAAGCGAGCGTTGCGGCGATCTTCGAGCCGATATGGCCGCTTTTGCCGACCCCGGTGACGATGACGCGGCCATCGATCTGCGACACCATGTCGACTGCCCGTGCGAACGGCTCGGCCAGCCCGTTTTCGAGCGCGTCTGCCAGTGCCGCGACGCCGGCCTGCTCTGTCGCCACCGTTCTCAGCGCCGAGGCAATCGCGGCCTGCTCGTCGAGCGGCTTCCTGTCTGGGGATTTCACGTCCATGGACGATGCGATTAGCGCTTCGGCGCGCGCCTGTCCAACGGAATTGCCGCCCAGAACACCTTGGCGGGCGATCCCTCAACGCTCCGTTAACCATCCCCATTTACGGTTTCGTAAGTATGGCGCGCGTGCGCCGCGCAAGCAGTGGTGCCGATGTCCGGGTTTCAGCCTCAAAACAAAATAGGACGAAAGGGCAAGGCGGTTTGCGCTTTGCTGCTGGCAACCAGTGTCCTTGCGTTGTCGCGTCCGGCACTGCTTTGCGCCCAGGAAACCGAGCTGCGCGGTGAGGTTTCGGAATCGACAATCCTGGACGACCAGCAGTACAGGATCAGGCAGTTGGGCATGGCTGCTGCAACCGCCAACGACGATACGCCGCTGCCTACCTATCGTCCGGCCAGCCCGGGGGCCTTGCCTGACGACGGCACGGGCGAGGCGGCGGCCACAACCGGCGGCACTTTCGATCCACCAGCGGCCAGCGACGACCCGTTTGCCGACCCTGCTCCGCCGCCACGACGGCGGCCGAGCGCAACGCAACGCGCCGTCGAAGAAGGCAAGGCCAAAGATGAGGCCGTGGACAACAAGAAGAGCAAGAGAGGCGCCACTGCGACTGCAGCGACGCCGACGACCGACGACACCGACACCGCCGCCATAGACGAGCAGGATACGGCCAACCGCCGTGCGGTGACCATCGATTCCGCCGAAAGGCTCAAGCTCGACCCCGGCGCCGAGCGCACCGAAGCCATCGAAGGCCAGGACAAGAAGAACGAGGACGACCCGTTCGCCGCCACCGGCATCCAGCTCGGCTCCTTCGTGATCCGGCCGACGCTCGAGCAAGGCCTGACGTATTCAACAAACGCCGATTCGAGCAGCCTCGGCAAGCCGGCATTGCTGTCGGAAACGACGCTGCGCTTCAACGCCGTCTCCGACTGGCGGGAGAATTCGGCGACGATTGAGGGCTATGGCATCTTCCGCGAGACGTTGTCCGGCTATGACGTTCACGAGGCGCAAGGCCGCGTCGACGGCACGCTCAACATCGATCTCGACAATGATCTGCACGCCATCGCCAAACTTGGCTACGAGGCCGTGCCCGAATCGGCCTCGGCGCCGGACGCCATCGTCGGCGCCGTTGGGCAGCCGGTGCGCCAGACCGTGAGCGGCAGCCTCGCCGTCGAGAAGGATGCGGGAAAGATGCGCTTCGCGCTGACCGGCGCGGTCGAGCACGACATCTTTGGTGACGCCAAGCTTTCGTCGGGGGGATCGCTGTCGCAGAAGGGCCGCGACTCGACGCTCTATACGGCCATTTTGCGCACCGGCTACGAGATCTCGCCTGCCATCACTCCGTTCACCGAAATCGAGGTCGGCCGGCGCGCTTATGATTTGCGCGTCGATCCAAACGGTTTCCAGCGCTCCTCGACGCGGCTTGGCGCACGGGCCGGCGTCGAGCTCGATCTCCGCGAGAAGCTTACCGGCGAGTTCTCGGTCGGCTGGCTGCGCGAAGCTATCGACGACGACGCCCTGCCGGCGATTTCGGGCGCGACGGTTAATGCCGATCTCAAATGGTCGCCGGAACGCGGCACAACGATCGGACTCACCGCACAGACGACCGCCGAGAACACGACGAACGCGGGCGAAAGCGGCGACATGCTCTATTCCGGCAGCCTCACCGGCGAGCGGCAAATCCGCGCCAACCTGACCGGAAATGCCGCTCTCGGCGTTGAATGGCGCGACTATACCGGCTCCGACGATCATGATTTGACGCTGAGTGCCGAGGCTGGGCTGACATGGTGGCTGAACCGCTATGCCGGGCTCACCACCCGCGTCAGGACTGAAAAACTGACCAGCAACCTGGTTGGACGCGACTACACGGCCAACAGTATCTTCGTCGGCTTGAAGTTGCAGCGCTAATGCATGTCGCGCAAAAGTGTGCAGCGGTTTTGCGATAACGACATGCATAAAACAAGAACCTAAAGCGCATCGCATAAGACTGGTCGAATGCGACGCGCTTTAGCCAGTCAGCGCGAACCGGTGTTGAAGCTAGAAGGCTACGCCGCGGCGTTCTGACGGCGCGAGTTCGTCGAGAAGTGTGCGAATGACACCGGCCATGCTTGCATTCATGTCGCTGCGCCACAGTGCGAAGGCAACATTGGCCTCGACGAAGCCTTCGGGCGAGCCGCAGTCGAACGTCCGCCCGCGGTAGTGGTAGCCGTAGAAGGGCTGTTGCTTCTGCAGCTTCAGCATTGCATCGGTGAGCTGGATCTCGTTGCCGGCGCCTTTTTCCTGGCCTTCGAGTATCTTGAATATCTCCGGCTGCAGGATATAGCGCCCGTTGATGAAGAGGTTCGACGGCGCGGTGCCGGTCTTCGGCTTTTCCACCATGCCGGTGATGCTGAAACCGTGATGGGCGTCCTCGCCGCGGCCGACAATGCCGTATTTATGCGCCTCGGCGGGATCGCATTCCTGCACGGCGACGATGTTGTTGCCGGTCTCGGCGTAAAGCTCGACCATGTCCTTCATGCAGCTTTTTTCCGACTGCATGATCATGTCGGGCAACAGCAGCGCAAAGGGCTCGTCGCCGACAAGCTCGCGCGCGCACCAGACGGCGTGGCCAAGGCCGAGCGGCACCTGCTGGCGGGTGAAGCTGGTCTGCCCCGGCGCCGGCTGCAGCCGCTGCAAGCGGGCGAGCTGATCATCCTTGCCGCGCTGCGCAAGCGTGTCGTAGAGCTCGAACTGGACATCGAAGTGATCCTCGATAACCGCCTTGTTGCGGCCGGTCACGAAGATGAAATGCTCGATCCCGGCTTCGCGCGCCTCATCGACCACATACTGGATGACCGGCCTGTCGACGACCGTCAGCATTTCCTTGGGAATGGCCTTGGTGGCGGGGAGAAAGCGCGTGCCGAGACCGGCAACCGGGAATACTGCCTTGCGAACTCTCTTCATGTGCCAATTATCCATTTGCATGCCGGTTCGGCAATCCCGATTCGAGACATTTTCATGCCGAAATCGAGCATTACTGAACGACGGGACAGAAATCTCAGCTGGTAAAGCGTCGACGCATCTTTTCATCCCGGACGGCACCTATGGTAAACCAAATGCTAACCGGGTTCGGCGATGAATAGTCTTCCTGAGATAAAGAAGGAGGAAAAGATGTCCGTTCGCAACGTCGCAAGGCGCTTCACCAGCGTCCTGACGGCCGCCAGCCTCTCGCTTGCCTTGCTCATGCCCAGCGGGCCGGCTTTTGCCGATGCCGGCTTCCGCCAATGGGTCGCCAGCTTCCGTGCTACCGCCGTGGCGAGCGGCGTTTCCGGCTCCGTCTACGACCAGGCATTCAAGGGCATCAGCGATGCTGATCCGATGGTGCTGGAAAAGGCCCGTACTCAACCCGAATTCACCGCACCCGCCTGGGATTATTTCGACAACCGCGTCCATGACCAGTCGGTCGCCGTCGGCCAGCAGATGGCAAGGAAATGGAAGCCGTGGCTGGACAGGATCGAGGCAAGATACGGCGTCGACCGCTACATCCTGCTGGCCATCTGGTCGATGGAGTCGAACTACGGCGAAACCCTCAAGCGCGATGACATCATGCGCAATGTCGTGCGCTCGCTGGCGACGCTTGGTTATGCCGACCCGAAGCGCGCGAAATTTGCCCGCACCCAGCTGATCGCGGCGCTGAAGATCCTGCAGACCGGCGACATCGACGAAAGCCATCTCAGCGGCTCTTGGGCCGGCGCGATGGGTCATACCCAGTTCATCCCCACCAGCTACCTGTCCTATGCGGTCGATATGGACGGCAACGGCAAGCGCGACATCTGGAATTCGATTCCCGACGCACTGGCGACAGCCGCCAATTTGCTGAGGAAGAACGGCTGGCAGGCAGGCAAGACCTGGGGTTATGAGGTCAGCCTTCCGGACGGCAAGAAGCTGCCCGGGGGCTCGAAGTCGCTGTCGCAATGGCAGGCGCTTGGCGTCACCCGTGCCAACGGCAAGCCATTCAAGAACGGTGGGGACAAGGCGACGTTGAAGCTGCCCGGTGGCCGGGGCGGGCCGGCTTTCCTGATGATCAAGAATTTCTCGGTCATCAAGCGCTACAACAATGCCGACAAATATGCGCTCGCCGTGGGCCTTCTTGCCGACGAAATCGCCGGCTATGGCGGGCTTGTGCAGGACTGGAAGCGACCGTTTACCAAGCTCTCCTTCGAGGAAAGGCAGGAGCTTCAGAAGCGACTTTCCGAGCACGGCTATTACGACGGCAAGTTCGATGGCAAGATCGGTGACGGATCGAAAACCGCCATCATGGCCTTCCAGGCAAAGGCCGGCTTGACCCAGGACGGGTATCCGAGCAAGGAAGTGCTCAAATGGCTCAGGCAAAACTAGAGCCGGTTACGGGATGGAGAGGGTGATTGGTTTCGGCTGCGCGCATCCGGTTGATCGTTCGTCGCGTGCCGATCCTCGTTCTGGCGATCGTCGTTCTGGCAGTCGGCGCGGCCAGCGCCTTTCATACCTCGGCCATGGCGCAGGAGCCGGAAAGTCGTGGCTGGTCGCTGCGCGACCTGTTGTTTCCGCGCAGAAGCGAGCGGTTTGAGCAGCCGCCGCCCGAATTCCCGAGAGAATTCCAGAGAACAAAGCCCAGACCCAAGCTGAGGAAGCCCCGGTCCGTTCGCCGGCCGGCGCCGGCCGAGCCGACAACCCCGGTGGCCGAGAAGGCGCCCGATGCGCGCGTCGTTCTGGTGGTCGGCGATTTCATGGCGTCTGGACTGGCTGAGGGGCTCGACGCCGCCTTTGCCGAAAACACCGGCGTCAGGATTGTCGTCCGCGCCAACGGCTCGTCCGGCTTCGTGCGCGACGATGTCTACAACTGGCCCGAACAGGTCAAGTCGCTGATCGCTGCCGAAAAACCGGCAGCCGTCGTCGTCATGCTCGGATCGAACGACCGTCAGCAGATGCGCGTCGGCGATGTGCGTGAGCAGCCGCGATCCGAAAACTGGACCAAGGAGTACGAGCGCCGGACCGAAGCGCTCGGCAAAGCCATCGCTTCAGCCAAGGTGCCGTATCTGTGGGTTGGCATGCCGGCCTTCCGGGTCTCGAAAATGACCTCCGACATGCTGGCCTTCAACGACATCTACCGCTCGTCCGCCGAAAGCCACGGCGGCGAATTCGTCGATGTCTGGGACGGGTTCGTCGACGAGAACGGCGCCTTTATCACCAGCGGACCGGACATAAACGGCCAATCGGTGCGCCTGCGCTCCGACGACGGCATCAACATGTCGAAGGCCGGCAAGCGCAAGCTCGCCTTCTACACCGAAAAGCCGCTGATGAAGATCCTTGGGCTGGCCGCTCCGGGAAGCGTGGTCACAGCTTCTGCCCCGGCCGGCGCTCCCGTCGAGGCGCCGGCACCTGCTGCCGCACCGATAGCCGCCGATCGCACTGTGCCGATGCTGCTCAGCGATCCGGCGCTGGACGGCGGCTCGGAACTTCTCGGCGCCGCCCCGCCGGCAAAGGCGGACAAGAATTTGCCCGGCGAAAAGCTGATCGTCGAGGGCAAGGCGACCGACGCCTCGCCCGGCCGCGCCGACGATTTCTCGTGGCCGCCCAAGATACAACCTGCGACTGCGGCTGCTGCATCCGACACGACGACGGCGATCCGGCAGTAAAACCGGCGACTCTTTCTGTAGAGTTTCGGAACGGACTCAGCGCGGCAGCACGCTCGATCCCATCAGAGCCTCATCGATGGCGCGCGCCGCCTGGCGGCCCTCGCGGATTGCCCAGACGACCAGCGACTGGCCGCGCCGCACGTCGCCAGCCGCATAGAGCCTTTCGACGCTGGTTCTGTAATCGCGGTCATTGGCCTCGACGTTCTTCGAACGGCGGCTGTCGGTGACGATCGTCATCTGCCCGTCGAGTTCCGACACCGGCCCTCGAGCGGCCGGCCCGGCAAAGCCGATGGCGATGAACGCGAGATCGGCGCGGATGACGAATTCGGTGCCGGCGATCGGCTTGCGCTTTTCGTCGACCTCGCAGCATTTGACCCCGGTCAGCTGGCCGTCTTCGCCGATGAATTCAAGCGTCGCCACCTGGAATTCGCGCTCGGCGCCTTCGGCCTGCGAGGATGAGGTGCGCATCTTGGTCGCCCAGTAGGGCCAGACCGACAGCTTGTCTTCCTTTTCCGGCGGCTGCGGCCGGATGTCGAGCTGGGTGACGCGCACCGCGCCCTGGCGGAAGGCGGTACCGACGCAGTCGGAGGCAGTGTCGCCGCCGCCGACGACGACGACATGCTGGCCGCCGGCGACGATCGGGCGCGACGGCCATGCCACCGACTGGATCGGCTCGCCGCCGATGCGCTTGTTCTGCTGCACCAGATAGGGCATCGCGTCGTGCACGCCGTCGAGATCGTCGCCCGGGATGTTGGCCGGGCGCGGCGTTTCGGAACCGCCGCAATAGAGCACCGCGTCGTATTCGGCGAGCAGTTCGGCGACCGGCTTGTCGACGCCGACATTGACGCCGCAATGGAAGCTGACACCCTCGCCCTGCATCTGCTCGATGCGCCGGTCGATATAATGCTTCTCGATCTTGAAGTCGGGGATGCCGTAGCGCATCAGCCCGCCCGGCCGGCTCTCGCGCTCATAGACGTGAACGTCATGGCCGGCGCGGCCGAGTTGCTGGGCGGCCGCCATGCCGGCCGGCCCCGAGCCGATGATCGCGACGCGCTTGCCGGTCTTCCGTTCCGGCGGATAGGGCCGGATATGGCCGGTTTCATAGGCCTTGTCGGCAATCGCCTGCTCGATCGTCTTGATGGCGACCGGAATGTCCTCGAGGTTCAGCGTGCAGGCTTCCTCGCAAGGTGCCGGACAGATGCGGCCGGTGAATTCCGGAAAATTGTTGGTCGAATGCAGGTTGCGGATCGCGTTGTCCCAGTCGCCATTGTAGACGAGGTCGTTCCAGTCCGGGATCTGGTTGTGGATCGGGCAGCCGGTCGGTCCATGGCAATACGGAATGCCGCAATCCATGCAGCGCGCCGCCTGTTTCTCGACCTCCTTATCCGACATCGGCAGCGTGAACTCGCGGAAATGCCGGATGCGGTCGGAAGCCGGCTGGTACTTGTGCACCTGCCGATCGATCTCGAGAAACCCTGTTACCTTGCCCATAGTCCAGTCCCTGCTGTCCGGAAGGCACGCCTGGCGACGCACCCGTTAACCTCATAAGGCAGCCGTGGCAACCTTCAGTCCGAGGTCAGGATTGTTGATGAAGATGGTTGCCGGGACGCATGGCTTCCCGGCAATTTCCAAATCTATTCCGCCGCCACGTTCATGCGCATACGTTCCATCTCGATCAGCGCGCGGCGGTATTCGACCGGCATGATCTTCCGGAATTTCGGCCGGAAAATCGCCCAATCGTCGAGGATCTCGCGACCTCGTACCGAGCCCGTGTAGTGGACGTGGTTGGAGATCAGCTGGTAGAGCCGCTCCTCGTCATGGCTGGTCATATCGCCGGATACGTCGACACGGCCCTTGTGGTCGAGATCGCCGCCATGGTGGAGCAGCTTTTCCATCAGGTCGTCCTCTTCCGGAACCGGCTCCAGCTCGACCATCGCCATGTTGCAGCGTTCGGCGAAATCGCCCGCCTCGTCGAGCACATAGGCGACGCCGCCCGACATGCCGGCGGCGAAGTTGCGACCGGTCTGGCCGATGACGACGACGATACCGCCGGTCATGTATTCGCAACCATGGTCGCCGACGCCTTCAACGACGGCGGCGACGCCCGAATTGCGCACGGCAAAACGCTCGCCGGCGACGCCGCAGAAATAGGCCTCGCCCTCGGTCGCGCCGTAGAGCACGGTATTGCCGACAATAATGGACTCGGCAGCAACGATCTTCGTATTCTCCGGCGGACGGATGACGATGCGGCCGCCCGACAGGCCCTTGCCGACATAGTCGTTGGCCGCGCCTACCAGTTCGAACGAGACGCCGCGCGCCAGGAAGGCGGCGAAGGACTGGCCGGCCGTGCCGGTGAGCTTGACCGAGATCGTGTCCTCGCGCAGGCCCTTGTGCTTGAAGCGCTTTGCCACTTCACCCGACAGCATGGCGCCGGTCGAACGGTCGACGTTGCGGATCGGCAGTTCGATGCTGACTGGCTGCCTGGCTTCGAGCGCCGGCTTTGCCAGTTCGATCAGCTTGCGGTCGAGCACGTCGTCGATCGGATGCTTCTGCCGCTCGGTCCAGTGCACCGCCTCGTGCGGCGCATCCGGCTTGTAGAACATCTTGCTGAAGTCGAGCCCGCGCGCCTTCCAGTGCTGGATCAGCTCGCGCTTTTCCAGAAGGTCGGTGTCGCCGATGATCTGGTCGAGATGGGTGTAGCCCATCTCGGCGAGCAGCGCCCGCACCTCTTCCGCCACATAGAAGAAGAAGTTGATGACGTGCTCGGGCGTGCCCTTGAAGCGCTTGCGCAGCACCGGGTCCTGCGTCGCGACGCCGACCGGGCAGGTGTTGAGATGGCACTTGCGCATCATGATGCAGCCGGCCGCGATCAACGGCGCGGTCGAGAAGCCGAACTCGTCGGCGCCGAGCAGCGCGCCGATGACCACGTCCCGCCCGGTGCGCAGGCCGCCATCGACCTGCAGCGCGACGCGCGACCTGAGGCCGTTGAGCACCAGCGTCTGGTGCGTTTCGGCAAGGCCCATTTCCCACGGGCTGCCGGCATGCTTGAGCGATGTCAGCGGCGAGGCGCCAGTGCCGCCGTCATAGCCTGATATGGTGATGTGATCGGCACGCGCCTTGGCGACGCCGGCCGCAACCGTGCCGACACCGACTTCCGAGACCAGCTTGACCGATACGTCCGCCGCCGGATTGACGTTCTTCAGATCGTAGATGAGCTGCGCCAGATCCTCGATCGAATAGATATCGTGATGCGGCGGCGGCGAGATCAGGCCGACGCCCGGCGTCGAATGCCTGACCTTGGCGATGGTCGCGTCGACCTTGTGGCCCGGCAACTGGCCGCCCTCGCCGGGCTTCGCCCCTTGCGCGACCTTGATCTGCATCATGTCGGAATTGACAAGATACTCCGCCGTGACGCCAAAGCGTCCCGAGGCGACCTGCTTGATCGCCGAGCGTTCGGGGTTCTTGCCGCCGCCCGGCAGTGGCAGATAGCGGTCGGCCTCTTCGCCGCCCTCGCCGGTGTTCGACTTGCCGCCGATGGCGTTCATGGCGCGCGCCAGCGTCGTGTGCGCTTCCCTGGAGATCGAGCCGAAGGACATCGCCCCGGTCGAGAACCGCTTGACGATGTCGGCCGCCGGCATGACCTCGTCGAGCGAAACCTTCTTGCGCCCAGTTTCTTCCGCGAGCCTGATCTTGAACAGGCCGCGAATGGTCTGGGCACGGGCCGTCTCGCTGTCGATCTGGGCGGAATAGTCCTTGAACGTTTCCCACGAGCCCTGGCGCACGGCGTGCTGCAAGGTGGCCACCGCATCCGGCGACCAGATGTGTGCTTCACCGCGCATGCGGAACACGTATTCGCCGCCCACCTCGAGGCTGTTGCGCAGCACCGGGTCGTTGCCGAAACCATCGGTATGGCGGCTGAGCGTCTCGGCCGCGATCTCGTCCAGTCCGACGCCCTCGATCAGTGTCGCGGTGCCGGTGAAGTATTGCTGCACGAAATCGGTCTTCAGCCCGATGGCGTCGAAGATCTGCGCGCCGCAATAGGACTGGTAGGTCGAGATGCCCATCTTGGACATCACCTTGAGGATGCCCTTGCCGATCGACTTGATGTAGCGGGAGACCACTTCGTAGGCGTCCACCTCTTTCGGCAGTTCGCCACGCTTGTGCATATCGAGCAGCGTGTCGAAGGCAAGATAAGGGTTGATCGCCTCGGCGCCATAGCCGGCAAGGCAGCAGAAATGATGCACTTCGCGCGGCTCGCCGGATTCCACGACCAGCCCGACCGAAGTGCGCAATCCCTTGCGGATCAGGTGGTGGTGCACCGCGGCTGTCGCCAGAAGCGCCGGGATGGCGATCCGGTCCGGCCCGACCTGGCGGTCGGACAGGATGATGATGTTGTAGCCGCCGGCGACCGCCGCCTCCGCCCGCTCACACAAGCGGTCGATGGCACCCTGCATGCCCGCTGCGCCCTCGTTCGAGCCATAGGTAATGTCGATCGTCTTGGTGTCGAACCGGTCCTCGGTGTGGCCGATGGAGCGGATCTTTTCGAGATCGCCATTGGTCAGGATCGGCTGGCGCACCTCGAGCCGCTTGCGGCGCGAATTGCCAACCAGGTCGAAGATGTTGGGCCGCGGCCCGATGAAGGACACCAGGCTCATCACCAACTCCTCGCGGATTGGGTCGATCGGCGGGTTGGTGACCTGAGCAAAGTTCTGCTTGAAATAGGTGTAGAGCAGCTTCGACTTGTCCGACATCGCCGAGATCGGCGTGTCGGTGCCCATCGATCCCACGGCTTCCTGGCCAGTGGTCGCCATCGGCGACATCAACAGCTTGGTGTCTTCCTGGCTGTAGCCGAACGCCTGCTGGCGATCGAGCAGGCTGACATCCCTGCGCAATTCGCGCGGCTCGACCGGCTTCAGGTCTTCGAGGATGAGCTGCGTGTTGGCGAGCCAGCTCTTGTACGGATGCCTGGTCGCAATCTCCGACTTGAGCTCCTCGTCAGAGACGATGCGGCCCTTCTCGAGGTCGATCAGAAGCATACGGCCGGGCTGCAGCCGCCACTTCTTGACAATCCTCTCCTCCGGCACCGGCAGCACGCCGGCTTCCGAGGCCATGATGACGCGGTCATCGTCGGTGACGATGTAGCGTGCCGGGCGCAGACCGTTGCGGTCGAGCGTGGCGCCGATCTGGCGGCCATCGGTAAAGACCACCGCCGCCGGTCCGTCCCACGGCTCCATCAGCGCGGCATGGTATTCATAGAAAGCCTTGCGGTCGGCACCCATGAGCTTGTTGCCGGCCCAGGCTTCCGGGATCAGCATCATCATGGCGTGGCTGAGGCTGTACCCGCCCTGGAACAGGAACTCGAGCGCATTGTCGAAGCAGGCGGTGTCTGACTGGCCGTCGTAGGAGATTGGCCAAAGCTTCGAGATGTTGTTGCCGAACAGTTCGGAATCGACGGACGCCTGTCGCGCCGCCATCCAGTTGTTGTTGCCGCGCACGGTGTTGATCTCGCCATTGTGCGCGACCATGCGGTAGGGATGCGCCAGCTTCCACGACGGGAACGTGTTGGTCGAGAAGCGCTGGTGGACCAGGATCAGCGCGGTTTCGAAGCGCGGATCGGTGAGGTCCTTGTAATAGGCGCCGACCTGGTAGGCCAGGAACATGCCCTTGTAGACGATGGTGCGCGCCGACAGCGACACGCAGTAGGAACCGATGTCCTTGTTGTCGTTCTCGGCGTAGATGCGGCCCGATATCACCTTGCGCAACAGATAGAGCCTGGCCTCGTACTCCTCGTCGTCAAGAATGTCGGCTGTACGGCCGATGAATATCTGACGATGGAACGGCTCGGACGCCACGATATCAGGCGCCGTCGACAAGGACGAATTGTCGACGGGCACATCACGGAAACCGATGAGCGGAAGCCCCTCGGACTGCGCCGATTCGGCAATGATGTCCTCGATGTGAGCACGAAGTGCTGCATCCTGCGGCATGAACCAGTGTCCGACACCGTACTGACCGGCCGGCGGCAGTTCGATGCCCTGGGCTGCCATCTCTTCGCGGAAGAAACGGTCTGGAAGCTGCACCAGCACGCCGGCGCCATCGCCGGCCAGCGGATCGGCGCCGACGGCGCCGCGATGCGTCAGGTTTTCGAGCACGGCAAGGCCGTCCTCGACGATCTGGTGCGACTTTACGCCCTTCATGTTGACGATGAAGCCGACGCCGCAGGCATCATGCTCGTTGCGCGGATCGTAGAGGCCGTGCGCGGCATAGCCGGTGCTGGTTCGCCCAATATTGGTCAGGGACGGATTTTTGACGGCTGCCGCTTTCGTCTGCGCGGCCTTCGTCGCAGATGGCGTCATGTCCGTCATCGTCCTGTCCTCCGTTCCGTCCCCTTCGGGCGCTGGTTTCCGTCGGGAAGCGCGTGGCTCCCCTTTCAATCTTGCGGCACGTCTTGCGAAATTCTTGCCGACCGTGCGGCTTTCCGCATGGCTCGCATATGGTATTCGTACAGGCCAGAGCCAGGCTGTCTAGCTGTCGCTCGCGGCAATGGCCGTAGAGGCGCAATCATATGCCAATGCGGCCAGTTTTGTGCGACAAAATAAGACAGCACTACTGTCCTAAATTTTTATGACAGAAATCTTGAGCGCATACAAGACCGATTCACAAAATTATTGGAGCGTTGGCGACAGAAAATTGCGCGGAACGCGGCGACAGCGTAACCTTCAGTCGCTGCATTTACGGTCCGGCTTTCACTGGCTTTAGCGGATTTTCGGCATCTGCCACTTGCAGCCGGCATGCGAAAGCGGCCAAGCTCGCACCAATTTCCCCAGCATAGGCAGACGCATGATTTTCGCTTCCGACAATTGGGCAGGCGCCCATCCCCGTATCGCTGCCGGCCTGTCGGCCCATACCGACGGCTTCTCCACCGCCTATGGCGACGGCGTCCTCGACAAGGCCGTTTACCAGCGCTTCAGTGAAATCTTCGAACGCGAGGTCGCGGTGTTTTTCGTGGCCACCGGCACCGCTGCCAATTCGCTGTCGCTGACTACCTACAACAAGCCAGGCGGCATTTCCTTCTGCCATCGCGAATCGCATGTCATCGAGGACGAATGCGGTGCACCGGAATATTTCACCGGCGGTTCGCGGCTTTATACAATCGACGGCGCACTCGGCAAGATCGATGCCGGCGATCTGGAACGGGCAGTGGACCGTTTCGCACCCGAAAACGTCCATTCCGGGCGGCCGATGGCGGTTTCGATCACCCAATCGACCGAGGTCGGCACCGTGTACACGCTGAACGAAATCGCCAGGATTTCGGCGATTGCAAAGCAGCACGGATTGCCGCTGCACATGGACGGGGCCCGCTTTGCCAATGCGCTCGTCGCGCTGGGAACGACGCCGGCGGAAATGACCTGGAAGCACGGCGTCGACATCCTTTCCTTCGGCGGCACCAAGAATGGCTGCTGGTGCGCCGAGGCGATCGTGCTGTTCGACCTCGAGCGAGCCAAGGAATTGGCGTTTTTGCGCAAGCGCGCCGCCCAACTGTTCTCGAAATCGCGCTTCATCGCCGCGCAATTCGATGCTTATTTCAGGGGTGGGCTATGGCTCGACACGGCACGGCACGCCAATGCGATGGCGGCACGCCTAGCCGCGGCGATCGAAGATTCCCCTTCAGCCCGGCTGGCCTGGCTACCGCAGGCGAACGAGGTCTTCGCGGTCATGAAAAAGGCCGAGGCCGAAAGAGTGCAAGCAGCAGGCGCCGTGTTCCACGACTGGCATAGGCCGCTCGGCTACGACAACCATGTCGGCGAGGACGAAGCTCTCTATCGCTTCGTCACCAGCTTCGCGACCACGGCCGACGAGGTCGACCGTTTCGGCTACCTGCTCGCCGGATAGCAAGTCTTACCACCAGCAAAAAGGGGCGGCGCATTTGCTGCACCGCCCCTTTTTCCCGGGGAGTTGGCGTCCCGGGGAGTTTAGCTGCCCGATTTAGGCGGCGGTCTTGGCCTCGATCTGCTTGGCCTTGGCCGGAGCCGAGGTGATCGCGATCTTGCGCGGCTTCAGCTCTTCGGGGATGTTGCGCTTGAGGTCGACAAAAAGCAGGCCGTTCTTCAGCGCGGCGCCGACAACCTCGACGTGATCGGCAAGCTGGAAGCGGCGCTCGAAGGCTCGGCTGGCGATACCGCGATAGAGCAGTTCGGAGCCTTCGCCATTGCCTTCCTCCTTGCGCTCACCCTTGACGGTCAGCACATTGCGGTGAGCTTCGATCGAAATCTCATCTTCCGAGAAGCCGGCCACAGCCATCGAGATGCGATAGGCGTCCTCGCCGGTGCGCTCGATGTTGTAAGGCGGATAGGTCTGGCCTTCCGGCTGCGCAAGCGAATCGAGCATGGTGAACAGCCGGTCAAAACCGACGGTCGAACGGTAGAGCGGGGAAAAATCAACGTGACGCATGGTGTGTTCTCCTGTTGAGCAACAAGGTTTGCGTATGGCCGGTGCGAAACCCGTGACGGCGTTCCGGATGGGCCAGCGGCCCCGACATTGGCGGCCGCATAACAAATTTGGGAAGCGGGCGACGGCATTTCAAGATTTGCCCGCGTCCGAACCGCATCGGCCCCTGATCACGTCCCGATGCCGATGAACGGCAGATGAACCGTGGCTTCGGCGAGCGTTCAGCCAGACGGCATTAAAACTGTTCTCGAGATCAGAAACAGGTCGCCTGAGAAGGCGACACGACGAGGCCGAACCGGGTGTAACGTCCCTTCCTCCCGGGTCGACAGAGGCCGGAAGCACGCCCTAGGCTGCTTCCGGCCTTACTTGTTCGCTGCCTGGGTCGACGTCCCCGGCGTCCCGAATTCCTTTGCTTTTGGCGCATGGGCGTTTATGCCTGACTTGCGCCCACGCCGTCACCGACGCCAAGCAAACACCGTATGACCGATCTGTTCCCCCAGCCCTCCCTGTTCTACGAAACTCCAGGCAATCCGCTGCCGGAAAACGCGGCCGGCGGCTTCTTCACCACGCGCGACGGCAAGAAGATCCGCTATGGGCTGTTTGCCGCGGTTGCCCGCCCGATGAAGGGCACCGTCGTCGTCCTGACCGGCCGCAACGAGTGCATCGAGAAGTATTTCGAGACCATTCGCAACCTTGCCGACCGGGGTTTTGGCGTGGCGACCCTCGACTGGCGCGGCCAAGGCGCTTCCGACCGGATGATCGGCGATCGCCAGCGCGGCTACGTCCGAAGCTTTTTCGACTATACCGGCGATCTCGAGCAGTTCTTCGAAGAGATCGTGCTGCCCGATTGCCGGGGACCCTACTACATACTGGCCCATTCGGCCGGGGCGGTGATTGCGCTGCTCGCCGCACCCTCAATGGCGAACCGCGTACGTCGCATGGTGCTGATCGCACCATTCTTCACCGTGCCTGACCTCCCGGTTTCGGTAAAAACCGTTCGCGGCATCTGTTCGCTGTTCTGCCTTCTCGGCCTTGGCCGGCTCTATGCCGCATGGGGGCCGCGGCCGAAGGAATCGGTGCCCTTCGCCATAAACAAGCTGACCAGCGACCCGGAACGCTATCGGCGCAACACGCTGATCTACGAAACCTATCCGCAGCTGGCGCTCGGCGGACCGACGATCTGCTGGCTGAAGGCGGCCACGGAGGCGTCCTTGATCGTCAGCGACCCGGATTTCATGGCCAAGATCCAGGTGCCCTTGCTGATGATCGCCGCCGGCGCCGACCAGGTCGTCTCGACCAGGGCAGTCGAAGCCTATGCAAGACGTCTGCGCGTCGGCTCGCTAGTGATGATCGACGGCGCTCGCCACGAGATCCTGCAGGAGGCCGACCTCTATCGCGAGCAACTGCTTGCGGCATTCGATGCTTTCATCCCAGGAACCGGCGACGCTGTTTAACCGCTTCGCCAGCGCCCGGCAACAAAGCCTGCGCGGGTTGCTTGCCCGGCGCAGCTTGCCCCTTATTCCCGTTCAGGCATCGAGCGCTAGGTAGCGGCCAAAGAGATTGGAGGCAATTCGGCAGAGACCGGGAGAAAAACGACCATGAACGCATCGAACACGCTGTCACGTCAGGGGCATCGGCTACTGCAGATTGGCGTCGCGCTGCTGCTGTTTTCGTCATTCGAAGGGTTTGCAATACCGTACCTCGCCGCACCGCGGCTCGGACTGTCCGCGCACACGCTCAGCGCCCTGGAGGGCGTTCTGTTGCTGGCGCTAGGCCTCGCATGGTCTAGGCTCAATCTCGGCGCGGCGATGTCGCGGATTGCGTTCTGGCTCCTGATCTATTCGGCTTTGGCGATCCTGGCCGCCTACGTGATCGCCAGCGCCTGGGGGGCCGGCAACGAGACAATGCCGTTGGCGGCCGGAGCCTTCCACGGAAGTGCCTTTCAGGAAACAGTCATCAAAGGCGTGGCGTATTCGTCTGCGCCGACCGGCCTCATCTCTTTCGTGCTCATTTTGTGGGGCCTGCGTCTCTCGGACGCTTGGCCTGCCGATAGCTAATGCATGTCCCGCAAAAGTGCGCAGCGGTTTTGCGATAACGACATCCAAACGAGCGCGTCTCCCATGAGTCGATTCAAACCCGACGCGCTTTAGAACCGTACCACGGTTTCCGTCGGATTTGCGCAAAACAGACGCTTGGGTATACGGATCCTCAGCCGCGCAGCGCCGCCATCGCTGCTGCGTGCAGCTCCGGCGTCGCCGCCGCCAGGATGTCGCCGCCCTTTTCCGCCGGTCCGCCCTCGAAAGTGGTGACGACGCCGCCTGCCTTCTCGATGATCGGGATAAGCGCAACGATGTCGTAGGGCTTCAATCCCGGATCGGCGACGATATCGACGCTGCCTGCCGCCACCATGGCGAAGGCATAGCAGTCGGTGCCGTAGCGGGCGAGCTGGACCTGTTGCTCGAACAAGTCGTAGCGCAAGCGCGCGTCTCCCTTGAACAGCGCCGGCGTGGTGGTGAACAGCGTCGCCTCGGCGAGGTTCGTGGTCTTGCGCGTCGTGAGTCTTCGCGGGCCACCGGGACCTTCATAATGCGAGCCGGAAGCGTTGGCGTAGAACAGCTCGCCGGTGAAGGGCTGCGACATCAGGCCGGCGACGGCATCGCCGTCGACCGTCAGCCCGACCAGCGTGCCCCACACCGGCAGGCCGGAAATGAAGGCGCGTGTGCCGTCGATCGGATCGATCACCCAGACATGCCGGCTGGAGATGTTTTCGCTGCCATGCTCCTCGCCGAGAATGCCGTGATCGGGGTATTGCGCTGATATCAGCGCCCGGATCGCGCGCTCGGCCTCACGGTCGGCCTCCGTGACCGGGTCGAAGCTGCCGTGCTCCTTGTTGGCGACCGCCCCCTGGCTGCGGAAGCGCGGCAAGGTCTCGGCTGCGGCGGCACGCGCAATGCGCCGCATGAAATCGATGCTGATGTCCAACTGATTCTCCCGCTCCAGCATGTTTGAGATGCCGGTTTGCCTACGGATTTGTGCCGAAACAAGGGCGTTTTGTACCGAAACAAGGGCATTCGGAGCCTTTCGCACGACGCCAACTGTTGCTCGAATGCAACGCAGTCATCATGGAAATGCAATTTCCACTTCACAGTGAATTAAAAAAGCCGGAACGTGCCTTGACATTTGTGCAGCGCACAATACGTTTGTTCTCGGACAGGGGTTCCTGTCCATGCCCTCCTTGGGCGTTTCCTCCCTAGACTTCGACCGTGTCGTGCAAACGATGCGGTCTTTTTTTACGCTTTTTACGCTGCCACATGAGCGGCGAATGCCGCGATCCGGCCGCTATTCGGCGGCCAGCGGCAGATCGACGAAATGATGATCCGGCATTGCCATCAACTCGGCCGAAAACCGCGCCAGGTCGTCGGCCAATGCGTCGAAACCAGCTGATCTCTGGAACGTCCGCTCATTCATGTAGAGCCCGCGATTGACCTCGATCTGCAGCGCATGCAGATGGCGCACCGGGCGGCCATAGTGCTCCGTGATGAAGCCTCCGGCATAGGGCTTGTTGTGGGCGACGCTGTAGCCCATGCCGGTGAGCAGGCCGATCGCCGTCTCGGTCAACGCCGCCGCGGCGGAGATGCCGAACCGGTCGCCGACGATGAAATCCGGCCGCAATCCGCTGTCGCCAACTCTTATGCTTGCCGGCATCGAGTGGCAGTCTATTAGCACGGCATAACCGAAGCGCGCATGGGTTCTGGTCAAAAGCCGTTTCAGCGTCTCGTGATAGGGTTTGTAGACCGCTTCGATGCGCGCCACGGCTTCGGCCAGCGGCAAGCGGCCGGAATAGATGTCGAGCCCCTCGCCTACCAGCTTGGGCACGGTACCGAGCCCGCCGGCCACCCGCGCCGAGCGGATGTTGCAGAAGGACGGCACCGGTTCGGCGAACATGCGAGGGTCGAGTTCCCACGGCTCCCGGTTGACGTCGAGATAGGCGCGCGGGAAGTTTGCCGCCAGCATCGGCGCCCCGAGCGCGACGGCACCGCCGAACAATTCCTCGACATAGCAGTCCTCGGAGCGGCGGATGGCGTTGCGGTCCAGCTTGGCCATCGCCATGAACCGGTCCGGATAGTAGCGGCCGCTATGCGGCGAGTTGAAGAGGAAGGGAACGCGCGGTTCGGCGCCCGATCGGATTTCGAAGGGTGGAACGACCGAAAAATCCTCGGCTGCCGTTTTCAATTTGAACGAACCCGGAAATACCAATGCATCATGACAGGAAAGTGCCACCTCGCCGCCCGCATGTCCAGCCGCCGAAGCGCTAGCCAAATCAGGATTGTGCGCCCAACGTTCACTTGATGTTTACCGTCACCTCCTCATATACAGCATGGTTAACGGGCTTGCCGCACGGCATTGTCGGTTGGGTGATTCGGACGGGACAAGATGGCACGCATTCTGCTGGCGGAAGACGACGACGACATGCGCCGGTTCCTCGTCAAGGCGCTGGAGCGCGCCGGCTATCAGGTCAGCGATTTCGACAATGGTGCCAGCGCCTATGAGCGGTTGCGCGAGGAACCTTTTTCGCTGCTTTTGACCGACATCGTCATGCCGGAGATGGATGGCATCGAACTCGCCCGCCGCGCCACCGAGATCGACCCCGACCTCAAGGTGATGTTCATAACCGGCTTCGCCGCCGTCGCGCTGAACCCCGATTCGAAGGCGCCGAAAGACGCCAAGGTGCTGTCGAAGCCGTTCCACCTGCGCGACCTCGTCAACGAAGTCGAAAAGATGCTGCAGGCCGCCTGACGCGCTTTTTGTCCCGTCCTGACCGGCCCGGCAAGCCAGCCATTCTTTCCCTTTTCCCGCTATTGACGTGCAGAACCAAAAATGGTGTATGCGCGGCTTCGGATGGGCGTGTAGCTCAGCGGGAGAGCACTGCATTGACATTGCAGGGGTCACAGGTTCAATCCCTGTCACGCCCACCATCCAGACAATCCCTCAATTGGCCGCCGATATTTTCATCGGCGCGGCGTTCCCGGCCTCATCCAGGCATGATGCCGAGCTCGCCAGTACCACCCTCAGGCAGCGCCGAGGCGGAGATCGCCGATCTCGACGTGCTCTAGAAACCACGCATAGGTCTGTTCCAATCCGCTGCGCAGCGAATAGCGCGGGCGCCAGCCGGTGGCGAACAGGCGCGACACGTCCATCAGCTTGCGCGGCGTACCGTCCGGCTTCGTCGCATCGAACGTTATCGCGGCATCGGCGCCGGCGACCGACACGATGGTGCGGGCAAGATCGGCAATGGTGATGTCCTCACCCGAACCGACATTGATGTGGCTGTCGCCCGAATAATTCTTCAGCAGCCAGACCAGAGCGTCGGCGGCGTCGTCGACATGCAGGAACTCGCGCATCGGCGTGCCCGATCCCCACACCTCCAGGGTCTTGCGGCCGGCGCGCCTGGCCTCGTGCGCCTTGCGCATCAGGGCCGGCACGACATGGCTGGAATTGAGATCGAAATTGTCGCCCGGGCCGTAGAGATTGGTCGGCATCGCCGAGATGTAGTCGACACCGTGCTGACGCCGGTAAGCCTGGCACAGTTTCAGCCCGGCGATCTTGGCGATCGCATACCATTCGTTGGTGGGTTCGAGCGGCCCGGTCAGCAAGGCGTCTTCGGAGATCGGCTGCGCCGCGAATTTGGGATAGATGCAGGACGAACCGAGAAACAGCAGCTTCTGCACCTCGTTACGGAAGGCGCTGTCGATGACATTGTTCTGCATGACGAGGTTGTCTTGCAGAAAATCGACCGGAAGCCTGTTGTTGGCCAGGATACCGCCGACCTTGGCCGCCGCCATCACCACTGCATCCGGCTTGCGGTCGGCCATCCAGCGCCGCACGCCGGCCTGGTCGAGAAGATCGAGCTCGGCGCGCGAGGCGGTCAGGACCTCGCAATCTTCGTCGGCCAATCTGCGCAGGATGGCCGAGCCGACCATGCCGCGATGTCCGGCCACGAAAACGCGCTTGCCCTGAAGGTCGAAGGTCATCAGCTCACCCCAATGCAGAACGGCAGCTATGCCAGTTGGCCGGCGGAGCGCCGGATCGGCTTCTCTGTTGCCGGACGCATACCGCATACAGATTTGCCCAGACAAGGCAAATCGCAAAGCCACCCGAAGCAACCTTTGGATCGGACGCTGTAGCACTCGCGATCAGACGCCCGCTACCGCGCAGAGGCTTGTCATTCTGGCAATGGCACGCTCGGGGTCGGCCAGCAACCCTGCCTGGTCGGCAAGGCGAAAGACATCGGAATAGTGACGGATGCCGCGCGCCGATTGCATGCCGCCGACCATCGAAAAATGCTCCTGGTGGCCGTTCACCCATGCCATGAAGACGATGCCGGCCTTGTAATATTCGGTCGGCGCCTCGAAGATTTTGCGCGACAGCGGCACTGTCGGCGCCATCAGCGCATCGTAGCCGGCGCGGTCGCCGTCGGCCAGCTTTGCCAGCGCTGCATTGGCGACCGGCGCGATCGCATCGAAAATGCCGAGCAGCGCGTGCGAATGTCTGTCGCCGTCGCCGGCGATCAGCTCGGGGTAATTGAAGTCGTCGCCGGTGAACATCACCACGCCCTTGGGCAGCCGGTTTCGGAGCGCGATTTCCTTGCCGGCATCGAGCAGCGATATCTTTATGCCCTCGACCTTGCCGGCATGGCGTTCGATGATCGCGACCACCGTGTCGAGCGCGGTTTCGAAATCCTTACTGCCCCAATAGCCTTTCAGCGCCGGATCGAACATGTCGCCCAGCCAGTGCAGGATGACCTTGCCGGAGGCCTGGGACAGGATTCGGTCGTAGACGCCGATATAGTCGTCGGGGCCTTTGGCGATCGCCGCCAGCGCGCGGCTGGCCATCATGATCGCTTTGCCGCCAAGCCCTTCGATGAAGTCGAACTGCTCTTCATAGGCCGCGATGACATCGCCGAGCGTGCTCGCGGCTCCCGGCGCCAGATGGTCGGTGCCGGCGCCTGACGCGAGAGCGGCGCCCTCGACGTTCCGTGCCTCGATAATCGAGCAGCGGATTAATTCCCTGGCATTTGCCCAATCGAAACCCATGCCGCGCTGCGAGGTGTCCATCGCTTCGGCGACACGGAAGCCGAGCCGCCAAAGGTGATGGCGAAACGCCATCGTCTTGTCCCAGTCGACCGCGGGCCTCGACCATGGATTGGTCATGGCGAAGGGATCGGCGACGACATGGGCCGCGGCGTAGGCGATACGCGAGAACCGCGCGCCGGCCACAGGCTGCACCGGCTGGCCGATAAGCCGGTAGAGGATGCGGCCGCCGCCTTCCCCGGGCAAGGTGATGTCCATGGCTCTCTCCCTTCCCAGCGCCTATTAAATGGAACGTTCCAATAAATCAAGATACTTTGCCGCCCTGCCTAGCGCAGCTCAAATTGCTGCATCGCAGCAGGTGAAAGCCGTGCTTGCTGAGCAATTGCGCCCACTGAGCCGCACTTTTCTCGGGTTCGCAAAAACACGATTGACTCAAATGCCCCGCAGAGATTAGATCGTTCCAATAAAACCGCTTAAGAAACCACCGGGAGGACAGATCTGGATGGCCAGCCGGGCCAAGGCAACGATACTCGACATCGCCCGTGAGGCGGGCGTGTCCAAATCGACGGTATCGCTGGTGCTGCAAGGCAGCGGGCTGATCCGGCCTGAAACCGCGCTGAAGGTGCGCAAGGCGATCGAGGATGTCGGCTATGTCTACAACCGCGGCGCCGCCAATCTGCGCAAGGCCCATTCCAACGTCATCGGCATGGTCATCAACGATCTTACCAATCCGTTTTTCGCCGAGATGGCGGTCGGCATGGAGCGCGTCTTCCAGTCGGCCGGCATCGTGCCTTTCATCGCCAACACGGCAGAGAGCCCGGTGCGCCAGGAAGAGGTGCTGAAATCGCTCATGGAGCAAGGTGTCGCCGGGCTCGTCGTGTCGCCGGCGCGCGGCACCGCGCCTGGCGCCTTCCGCCGGCTTGAGACCGCGGGCGTTCCGGTCGTCTTCGTCATGCGCCGGCTTCCCGAAAGCCGCATTCCGGTGATCACGCCCGACAATCATCGCGGCGCCTATCTTGCTACCGCCCATCTGATCGGCAAGGGCCATCGCCGGCTGGCCTTCTTCGGCGGCTCGTCCGACCTTGTCGTCTACCACGAGCGGCTGGGCGGCTTTCGCGCGGCCTGTGAAGCGCTCGGCATCGCACCGGCCGACAGGCTGGTCTTCGAGGGCGAAACCAGCCGCAAGGGCGGCATAGCCTGCCTAGAAACCGCGCTCGCCATGGCCGCGCCGCCGACCGCGGCGCTTTGCTTCAACGATGCCGTCGCCTTCGGCGTCTTGCTGGCGCTGCGCAAGCGTGGCCTGGAACCCGGTGTGGATTTTGCCGTCGTCGGCTTCGACGACGTCGCCGAGGCCGAGCACTATATGCCGGCGCTAACCAGCGTCTCGGTGAACACCGCCGGGCTCGGCGAGCGCGCCGCCCATGTCGTGCTGAAGATGATCCAGTCGCGCACCACGCGCGCCGAGGATCATATCGGCGCCGTCAACCTCGTGGTCAGGGAAAGCTGCGGCCCCGATCGCGATGGAACTCGGCGTGCGGGAATGGGAGACGCGGCATGACCGTCCGATGGGGATTGATCGGCGCCAGCACGATCGCAAGGCAATTCATGATCGGCGCCATCCGCGCGCAGCCGGACGGCGAGATCGCCGCGGTGATGAGCTCCAGCCCGGAGCGCGCCGCCCCCTACGCCAGCGAAAACCGCATTCCGGCGGCGGTCTCGACGCTCGACACCCTGCTCAAATCCGATATCGACGCCGTCTACATCTCGACCACCAACGAATTGCATCTCGAACAGGCACTCGCCGCCATCAAGGCGGGAAAACATGTGCTGTGCGAAAAGCCGCTGGCGCTGACCAGCGCCGACGCCCGCAAGATGGTCGCGGCGGCCAGGGCCGCCGGCGTCGTGCTCGGCACCAATCACCATTTGCGCAATGCCGGCTCGCATCGGGCGATGCGCGCAGCGATCGCTGCCGGCCGCATCGGCAGGCCGATCGCCGCGCGCGTCTTCCACTCTGTCTATCTTCCGGAAAACCTGCAGGGCTGGCGCATCACCAGGCCGGACGCCGGCGGCGGCGTGGTGCTCGACATCACCGTCCACGATGCCGATACGCTGCGGTTCGTGCTTGGCGACGATCCAGTCGGGATCTCGGCCTTCACACAATCGGCCGGCATGGCCGCCGGCGGGCTGGAAGACGGCGCCATGTGCCTCTGGCGCTTCGCATCGGGCGTCATCGCCCAGTCGCATGAGGGCTTCACCACCAAGTTCGCCGGGACCGGCTTCGAGGTGCATGGCACCGAAGGCTCGCTGATCGGCAGGGACGTGATGACGCAGAAGCCAGTCGGCTCTGTGTTGCTGCGAACGGCACAGGGCGAGGAGGAATTGAGCTTCGATCGCGAAGACCTCTATGCCCGTTCGCTGCGCCAATTCCACGCGGCGATCCGCGGCGAGGGCCAGCCTTCCGCCACCGGCGAGGACGGCGTCTGGTCGCTGACCGCGGCCGAAGCGGCATTGCAGTCGGCCAGGTCCGGCAAGGCCGTTGCCATCGACCCGAAGCTCGGGAGCGCTGGGTGAGCAAGCTCGTCTCCGCGACTGAGGCTGCCGGCCTGATCAGGGATGGCATGGTCGTTTCCGTGTCGTCGTCGAGCGGCCTCGGCTGTCCGGACGCGGTGCTGGCCGCCATCGGCGAGCGCTTCGACGCGGATGGGCATCCCAAGGATATCACGACGCTGCACCCGATCGCCGCCGGCGACATGTACGGCATCAAGGGCATTGATCATCTCGCCAAGCCCGGCTTGTTGAAGCGCACTTTGTGCGGCTCCTATCCATCCGGGCCGTCCTCGTCCGAACCGCCGCAGATCTGGAAGATGATCGGCGACAATTCGGTCGCCGCCTATAACGTGCCGTCCGGCATCCTGTTCGACATGCATCGCGAGGCCGCCGCCAAGCGCCCCGGGGTGCTGACCAAGGTCGGGCTCGACACCTTCGCCGACCCGCGCCACCAAGGCTGCGCCATGAATGCCGCCGCCAGCGAGCCGATCGTTTCCGTGCAGCAGTTCGATGGCGAGGAGTGGCTCTATTTCCGCTCGATCGTGCCGCAGGTCGCGATCATCCGCGCCACCACCGCCGACGAGCGCGGCAACCTCACCTATGAGCATGAAGGCGCCTATCTCGGCGGCCTCGAACAGGCGCTGGCCGCTCGCAACAATGGCGGCATCGTCATCGCGCAGGTCAAGCGCGTCGTCGAGAACGGCACGCTGAAGCCGCACGATGTGCGTGTGCCCGGCGTGCTGGTCGATCATATCGTGGTGGCGCCCGACCAGTTGCAGACGACGCTGACGCCCTACGATCCGGCCATCTCCGGCGAGATCTTCCGGCCACTGTCGAGCTTTCGCAACGCTGAAATGAACGTCCAGAAGATCATTGCCCGCCGCGTCGCCATGGAGCTTGCCGACGGCATGGCCGTCAATATCGGCTTCGGCATCTCGGCCAATGTGCCGCGCATCCTGCTCGAGGAAGGCCAGCACGGCAAGGTCACCTGGGTCATCGAACAGGGCGCGGTTGGCGGCGTGCCGCTGCTCGACTTCAAGTTCGGCTGCTCGTCGAACGCCGACGCTTTCATGCCCTCGCCGCACCAGTTCATCTATTTTCAGGCTGGCGGCTTCGACGCCTCGCTGCTGTCCTTCCTGCAGATCGACCGCCACGGCTCTGTCAATGTCTCGAAGCTTTCGGCGCGGCCGCATGTCACCGCCGGCGCCGGCGGCTTCGTCGACATCACCGCGCGGGCGAAGAAGATCGTCTTTTCCGGTTTCTTCAATGCCGGTGCCAAACTCTCATTGGCCGATGGCGGCATCCGCATCGACCAGGAGGGCAAGGTCAAGAAAGTCGTCGGCGAGGTCGAGCACATCTCCTTCTCGGGCAAGCGTGCCGTCGCCCAAGGGCAGGACATCACCTACATCACCGAGCGCTGCGTGATGAAGCTGACGCCGGCAGGGCTGATGGTCACCGAGCTGGCGCCGGGCATCGACCTTGAACGCGATGTGCTGGCGCAGGCCGAGATCCCGCTTGCTGTCGCCAACGACCTCAAAGTGACGCCGGACGCGCTCTACCACGACCGACCGATCGGCCTGTTGCTTAATAGCGGCGCCTCGCTTGGGGGCGCACATGGCTGAGCGTCTAGTAACCTTTGAAACTGACGGCGCCATCGGCATTGTCACGCTGCGTCGGCCGGAGAAATTCAACGCGCTCGACATTCCGATGCTGCGGGCGCTGGAAGCAGCACTCGACGAGGCCGAGGCGGCGGATGGCGTCCGCGTCGTGCTGGTCTGCGGCGAAGGCAAGGGCTTTTGCGCCGGCGGCGATGTCGAAGCATGGGCAGAAATGAGCGCTGTCGACTTCCAGGTGCAATGGGTGCGCTACGGCCACCGCGTCTTCGACCGGCTGGCGCGGCTGCGGCAGCCGACGATCGCCGTGCTTGCCGGCCATGCGCTGGGCGGTGGGCTGGAACTGGCGGCTGCATGCGACTTCCGCGTGGCAGAAACACAGGTGAAGCTGGGTTTCCCCGAGACCTCGATCGGCGTCGTTCCCGGCTGGTCCGGCACACAGCGCGCCGTGCGCCGCTTCGGTGCACAGGCGGTGCGGCGGATGGCGCTTGGCGGCGAGGTGTTTCTGGCAACCGATGCGATGGCGTGGGGGATTGTCGACCGGGCGGTCGAGACCGGCAAGGCGTTCGCGGACGCCAAGGCCTGGGCCGGCAAGATCGCCGAGCGCGGGCCGCTGGCAACCGAAGCCGCCAAGCTGATGATTGCCATCGCCGAAGGCGAAGAGAGTGCCGCCGCGACCGAAGCGCTGGCCAGCGGCTTCGTTGCGCTGACGAGCGATCTCAGGGCCGGCGTCGAGGCTTTCAAAGCCAAGCAGAAACCGGCGTTTTCAAGATCATAGAATGCGAGCGGAACCTGGAAATCACATGAACGCGCCTCTTAACATCACTATGCCCGCCGAGGCAGCCGCAGCGCCGAAAAGCTACCGGCTGCTGATCGACGGCAAGTTCGTCGATGCCCAGGACGGCCGCACGCTGGAGCGCAGCAGCCCCGGCCACGGCTTCACCGTTTCGCGCTATGCGCAAGCCGGCGCGGCGGAGGTCGAGGCGGCGGTACAGGCCGCGCACAAGGCCTTCGAGACCGGCCCGTGGACCCGCATGAAAGCCGCCGAGCGCGCCGCGATCCTGCTCAAGGCTGCTGACCTGATCGAGGCGCGGCTGGACGAGATTGCCCGGCTCGACGCGCTGGAATCAGGCAAGCCGATTGCCCAGGCGCGCGGCGAGATCGGCGGCGCCATCGACATCTGGCGCTATGCTGCGGCACTCGCCCGCACGCTTCACGGCGAAAGCTACGCCAATCTCGGCGATGCCATGCTCGGTGTCGTGCTGCGCGAACCGATCGGCGTCGTCTCGATCATCACGCCGTGGAATTTCCCGTTCCTTATCGTCAGCCAGAAACTGCCCTTCGCGCTCGCCGCCGGCTGCACGGCGGTGGTCAAGCCGAGCGAGATGACCTCGGCCTCGACCTTCGTGCTCGGCGAGATCCTGATGCAGGCCGGCTTGCCCGATGGCGTCGTCAACATCCTTGCCGGGCTGGGCGCCGATGTCGGCGCACCGATGGTCAGCCATCCGCTGGTCGAAATGGTGTCGTTCACCGGCTCCACCCGCGTCGGCAAGATGACCATGGCGTCTGCCGCCAACTCGCTGAAGAAAGTCTCGATGGAGCTCGGCGGCAAGAACGGCCAGATCGTCTTTCCCGACGCCGACCTCGAGGCCGCCGCCGACGCGGCGGTATTCGGCGGCTTCTTCAATGCCGGCGAATGTTGCAATGCCGGCAGCCGGCTGATCGTCCATGAGGCGATCGCCGACGAGTTCCTCGGCGCCGTCAAAGCCCTCACCGCCAAGGTGGTTGTCGGCGACCCGCTCGACGACCGCACCAAGGTTGGCGCGATGATCTCCGCCGACCATGTGGCCAAGGTCACCGGCTACGTGACGGCAGCGGAAAACGACGGCAGCCGGATTTATACTGGCGGCAAGCAACTTGCTTCCAGCGCCGGCCAGTATCTCGACCCGACCATCATTCGCGACGTCACCGAAGACATGGCCATTGCGCGCGAGGAAGTGTTCGGTCCGGTGCTCTCGGTGCTGACTTTTGAATCGATTGAAAGGGCGTTGCACATCGCCAACAACACGCCCTATGGTCTGTCGGCGGGCGTGTGGAGCGCCAGCATCGATACCTGCATGTCGGTGGCGCGGAATGTGCGTTCGGGAACCGTTTGGGTGAACACGTTCATGGAGGGTTACCCCGAACTGCCTTTCGGCGGCTACAAGCAGTCCGGTTTGGGACGCGAACTCGGCAAGCGCGCCGTCGAGGATTATACCGAGGAAAAGACAATCCAGTTTCATCGCGGCCAGCGCACCGGATGGTGGGTCGGCTGAGTTGGGAAGAACCCGGTGGCCATCCGCCGGTCGTTGTAAGTTCAACAAGGGAGGAAGTACATGTTGCGCAAACTGCTTATCGGGACGGCACTCGCGTCGGGCGTTGCGTTCGCGGCCCATGCCGAGGACGTCAAGGAAGTCCAGATGCTGCATTGGTGGACGTCGGGCGGCGAAGCTGCCGCTCTGAACGTGCTCAAGCAGGATCTGGCCAAGGAAGGCTTTGCCTGGAAGGACGTGCCGGTGGCCGGCGGCGGCGGCGACGCCGCCATGACCGCGCTGAAGGCGATGGTGGCGGCCGGCAACTACCCGACCGCCTCGCAGATGCTTGGCTATACCGTGCTCGACTACGCCGCAGCCGGCGTCATGGGCGACCTGACCGAGACGGCGATAAAGGAAGGCTGGGACAAGTCCGTTCCCGCGGCCCTGCAGAAATTCTCGGTCTATGACGGCAAGTGGGTCGCGGCCCCGGTCAACGTCCACTCGGTCAACTGGCTGTGGATCAACAAGGCGGTGATGGACAAGATCGGCGGCACCGAGCCCAAGACCTTCGACGACTTCATCGCGCTGCTCGACAAAGCCAAGGCGGCGGGCGTCATCCCGCTCGCGCTGGGCGGCCAGAATTGGCAGGAAGCCACCATGTTCGACTCGGTCGTGCTGTCGACCGGCGGGCCCGAGTTCTACAAGAAGGCCTTCAACGACCTCGACGAGGAGTCGCTGAAGTCCGACACGATGAAGAAGTCGTTCGACAATCTCGCCAAGCTCGTCACCTATGTCGACCCGAACTTCTCGGGCCGGGACTGGAACCTCGCCACCGCCATGGTCATCAAGGGCGATGCGTTGGTGCAGGTGATGGGTGACTGGGCCAAGGGCGAATTCAACGCCGCCAAGAAGGTCCCCGGCACCGACTTCCTTTGCTACCGCTTCCCCGGCACCGATGGCAGCGTCGTCTACAACTCCGACATGTTCGGCATGTTCAACGTTCCGGAGGACCGCAAGGCCGCCCAGATCGCCCTGGCCACCGCCACTCTGTCGAAGAGCTTCCAGTCGGCCTTCAACGTCGTCAAGGGCTCTGTTCCGGCCCGCACCGACGTGCCGGACACCGATTTCGACGCTTGCGGCAAGAAGGGCATGGCCGATTTGAAGGCCGCCAATGAAGGCGGCACGCTGTTCGGTTCGCTGGCGCAAGGCTATGGCGCGCCTCCGGCGGTTGCCAACGCCTACAAGGATGTCGTCTCGAAGTTCGTGCACGGCCAGATCAAGACCTCGGACGAGGCCGTGACCCAACTGGTCAGCGCGATCGAAGACGCCAAGTAAGGCACCGCCGATGTGAATGATCTCCCCGGCGCAAGCCGGGGAGATCCCCTGCGGCGAGGTTTTGCGGTTGCGCCGACCGGCACGCTTTCGTGCCGCAGAGCCCGCGACAGCCGAATTCCGGACCCGCCATACGGAATGGACAGATGAGTACAGTTGCTGAAACCAGTATCACGCTGACGCCGGAGCACGATGCCCGTCCGGGCGCCTCGGTGCGCTCGCGCCTTCAGGACGCGCTGCCGAAGCTCGTGCTAGCGCCAAGCTTTGCCGCCACCGTCGTCTTCGTCTACGGCTTCATCCTGTGGACGATCTATCTGTCCTTCACCAACTCCAAGACCTTTCCCTCCTACGCCATCACCGGGCCACGCGCCTATCAGCGGCTATGGCGCTGGACCTTCGAAAGCGATCCGCCGTCCAGCTGGTACACGTCGATCACCAATATGGGGATTTTCGGCTTCCTCTATATTTCCATCTGCCTGGCACTCGGCCTGTTCCTGGCGATCCTGCTTGATCAGAAGATCCGCGGCGAAGGCATGTTGCGGCCGATCTATCTCTACCCCATGGCACTGTCCTTCATCGTCACCGGCGTTGCCTGGAAATGGTTTCTCGACCCCGGCCTCGGCCTCGAGCAGACGTTGCACCAGTGGGGCTGGACGAGCTTCCATTTCGACTGGATCAAGAACAAGGATTTCGTCATCTACACGGTGGTCATCGCCGGCGTCTGGCAGGCTTCGGGCTTTATCATGGCGATGTTCCTGGCCGGCCTGCGCGGGATCGACGGCGAGATCATGAAGGCGGCGCAGATCGACGGCGCCACCACCTTCCAGCTCTACCGCCGCATCGTCATTCCGCTGCTGCGGCCGATCTTCCTTTCGGCGTTGATCGTGCTCGCGCATCTCGCCATCAAGTCCTACGATCTGGTCGTCGCGCTGACCAGCGGCGGGCCGGGCGGCTCGGCCTGGCTGCCGTCGAACTTCATGTATGAGTACACCTTCAAGCGCAACGAAATGGCCGTCGGCTCGGCCAGCGCCGTGATCATGCTGATGACCATCACCGCGATCATCGTTCCCTATCTCTATTCCGAGCTCCGGGAGAAGCCGCGATGAGCGCCGTGGCCACTCCTGCTCGCCAGAACACTGGCGGTATCCGCGCCAGGACGGTCAACCGCATCGTCATCTACGGGCTGCTGGCGCTGTTCGCGCTGTTCTACCTGATGCCGCTATTCGTCATGCTGGTGACCTCGTTCAAGACCATGGACGAAATCCAGAACGGCAACATGCTGGCGCTGCCGCAAGCGCCGACTTTCGCACCCTGGATAAGGGCGTGGAGCGAGGTCTGCTCGGGTCTCACCTGCGTCGGCATGAAGGGTTATTTCTGGAACTCGATCAAGATGGTGGTTCCAGCGGTCGTCATCTCGACCCTGCTCGGCGCGCTCAACGGCTATGTGCTGACGAAGTGGCGCTTTCGCGGGGCGACGCTGGTGTTCGGGCTGATGCTGTTTGCCTGCTTCATCCCGTTCCAATCGGTTCTCTTGCCGATGGCAACGATCCTCGGCAGCTTCGGCCGGTTCGGCGTCAAGCTGCAGAACGCGACCGGCCTCACCTTCGGCTTCGGCAATCCGACGGTGAACCTGGTGTTCGTCCACGTCGTCTACGGCATCGGCTTCACCACCCTGTTCTTCCGCAATTACTACGAAGCGTTTCCGAATGAATTGGTGAAGGCGGCGCAGATCGACGGCGCCAGCTTCTTCCAGATCTTCCGGCGCATCATGCTGCCCAACTCGCTGCCGATCATCGTGGTGACGGTGATCTACCAGTTCACCAATATCTGGAACGACTTCCTCTTTGCCTCCGCCTATGCCGGCTCCGGCGACGTGATGCCGATGACCGTGGCGCTGAACAACGTCGTCAACACCTCGACCGGCGTCGTCGAATACAACGTCAACATGGCGGCGGCGATGATCGCCGCGCTGCCGACGCTCCTCGTCTATGTGCTCGCCGGCCGCTATTTCGTGCGCGGCCTGATGGCCGGCGCCGTCAAAGGATAATCGCATGGCTTTTCTGGAAATTGACGGGTTGAAGAAGCGTTTCGGAGCGGTCGAGATCCTGAAAGGCATCGATCTCGACCTCGAAAAGGGCGGCTTCCTCGTGCTGGTCGGGCCCTCCGGTTGCGGCAAGTCCACGCTGCTCAACACCATTGCCGGCCTGGAGACCATCACCGAAGGCGAAATCCGCGTCGACGGACGCACGATCAACGATCTCCACCCCTCCAAGCGCGACATCGCGATGGTCTTCCAGAGCTACGCGCTCTATCCGAACATGACGGTCGCCGGCAATATCGCCTTCGGCATGGAGATGCGCGGCGTGCCGGCCGACGAGCGCCAGAAGGCCATCGACAAGGTGGCGAAGGTCCTGCAGATCGGCCATTTGCTGAAGCGCAAGCCAAGCCAGCTTTCCGGCGGCCAGCGCCAGCGCGTCGCCATGGGCCGGGCACTGGTGCGCGATCCAAAGCTGTTCCTGTTCGACGAGCCTTTGTCCAACCTCGACGCCAAGCTGCGCGTCGACATGCGCATCGAGATCAAGCGCCTGCACGCCACCACCGGCACCACCATCGTCTACGTCACGCACGACCAGATCGAGGCGATGACGCTGGCCACCAAGATCGCGGTGATGCGCGACGGCGAGGTGCAGCAGTTCGGTACGCCGGCCGAAATCTATAACAATCCGGTCAACCTGTTTGTTGCTGACTTCATGGGCTCGCCGGCGATGAACCTGATCCCGGCGACGATCGGCAGCAACGGCAGCGGCTTCTCCGTCGTCATGGAGCGCGAGGCGCGCCAGCCGATCTCGCTGCCGCTGGCCAATGCGCCGGCCGGCCTGTCGGCGTTCCAGGGAAAACCGATCATCTTCGGCGTCCGCCCGGAAGCACTGACCGATCCCGAAGGGGCCGAACGCAACGCCTCGAACATCGCCCGCGCCGACTGTCACATCGAGGTCATCGAGCCGGCCGGCTCGGATACGTTCGCGGTCACCAATCTCGGCGGCAAGGCGGTGGTGGCGCGGCTGCGCGCCGACGCCAACATCCAGCCCGGCACGGTCACGCCGCTCGCCTTCAACCTGACCAAGGCGGTGTTCTTCGATCCGGCGACCGAGAGACGCATCGTCTGACGGCCATGACAAATCCAGATATCGTCATCATCGGCTCCGGCATAGGCGGCGCCACGATCGCTTCCGGCCTTGCCGGCGGTGGCGCCTCGATCCTGATGCTGGAGCGCGGCGAACCGCTGCCGGCGACGCCGCATACACGCGACACCCGCGCCATCTTCGTCGATGGCCACTACCGGCCGAAGGAGATGTGGCTCGAGGCCGGGGGTGCCGCGTTCAACCCCGGCAATTACTACTATGTCGGCGGCAATTCGAAATTCTACGGCGCGGTGCTGATCCGCTACCGCAGGCAAGACTTTTCGGAGATGGAGCACTATGGCGGCATCTCGCCGGCCTGGCCGTTTTCCTATGAGGAATTCGAACCCTGGTATTCCAGGGCCGAGCAGCTTTTTCGCGTGCGTGGTGCGCTCGGCGAAGACCCGACCGAGCCGTTCCACTCGACGCCCTACCCTTTCGGCCCGGTACCCGACGAGCCGCCTATCGCGCGTGCGCGCGCCGAGTTGAAGAGCCTGGGCCTGCATCCGGCATCGCTGCCGCTCGGCGTCGACATCGAAGCCTGGCTGAAAGACGGCAGCACGCCGTGGGATGCGTTTCCCAACACCGGCGCCGGCAAGGTCGACGCGCAAACGGGGCCGCTGGCGTCGGCCCTTGCCGACCAGAACATCAAGCTCGAGACCGGCGCGCATGTCGAACATCTCGAAGCATCGCCGGACGCCAGGACGATCGCCGCCGTCCATTATCGACAGAACGGTACGCTGAAGAGCGTCGCGCCGAAGCTGGTCATCCTGTCGGCCGGCGCGGTCAATTCCGCCGCCATCCTGCTGCGTTCGCCTTCCCCCAACGGCAAAGGCGGCGGCAAAGGCCTGGCCAACCGCTCCGACCAGGTCGGCCGCAACTTCATGAACCACAATTCGAGCGCCATGCTGGCGATCGATCCGCGCCGCCGGAACAAATCCGTCTACCAGAAGACGCTGATGCTGAACGACTATTATCTGTCCGACGGCAAGGGCGGCAAGCCGCTCGGCAATGTCCAACTCCTCGGCAAGATCGACGGCAACATCCTCAAGGCCAATGTCAGGCGCGCGCCCAAATTCGCGCTCGATTTCATGGCCGGCCGCGCCGTCGACTGGTATCTGATGTGCGAGGACCTGCCCGATCCCGAGAGCCGCATCATGGTCGACGGCAAGGACATCATCATGCAGTGGCGGCGCTCCAACATGCAATCGCTCGACGGGCTGACCAAGGTGATGCGCGAGAATTTCCGCGCCTGCGGCTATCCGATCGTCCTGTCGCGGCCGTTCGACAAGCGCACGCCCTCGCACCAGTGCGGCACGGTGAAGATGGGCAATGACCCGGCGACCTCGCCGCTCGACCCATTCTGCCGCTCCTTCGACCACAGCAATTTGTTCGTCGTCGATGCCGGCTTCCTGCCGAATTCGGCCGCCGTCAATCCGGCGCTGTCGATCGCCGCACAGGCGCTGCGCGTCGCCGACCACATCCGCAAGACGGAGCTCGCAACATGAGCCGCCCGGCAGCGATCGTCACCGGCGGCGCGCGCGGCATCGGCCTTGCCTGCGCCGAGGCGCTGGCCAGCGCCGGCTTCGACATCCTCGTCGCCGACCTTGCCAACGAAGCCGCCGACGGGCTCGCCGCCGACATCACCGGGCGCGGCGCGAAGTTCGCCTATGTCAGCGGCGACATCGCCGACCTCGACGACCATGCAGCGCTGATCGATGCCGCGACAAGCGCCTTCGGCCGCATCGACTGCCTGGTCAACAATGCTGGCATCGGCACCGTCCTGCGCGGCGACCTGCTTGAACTCAAGCCGGAAAATTTCGACCGGGTGCTCAGCATCAATCTGCGCGGCACCGTATTCCTCAGCCAGGCCGTTGCCAAAGCGATGCTCGACCTGCCGAGCGATGGTGCGAGGTCGATCATCACCATCACTTCGGTCAGTGCCGCCATGGCCTCGCCGGAACGCTCCGATTACTGCATTTCCAAGGCCGGGCTTTCGATGTGGGTGAAGAACCTGGCGCTGCGGCTTGCCGCCGAAAACATCGCCGTGTTCGAAGTGCGGCCGGGCATCATCCGCACCGACATGACCGCGGGTGTCACCGCCAAATATGACGGATTGATCGACGGCGGCCTGGTGCCGGCAATGCGCTGGGGCGAGAGCAAGGATATCGGTGCCGCCGTGGCGGCGCTCGCCGGGGGCAAGCTCGGCTTTTCGACCGGCTCGGTCATCAATGTCGACGGCGCGCTGTCCGTGCCGAGGCTATGAACAGGTGACGCCATGATCGACTACATCCCATGACTGACTACATAATTGTCGGCGCCGGCCCGGCCGGCTGCGTACTCGCCAATCGGCTGAGCGAAGATCCGTCGCATCAGGTGCTGCTGCTCGAAGCCGGCGGCAAGGACTGGCATCCCTTGATCCACATGCCGGCCGGTTTTGCCAAGATGACCAAGGGCATCGCCGCCTGGGGCTGGTCGACGGTGCCGCAAAAGTACATGAACGATCGCGTCTTCCGGTACACGCAGGCCAAGGTGATCGGCGGCGGCTCTTCGATCAACGCCCAGATCTACACGCGCGGCAACGCCCGCGACTACGATGCCTGGGAGAAGGAAGAAGGCCTTGCCGGTTGGGGCTATCGCGACGTGCTGCCCTATTTCAAGCGCGCCGAGAACAACCAGCGCTATGCCAACGATTTTCACGGCGACCAGGGCCCGCTCGGCGTATCGAACCCGATCGCGCCGCTGCCGATCTGCGAGGCCTATTTCCGTGCCGGACAAGAGATGGGCATTCCCTTTAATCCCGACTTCAACGGCGCCAGCCAGGAGGGCGTCGGCTACTACCAATTGACGCAGAAGGACGCAAAACGCTCCTCCGCCTCGGTCGCCTATCTCAGGCCGATCCGCGAGCGCAAGAATCTCACCATCAGGACCGGCGTTCTGGTGACACGCATCGTCGTCGACAAAGGCCGCGCTGTCGGCGTCGAGATCGTCGACAAGCCGGGCGGCCAGCCAACGATCCTGCACGCCGAACGCGAGGTGATCGTCTCGTCCGGCGCCATCGGCTCGCCGAAGCTTCTGATGCAGTCGGGCATCGGCCCGGCCGACCATCTGAAGGCGGTCGGCGTGACGCCGGTGCACGATTTGCCCGGCGTCGGCTCCAATCTGCAGGATCATCTCGACCTATTCGTCATCGCCGAATGCACCGGCAACCACACCTATGACAACTACGCCAAGCTGCACTGGACGGCGTGGGCCGGCCTGCAGTATCTTCTCCTGAAGAAGGGCCCCGTGGCCTCCAGCCTGTTCGAGACCGGCGGCTTCTGGTACGCCGATCCGACCGCCGCCTCTCCCGATATCCAGCTGCATCTCGGCCTCGGCTCCGGCATCGAGGCCGGCGTCGAGAAGCTGAACAATCCGGGCGTGACACTGAACTCGGCCTTCCTGCGCCCGCGCTCGCGCGGCACGGTGCGGCTGAACAGTGCCGACCCGGCCGACCGCCCGCTGATCGATCCGAACTATTGGTCCGATCCCTATGACCGCGACATGTCGATCAAGGGGCTGAGGCTGGCGCGCGAGATCATGCGGCAGAAGGCGCTGCAGCCCTACGTGCTGCGCGAGGTACTACTGGGACCCGACCTGCAGACCGGCGACGAACTGTTCGACTACGCCTGCCGCAGTTCCAAGACCGACCACCACCCGGTCGGCACCTGCCGCATGGGCCACGATGCGATGAGCGTGGTAACGCCCGATCTCAAGCTGCGCGGCATCGAGGGCCTGCGCGTCTGCGACGCCTCGGTGATGCCGCGCATCCCCTCCTCCAACACCAACGCGCCGACGATCATGGTAGGCGAAAAGGGCGCCGATCTGATCCTTGGCCGGGAGCCGCTGCCGCCGGCGGTGTTTTCCACCAACCGAGCGGCATGAGGGACAAAGAATGATCAGGCACTGTGTTTTCGTCAGATTCCGCAACGATGTCGCCACCGCCGAGCGCGCGGCAATCCATGGCGATCTCGAAGCGTTGCGGCCGGTGATCGACGGCATGGGCAAGGTCGAGTTCAGCGCCAACACCAGCCCAGAACCCTTCGCCCGCGGCTTCACGCACGGCTTCACCATCGACTTTCGCGATGCGGCGGCACGCGATGACTATCTGGAGCATGAAGCGCACCAGCGAGCCGGCGCGAGACTGGTCGCGGCGCTCGAAGGTGGCACGGACGGGCTGATAGTGTGCGACCTGGAGATCGCGTGACTATCCCAGTCTCAGCGCAACGACGCCGGCGACGATGCTAAGCACCGCAGCACCTCGCCATGCCGTCATCTTCTCGCCGAGCGCGAACACCGAGATCATCATGGCGAACAGGATCGATGTTTCGCGCAGCGACGCCACCGAGGCGATCGGCGCCTTGGTCATCGCCCACATCACGATCCAGTAGGCGCCGCCGCTGAGCACGCCGGTATAGATTCCCGCCTTCCAGTCGCGCGCCAGCACCGGCAGCGCCCGTGGGCCGCGAAAGACGACGCACAGCACCAGCGCCCACAGCGCGTCGCAGACGAACAGCCAGGCCGCATAACTCGACGCGGTGGCGGCGAGCCGCGCGCCGCTGCCGTCCGACAGCGTATAGCTGGCGATGAAGATCGATGTGCCCAGCGCGAAGCCGACGGCGCGCAGGTTCAACTTCTCCAGATGCGCGCCGCCGCGAAACGACAGCACCAGCGTGCCCGCCGACAACAAGACGATGCCGACGATAGCGAGCGGCGCCGGCATCTCGGCCACAACCACAATGCCCCCCAAAGCAGCCAATAGCGGCGCGGTGCCGCGCGCCAGCGGATAGGTCTGGGCGAAATCGCCGGCCTTGTAGGCACCGATCAGGAACGTCCTGTAGCCCATGTGGAAGACAACCGAGGCGAGGATGTATGGCCACACTTCCGGCTTCGGCACCTCGACGAAAGGCAACGTCACCAGCGCGGCGGCACCCATGCCGGCCGTCATCAGCGTAATCGACAGGAAACGGTCGAGATGGACCTTGACCAGCGCGTTCCAGATCGCATGCATGGCCGCAGCGGCAAGCACCGCGAAAAAGACAAACAGGCTCATCGGCGGCTCATCCGCCGCCGATCCCGGTGGCTACCGGCGTTTCCATGTCGATATCGACCCAGAGCGGAAAATGGTCGGAGGCGATTTGGCCGATATCGGCGTTGACCGAGCGCACGCGCCCGGCAAACATCCCGCCGACGAAGCAATGGTCGAGCCGGCGCTTTGCCACTCTGCCGTCGATGGTCTTCACATGGGTGTGGAAATCCGCCGTCGGTTCAATGGCGACGGCGGCAGCATCGACAAAACCGTCGAGATAGGCGGCACCGCGATGATAGGGCGCGCTGCCGGCGATGCGGCGGTACTCGGCGCTGCCCGGCTCCATGTTGAAGTCGCCCATCCAGATCGCCGCCAGCGGGTTTTCCGGCTCCTGTTCGCCATTGCTCCAGTTGCGCGCCGGCTCGTCATCGGCGCCGCTCCATGGCCCGCCCTCGGACGGCGCCCGGCGATGCTCGGCGAGCAAATAGTCGATCTGCTCCAGCCGCTCCTCGGCCGCGATATGCGCCAGATGCAGCGACAGCACCCGCACCGGGCCGGCAGGGGTGCGGATCATGCACTCGAGTGCGGCATTGCGGGTGTTGAGCGGACGCAGCGTGCGCCTGAGCGGCAGCGTGTGCAGCCGCGACCAGGCGATCGGCAGCTTCGACAGAAGCATGGTGCCGAATTGCCGCCGCCGGTTGACGATGCGGCCTTCACGCCGTCGGCTGGCATCCATGTCGAAGGCCGGGCCATAGACCCAATGGTAGTCGGGCAGCAATTGCGAAAGAAGTTCCGGCTGGTCGTCCTCGTTGCTGCGCAACCAGTGCCGCTCCACTTCCTGCAAGGCGATGATGTCGGCGCCGGCAACGACCTTGGCGCAGCGCGCCAGATCGTAGCGGCCATCGCTGCCGAAGCCGTACTGGATGTTGTAGCTGACCAGCTTCATTGCTTATCCGGCTCAGTTTCCTGCTGGCAGTAGCCGTTCGCTGACAGCCTTGCAATGTGCAGCCGGGCGGAGGGAGCTTGGGCCAGATGCTAAGTGGTCAGCGGCTGGAACCGACCGGGCGGGGATGCTGCCAGTTCCGACCAGTCGATTTCTTCCTCAAGGCGGTGGTAGGCTTCGTCGCCGATCGTTCCGTCGATGCGCAAACGCTCCAGCGCATCGCGCTGGCTCTTGATGGCATAAAGACGCAATCTGTCATACTCGGTCGCGGCCTGGGCATCCTCCGGGTTTTCGGCGATGGCGCGCTGCGCCGCATATTGCTCTCGCACCGCCCCTGCCGCACTCGATGTCTTGCCGCTCAGCACGTCCAGCGCCGCCTGCATGATGGCGACGCGCGCCTGCGCGACCTCCCGGTCGACGGTCTGGTCGGGGTCGAAATTGAGCAGAAGCAGCAACGGCTTCAGGCTGACGCCTTGCAGCACCAGCGTGCCGAGCACGACAGTGAAAGCGGCGAGCACGATCGGGTCGCGGCCGGGAAAATCGGCCGGCAAGGCGAAGGCTGCCGCAAGCGTCACCAGGCCGCGCATGCCGCACCAGCCGATGAGCACGCCGCCGCGAAATGTCGGAGCGTCTCTCCGCCTGTCCTCATCGCCCAGACGTGCCAGCCTTCTGAGGATCGCGCCACAGCCCAGCACCCAGACCAGCCGCGAGACGATGACGACAGCCAGCACGGCTGCGGCGAAGATGAATGCTTCGACCTGCCCCTGCTCAGCAAGGCGGCCGACGATCAACCGTGCCTGAAGTCCCATCAGAACGAAGGCCAAGACATTGAGCACGAACACCGCCGTCTCCCAGACCGAGTAGGAACTGACACGATTCCTTGCCGGCATGCGGCGCGGCGACGTACGTGCGATCGTCATGGCATAGACGACGATCGTGATGATGGCGGAAAGCCCTATCCTGTCGGCCAGGATCCAGACGCCGAACGTTGAGGCGAATTGCACCACGGTGCCGCTCGCCGGGTCGTCGATGCGGCCGAGTATCGCGAGAGACAACCGGCCGAGCACGTAGCCTGCGGCAAGGCTGCCGACCGTCGACAGCAGGATCATTGGTACGGCACTGCTCAACAGGATGGAGCCGGCGGCTGCGGAAACCGACATCCTGTAGATCAGCAGCGCGGTGGCATCGTTGAGCAGGCTCTCGCCTTCCAGGATGGCGGTGATGCGGTGCGGCACCTTGAACTGTCCGAGCACGGCCGCGGCTGCGACGGCATCGGGCGGCGCCACGATCGCCCCAAGTGCTATGGCCGCGGCAATGGGCAGGCCTGCCATCGTCCAACCGACAAATGCCACGGTCACGGTGGTAAAGATGACGGCGCCGAGCGCCAGCAGGATGAGCGAAACCTTGTAGCGGTTGAGATCGCGCAGCGACGTGTCATAGGCCGCGTCGAGCAGCACCGGCGCGATGAACAGAGCGAGCGCCAGCTCCGGGTCGATCTCGATGGTCGGTGCAAACGGCAGGAAGGCTATGCCGGCGCCGGCCAGCGCCAGCAACGAAGGATAGGGAATCTGCAGACGCCGTGACAACGCCGTCAGGGCGACCGCGGCCAGGAGAAGAACAAGGGTCAGTTCAAAAAGCGCCATGCCCAGTTATAACCGTGAAAAGCGACCGACGGCAGGGGCCTGGACGGTTCGATCATGACTGAGGGCGGTCAGCGAACTGCGGCGGCGCGCTGGAATGCTCCAAGAAGCGCGTCCGCATACATCTGGCGACGCGCCGCATGATCGGCACGCAGCTTTTCGGCCTTTTCATGCGTTCGCGCCGGTCCCTGAGACATGGTGACCATGGCGGACGCTAACGCCACGGCATCGTCGACCGGAAAGAACGTCGCGTTTGGCGCCTGCTCCCGATGAAGGCTGATATCCGAGAGGAGCATCCGTGTGCCGAGCGCCTTGGCTTCCTCGACCGTGGTTGACCAGCCCTCGAACAGCGAAGGATTGATGAGAGCATCGGAAGCAGCGTTGAGGCCGAACACATCCTCGTAAGGCACAAGGCCCAGATGACGGAAATGACCCGACACGCCGGCCTCCCTGGCGCTAGCCAGCAACTGGTCGAAATGTCGGGGATTGCGCGGGTCTTCGGTTCGCCCGGTCAAGATCACGGGGGCAACCTTATCAAGCCCGCCATTTGCCGATATGTGCGCCAATGCTTTGATCACAAGCCCATGGTTCTTGTGCGACCAGAACTGGTTCGGTAGGTAGAAATAACGCTGCGGCAGTTCATACCGTGCGATCACCTCCGCCTGCCTTGCTATATGCGGGGCCGGATCAAGATCGATTGCAAACCGAACGACCGCCGTCTTGCCGCGTGCTGCGGGATAATACGTCTCGCAGTCCCGCCTGGCGTCATCGCTCGACAACAGGATGATGCGTTTGCCGGACGTCTGCAGACGGTATCCCAAATCGCGACGCCACCACATGGAGCGCGAGAACAGGTGTGGCAAGTGTCGGTGCTGGAAGTCAGGAATCCACGATACGACAGAAATCGGAAAACGGTTGCCGTAGAACTGCGCCGGCTCGAACACCACGTCGACGCCTTCGTGGCTTAGTATCCGTGCCGCATCGGCGTCGCTGCCGCTGGCCAGCGCCCGGATGGCGTTGCGACCGCGGCCAAAATCAGCAACCTTCGCATCGACGATCGGCGGCGCGGCCAGGAAAGCATCCATCGATGTGCCGATCTTTTCTGCCTGCGCCGGAGTTAAGAACAGCTTGGCCTGCAACTTCCCGGCCAATTCGCTGGAAATAACGCCGAGCATGTTGCGCAGGTAGGTCTCCCCACCTGACCAGTTGCCTCGGCCGATGAGCGTGAAGCCCGCGGTAATCATCTTCGCCCCTCGATGCCTCAGCCTGCCTTTTTGGAAGGAAACCCGCGCACGATATCGGCCACGGCGGCTGGAAGTTCGATCTTGGCGGACCAGCCAACTCGATTTCCGATCTTGTCCACCTTGGCCAGTTGCGTTGCGCGGTCGACCCTGCGTAAGCGCGCCTTGTCCTCGACGATCTCGATATCGACCTTCATCGCCGCTCCGATCAGGCGAACAAGCTCCTCACCGATGCGTCCCTGCCGGAACCGATATTCATGACATCGAAACTCGCCTCACCAGTGTCGCCGGCCAAAGCCGCCACCCCGGCAGCGGTATCCTCCGCATGGATGTAGTCGCGCCGCGGTTTCAGATTGCCCAATGCGATCCTGGCCTGGCCCTTGGCATTGTAGAGCTGGTTGAGAATATCGGGAATGAGATGCGCATTGGGGTCGTCATGGCCGATAGTGTTGAAGATGCGCGCCACACGCCCCCTCCCGCCGGTCCTGTCGGCCCAGAAACGAAGCTGGCTTTCATTGGTCAGCTTGGACAGAGCATAGTTGTCGCAAGGCCAGGTCCTGGTCGCATCCTCGTCGAGCGGGGCATCGACCCAGTCGTACACCGCGCCGCTGGACGCCAGCACGACCGTTCCGACACCAGCCTTTTCAGCAGCATCGAGGACGATTTCGGTGCCGACCACGTTCACGTCCAACGCATAGGCGCGCTGTCGCTCGCATGTCGGAATGTGGTGAATAGCCGCCAGGTGGATAATGGTGTCGGGCTTGAAACCCTCAGCCAACTCTACCATCCCACTCTTGTCGCGGATGTCGATCTCCCGCGTCTCGCATCCGTCCATGTCAGGCATCGGCATGCCGACCGAAAGATTATCGGCGATCAACACCCGAGCGCCGTCCTTGGCGAGATTTCGCGCGCACCGCCAGCCTATGAAACCAGCTCCGCCCGTAACGAGGACGCGTTGGGGATTCGTCATCAGGATTTCTCTCCGGCTATCTGAAGTTCACAAGGGCATGGCAGCCGGGGCGGACGGATCATCGCGCGGCCGGCAGAGCACCATGAGGGAAAAGCCGCCCAGCAGCAGCGCGCTGGTAGCGGGGGCAACGCTGCCTATCAGTTTGCGCACTGGATTGAGCAATTTGGTGCGCAGAGGCCTCGTGGAAACGTTGGCTTCGCCCGCCACGTCGGTAACGTGCCAATCGACCACCGTGTAACCCGTGTCCTCAAGCGTCGCAAGCGCGGTCTCGCGCGTGAAATAATGGAGATGCCCCACCTTCTGACGTGCGTGCATGTAAGCTCGCCGAACCAGTCCCTGGACGTGAAGGTCCAAAGGAATATGAAAAACGTGATAGCGGCCGTGCGGGCGCAGTGCCCGCAAAAAGCCCATATAGTCTTCGACATGTTCGAAGACGTCGATCAGCATGACAAGGTCATGCACTGACTTGGTCGCCAGAAAATCCTCGTGGTGGAAGATCGCGCCAGACGCCTTTTGCAGCGGCCAGAGTTTTGCTGCGTCTTCGGAAATATCGTATCCATGAATAGGTCTGCCCGGATATTGCGCGGCCAATTTGCCGACGATGCCGCCGCTGCCGCAGCCGACCTCGACGGCGTCGCGCCAGACAACATTGTTGCGCTCCAGGATGTTTGCGATCTCGCGCGCCTTCCAGGCTGTATCGGCCAGATGCCAGTCAGGATTGTTGGCAAGGTACTGACTGTCCGAGTAGATGTCAGCCGCGGTATCAGTGACTGTTATCGGCCGCGCTTCTTCGACCCCTTTAGCCGACATCACGATCTTCCTTTTCACAAATGAACGATACCAGGTGACCGGCTTCGACGACATCAATGCGCGTACCGGTGTTTCTGGCGGGCGCCCGAATCGCATCAGTTCCGGTCAACGCGCTAGGGTCCGGCTCAACCGCCGTGACCTGCCATCCATCGGCCGCCGACGCAAGAGACAGGGTTCCATTGCCCACCCCGAGATCAAAGGCTCGCCCAAGCTGCTTCGGCAAATTGCGGCGCAACTCGGCACTTCCATGATAGCGGCGCGCCGGCATCGATTTCAGTTGATGGAAATACGCTGCGCGCGCCAAGTCGGCCTGTTCCGGATGACCAGGCAACCTGCGCACAGCGTCTTCAGAGTCCAGGAAATTGCTGGAGCCCATCAGCCAAAATGTCCCAAACTGCAGGTCACAAAACCGGCTGCAGACAATTCCAATTCAAGGATCAATCTTCACTCCCCAGCGGGTTTCCCTTGGCGGTCTGCTTGTCTCTTTTGACGCATGAGATTGACCGCGATTGCAACATTCCCTGACTAAATGTGGAGCACAGGAAATCACACCGTCGCGACCTCCGTATATTCGTCCGATCGACAATTGTCACGCTACCAAGCTTGGGTCTGAGCAGATCCGGTTCTTTTGCTCGCGCCGAGACAAATCCGCCTGTCTATTGGCGGATCGCCTGAAGGCGATCCCAGGAAAATGTGGAACAGTTTTTCCAGAACTGCCTCAATGCAGCACAAGCATGTCGCCGGACGAGAACGAAATCTCGGCCTTTTCGCCGACGGCAGGCGGCGGCGTTGCCGGGCTGTTGAATGTGTCTAGCGAGACCGTGCTGCCGCCGATGCCGACGCGCACCCGGATCACCGAACCGAGGAAATGCACCTCGGCGATTTCGCCCGAAAGGCTGGAGTCGCGGCCGGGGTGGCGGCCGAGCGAGATCGCCTCGGGCCGCAACGCCAGTGACAGCGTGTCCCCGGACTTCGAGCCGTTGAGCTTGCCCTTGAGCGAGACCTCTTGCGAGTTGACGCGCACCTTGCCCGAAGCCGCGTCGGTGACCGTGCCTTCCAGCACGTTCAGCGTGCCGACGAAATTGGCGACGAATTTGGTTGCCGGCCGGTTGTAGATCTCGAACGGCGTGCCGACTTGCTCGGCCTTGCCGCCATACATCACAGCGATGCGGTCGGAAATCGACAGCGCCTCTTCCTGGTCATGGGTGACGAAGATGGTGGTGATGCCGAGCTTCTTCTGGATCGAGCGGATTTCCTCGCGCAGCGACACGCGCACCTTGGCATCGAGCGCCGACAACGGCTCGTCGAGCAGCAGGAGCTTCGGCTTCGGCGCGATGGCCCGCGCCAGCGCGATACGCTGCTGCTGGCCACCGGAGAGCTGATAGGGATAGCGATCGCCCATCTGCGGCAGCTTGATGAGGTCGAGCATCTCGGCAACGCGCCTGTCGGCATCGGGCTTGGGCATGCCCGCGACCTTCAGCCCGAAGCCGATGTTCTGCGCCACGGTCAGATTCGGAAACAGCGCGTAAGCCTGGAACACCATGCCGACATTGCGCTGGTTGGGCTTGAGCCGGGTGATGTCCTTGCCGGCCACCACGATCTTGCCGGCGCTCGGCTCCTCGAAGCCGGCGACCATGCGCAGCACCGTCGTCTTGCCGCAGCCCGATGGCCCGAGGAAGGAGACGAATTCGCCCGGCTCGACGTCGAGGTTGAAATCCTGCACCACGGTGGTGGCGCCGAAGGATTTTTGCACCTGCTGTATTGAGAGGAATGGCTCGGCCATGACTTTTTCTTTCGATCAGTTCGGGCGGTTTGCCGATTTCGGCGCGAAGCGCGACAGGATCTGGATCAGCGACATGCAGCCCCAGGTGATGGCGAACGAAATGATCGCCAGTGCCGACGGCTCATAGGCACTGTTGGCGCCGATGTTCTGCAGATAGGGGCCGAAGGCTGGGCGATTCAACAGCGAGGCCATGGTGAACTCGCCGATGACGATGGCAAAACTCAGGAACGCGCCGGATAAGACGGCGATCAGTACGTTCGGCAGGATGATGCGGGCGATGATGGTGGTCCAGCCGGCGCCGAGGATTTGTGCGGCTTCGGTGAGCGTTCTGACGTCGATGGTCCTGAGACCGGTATCGACCGCCCGGTACATATAAGGCAGCGCCAGCACTGCATAGCCGATGACCAGCAGAACATCGGTGCCGCGCGCTGTCGCCAGGAAAGGCAGCGTTGAATTCGAACCGAACATTCTGATGTAGCCGAAGACGATGACGATAGCGGGAATAACCAGCGGCAGCAGAGTGATGAACTCTACGAGCGGCCGCAGATTCGGTAGCCGCAGCCGAATCCAGTAGGCCGTCGGGACAACGAGGAGCACGCCTAAAAGAATGGTGAAAACCGCCACAACGACGGAGTAGGTAAATGTCGTCTGGAAATTCGGATCTTCGAAGACTGAGCGGTAGGCGTCAAAGGAGTATTCCCCGCGCCGCTTACGCAAGGAGAATTCAAAGGTCGCCAAAAGCGGCAGGACAAAATAGGCGGTTCCCACGCCAAAAACGAGCCAAGCCCAAAAGCGGCTGCCTTGCTTCATTTCAGCCACCGCTCGGCTCGCCGTTGGAACAAGATATAGAAGAGGTTGGCCAAGCCGGTGATGACTATCATGCCGAATGCAAGCGCGTAGCCTAGATTCGGATTGTAAAGCACGTCGCCGCGAATCTGCGCGAACAGCTGGATGGGCACGATGTTGAGTGACGGCCCCGTCAGTGCATAGGCTGTTGCGACCGCCCCGAACGCGTTGGCAAAGAGGAGGACCGTCGTGCCGAGAAAACTCGGCCATAAGACCGGGATGACCACCATGCGCCAATATTGCCAATTGCTTGCGCCGAGCGTGGCGGCAGCTTCACCCCATTCCTTCTTCAGCCCATCGACCGCCGGCGTGATGATGACAATCATCAATGGAATCTGGAAATAAAGGTAGGTGAGGATTAGGCCCCAAAACGAAAAGATACTGAAGCCGAGCGAATAGATGTTGATGCCGAAAATGTCTCGCAACAGGATTGTCGCCACTCCGAGCCGACCTAGCGTCGCGATGAACGAGAATGCCAGCGGCACGCCGGCGAAATTCGAGGCGACGCCCGAGAAGGTCAAGGTCGCCGAGCGTAACCACGACGGCAAACCTCCGCGAACGACTGCCACGGCCATTGCCAGGCCGATCAAGGCGCCAAGGATCGCAGAAACAAAGCTGATCTGAATGGATACCCAATAGGCCGCCGCGAGCTTGGGTTGCGACAACGCTATGATGTTATCGAGCGTATAGTCGCCAGCTGCATTTTTGAACGCGCCCGCGACCAGCCCTACCGTGGGCAAGATCAGAAAGAGCAGCGCGAAAATGAAGAACGGAGTTACGCCTAACCAATGCAGTGGCAGCCGAAGGCGGCTGATCTCCGGCGCGCCAGGACTGACGCTGGCTGTCTGGGACATTGTGGAATCTGCCATGGAGTTCCCGAAGTTGGCATAGGGCGCCGGGCGGCGAACCGCCCAGCGCCCTATGAATTACTTCACGACGGCGCCAACGATGGCATCCCAGTTCGTGCTGATTTCCTTCTTGGCAGCGTTCTGTTCGTCCAAAGTAGGGAAGACCGCTTTTTCATAGTTCTCGGCGGCCGGCAGCTTGTCCAGCATCTCCTTCGGGATCACGCCCTTCTTGGCGAGATCGTTGAAGCGGATCGGGTGGCAGTAGCCCTTCAGCCAACCGAGCTGGCCTTCGTCCGAATAGAGATACTCCATCCACAACTTGGCGGCATTCGGGTGCGGCGCATAGGCACTGATCGCCTGAACGTAGACGCCTGCGACCACCGCTCCCTTTGGCACGACGATTTCAATTTCCGGATTGCCGGCCATCTTGTCGCGCATGGCAAGCAGGTTGTAGTCCCAGTTCATCACGATCGGCGTCGTGCCCTGGGCGACAGCTGCCGCTTCAGCGTCGACCGGCACGAAGTTGCCGGCATCGTTGAGCTGCTTGAAGAATTGCAGACCCTTGGCGGCGGCGTCCTGGCCGCCGGTACCACCAGCCGCGAGGCCCGAGGCGTAGACCGACATGACGGCGTTGTTCGACGTGCGCGGGTCACCGGCGAGCGCCACCGAGTTGGCATATTCCGGCTTCTGCAGGTCAGCCCAGTCCTGTGGCGCGTTCTGCACGACGGCTTTGTTCACGCCGAAGGCGAGCACGCCGTAGTAGTCGCCGGTCCAGAAGCCATCGGCATCCTTGGCGCTGTCAGGGATCGTATCCCAGGTCGACACCTTGTAGGGTTGGATCAGGTTATCTGCCTTGGCGGACGGGCCGAAAGACAGGCCGACGTCGATGACATCAGGCGCCTGCGGGCCTTTATTGTCCTTGTTGGCCTTGATCGCCTCGATCTCGTCGCCGGAGCCGGCATCGGGATTGAGTTCGTTGACGGTGATCCCCGGATATTTTGCCTTGAAGCCGGCGATGACGTCGCCATAGCCGCACCAGCTGTGCGGCAGCGCGATCGTGGTGAGCTGGCCTTCCGCCTTGGCTGCGGCGACCAGTTCATCCATGGACTGGGCCGACGAGATGGCAGAGGTCGCCATCAGGGCGACGGCCGAAAGGGAAAGCAGTTTTCCCGTGAATTTGAACATGTGTTCTCTCCGTTGAACTGACGCCGTTGGACGCCTGCGATGCGGTATCGTTTTCGTGTGACAGCCAGATGAAAGCTTTGTGAAAGCGATGCCCTGCAGTACGAAAAAGTAAACTCTTTTTAACCGGCTGTAGCAATCGCTACGCCGTTATTTTTCCGGCTAACTAGTTTCGGCCTTGCCTTTCATCCTTTCCCCCTTTCTTCGCCTCGTTTTTCCCAAATGGATTTGCAATGCTGAAGTTGCCTCAGACGGCGCCGGCGATGGCGTTTTCCAGCAGCGTCAGCGCCGCCTTCTTGGTCAGCTTGACCGGGTTGCCGCCGGCGGTCGGATCGACCACCGCCATGTCGGCGATCAGGCCCTTGCGCTTCTTGTCCATGTCGAGCCCCTTGATCAGGCCGGGCAGCGCGTGCGGCACCTTGAGCTCCTTGCGCAGCTTGACGATCGCCTTGGCAAAGCCGTTGAAGCCGCCCTTGATGCCGCAATAGGCGGCGAGCCGGGCGATGCGCGGCTCGATCGCCTCGCGGTTGAAGGCCAGCACATAGGGCATGAACACGGCGTTGGTCATGCCGTGGTGGGTGTCGTAAAGCGCGCCGATCGGATGCGACAGCGAATGAATGGCGCCAAGCCCTTTCTGGAAGGCGGCGGCCCCCATGGCGGCGGCACTCATCATATTGGCGCGGGCAACCAGATCCTTACCATTGGCATAGGCTTTCGGCAGGTTTTCGAAGACCAGCCTGATGCCTTCCACGGCGATGCCGTCGGCCATCGGGTGATAGCCCGGCGCGCAATAGGCTTCGAGGCAGTGGGCGAGCGCATCCATGCCGGTGCCGGCGGTGATGAAGCCCGGCATGCCGACCGACAGCTCCGGATCGGCGATGACGATCGCCGGCAAAAGCTTCGGATGGAAGATGACCTTCTTGGTGTGGGTCGCTTCATTGGTGATGACGCCGGCGCGGCCGACCTCCGAACCGGTGCCGGCCGTGGTCGGCACGGCGATGATCGGCGCGATCGCATCGGCATCGGCGCGCGTCCACCAGTCGCCGACATCCTCGAAATCCCAGACCGGTCGCGTCTGCCCTGCCTGGAAGGCGATCAGCTTGCCGAGGTCGAGCGCCGAGCCGCCGCCAAAGGCGATGACGCCGTCATGCTTGCCCTTCTTGAACACGGCGATGCCGGCGGTCAGGTTGGAATCGACCGGGTTCGGCTTGACCTCGGAAAACACGCCATACGGCACCTTGGCGTCGTCGAGGATCTTCAGCGTCGAGGCCACCACCGGCAGCTTGGCCAGTCCCGGGTCGGTGACGAACAGCGGCCGCTTGATGCCGGTCGCCGCCAGCACCTCCGGCAGCTCCTTGATGCGTCCGGCGCCGAAGCGGACGGTCGTAGGGTAATTCCATTTAGAAACGAGTTTTGTCATTTCGACCTTCTGACTGCTTTCATGCTCTCGGATGTCGTTAATTCACAAAGGTATTGGCCACACGGTCTGACCGCATCATGTACGGAATCCAGATGGCTGCGGCCCAGACCGAACGGTAAATGTCGCGCATCGTTTCTTTATCGAACGCATCATCCAGCGTTGGAAAGCTGTCGGGAAAAGCCAGATACCCGGCCCATGAATCGACAACGGAATATATCGGCATCGCGAATGCCCAAATCATGTACCAGCCGGGGAATATCTGCCAGCGCTTGAACATGAAGAACAATAATAGGGCCGGGGCTGTAAGGTTTAGTATGCCGGATATCACCAATTCGGCAACAATCAGCACACCTTGGGACAAACTGAAGGCCTGCCAGTTCTGTAACATGCCGAGATAGTCGGTATTGTGCAATTGTACCAACCCTAGTATCGGGGTGAGCATCAACCCGAGCATCGGCAGGACAAGCCAGCCGCCGATACCCTCGGGACCTTCACGATCCGGCAGCGCCGATTGTTGCGTATCCGCCATTACTCCCTCTCAACAGCGATCGTTGGCTTGCCGATCGCCACCGTAGATCACCTCGCGCAGATGGTATGATTTCGGCCTGGTCAGATTGTCGTAGCCGATGGCCGACAGTGCCGCACCCTTGCCGGTGTCCTTGACGCCGGTCCAGACCAGCGCCGGATCGAGATAGTCGCAGCGGTTCATGAACACGGTGCCGGTCTCGACGCGGTCGCCGATCGCCGCCGCATGGTCCGTGTCGCGCGTCCAGATCGAGGCCGTCAGCCCATAGGGGCTGTCGTTCATCAGCGCGATCGCCTCCTCATCGTTGCGCACCTTCATGATACCGACGATCGGGCCAAAGCTTTCCTCGCGCATCACGCTCATCTGGTGGTCGACCTGGGTAAGCACTTCCGGCGCCAGATAGGGCGAGCCTTGCCTGTCGTTAGCCACCTTCGTGTCGATGTGCGCCTTGGCGCCCTTGCGTAGCGCCTCCGCCTTTTGCTCGCGGATCAGGTCGGCGAAGCGCGCCTGCGCCATCGGCCCCATGGTGGTCGCCTGGTCGAGTGGATTGCCGACGACGTAGTTCCTGGTCTCGGCGATGAAGCCTTCGACGAATTCGTCGTAGACCTTCTCGTGGACATAGACGCGCTCGATGCCGCAGCAGCACTGGCCGGAATTGAAGAAGGCGCCGTCGACCAGATTGGCAACGGCATGGTCCATCTTGGCGTCCGGCAGCACATAGGCCGGATCCTTGCCGCCAAGCTCGAGGCCGAGCGTCATGAAGGTGCCCGCCGCCGCCTTTTCGATGGCGCGGCCGCCGGCGACCGAGCCGGTAAAGTTGACATGGTCGATCTTGCCGGAGCCGAGCAGCCTTTCGGTCTGCGCATGGTTCAGAACGAGGTTCTGGAACAGGCCCTTGGGCAGGCCGGCTCTGTCGAACGCCTGCTGAAACCGTTCGCCGACCAACAATGTCTGTGCCGCGTGCTTGAGGATGACGGCGCTGCCCGCCATCAGCGCGGGCACGATCGTGTTGACGGCAGTGAGATAGGGATAGTTCCACGGCGCGATCACCATGACCACGCCGAGCGGCACCTTCTTCACATAGCGGCGAAAGCTGTCCTTCGGGTTGGAGGCCATGACCGGCTTCAGTGCCGCCTCGGCGATCTCGACCATGTAGCTGACGCGTTCCCTGACGCCGCCGAACTCACCGCCATAGCGCACCGGCCGGCCCATCTGCCAGGCGATCTCCGGCACGATCTCGTCGCTCATGGCGACCAGCGCTTCCAGCATGGCAAGCATGTACTTGCCGCGCTCGACGACCGGCGTCTGCGCCCACTTCTCCTGCGCCGCCTTGGCGCGCTCGACCGCGGCACCGATCGCCTGGTCCGTGGCCAGAGGCCGTTCGGCATAGATCGAACCGTCGATGGGGGATTTTATCTTGACCGTTTCGGTCATGCCTTGGGTCCTCGCATTCTACAATAATTCTCGTTGGTCACGCCGCTCTGGAAGGGACGAAACACCGGCGTTGGCCCCGTTCTTCACAGCGAGCGGGTAAAGGTGAGGGACGGGCGGCGCCGACATTGCCAGGTCATTTAATACCGCTCGAACCCCCTGTGCAGTTCCCAGTCCGTAATCCGGCGGTCGTATTCGAACTGTTCCCAGTGTGCCGTGTGGACGTAGTGTTCCAGCACATCGTCGCCGAGTGCCTGCCTCAGCATCTTCGATTCCACCAGCGTCGCGGTAGCGTCGCGCAATGTCTTTGGAATTTCAGGCAACTGCGAGGCCTGGTAGGCGTCGCCGACGAAGGGCTTCTGCAGTTCAAGCTTTTCATCGATGCCGGCAAGCCCGGCCGCGATCAGCGCGGCGAAAGCCAGATAGGGGTTCAAATCGGCACCGCCGATGCGGCATTCCATGCGGATGCCCTTGGTGCCCTCGCCGCAAAGACGGAAACCGGCGGTGCGGTTGTCCTCGCTCCACATGATCTTGGTCGGCGCAAAGGTGCCGGCCTGGAAGCGCTTGTAGGAGTTGATGTAGGGCGCCAGGAACCAGGTGAATTCCTTGGCATATTTGAGCTGGCCGGCTGCCCATTGCTGGCCGAGCGTCGACAGCGTCCACTCGGCATTTTTGTCGTAGAACAACGGCGTCTTGCCGTCGGCGCTCCACAGCGAATTGTGGATGTGGCTGGAATTGCCGGCGAGCCCGTAATTGTACTTGGCCATGAACGAGATCGCCTTGCCTTCGGACTCGGCGATTTCCTTGGCGCCGTTCTTCAGGATGACGTGGCGGTCGGCCATGTCGAGCGCTTCAGCATAGCGGACATTGATCTCTTCCTGGCCGGGACCCCACTCGCCCTTGGAATTCTCGATCGGAATGCCGGCCGCCTCCATTTCGTTGCGCAGCCGGCGCATGACGCCTTCTTCCTTGGTGGTGATGCCGATCTGGTAGTCGCCGATATAGGGCGATGCCGTCTCGAGGCCCTGCCAGTGCTTCCTGCGGGCGGAATCGTAGGTCTCGCTGAACAGGTAGAATTCGAGCTCGGACGCGAAATAGCCGATATAGCCGCGCTCCTGCAGCCGCTTGACCTGCTTCTTCAGCATGGCGCGCGGCGAATGCGCCAGGTCGTCATGGGTGTGGTGGTCGAGCACGTCGCAGATCACCAGCGCCGTCTTCTCCAGCCACGGAATGCGCCGCAGCGTCGCAAGGTCCGGCTTCATGACGAAATCGCCATAACCCTTCGACCAGCTCGCCGCCTTGTAGCCGGGCACCGGTTCCATATCGATATCGGCGGCCAGCAGGTAGTTGCAACCATGCGTCTCGTCATGCGCGGAATCGACGAAGTACCGGGCCAGGAACCGCTTTCCCACAAGCCGCCCCTGCATGTCGACGATGCAGGCCAGCACGGTGTCGACCTCACCGCTGGAAACCGCTTGCTTCAACTGATCGAACGAGAAATTTCCGGCCATTCTTACGGCACTCCAGCGCTTGTCGTTTTGAAAAGGGAATGAAACCATGGCCGGCGCGATGCCGGCCATGGTCATGAGAGAGCGTCAGGCGCCGGCTTCGCCGACAGCTATCTCGGCTGCCTTGATCGCCGCCTGGCGCTTCGCGATCTGGTCGCCGATGGGCGGACCCTGGAAGCGGCGGTTCTCGAAACCGAACCAAAGCACCGCAGTCAGTACAATGAAGCCCAGGGTGATATAGAGCACTTTGTCGTTCGGCGGCTGGATGGCGATGTAGAAGATGATCGCCATGCCGATGACCGACAGGATGCAAAACAGCTTGAACAGGCCGGCACCGAGATTCCATGGGCCGGGATTCGGCCATTTCGCCGTTCCGAAAGCCATCATGCCGAGCGCGATCGGAATGGTGAAGGACAGGAACAGGAACACCAGCGTCGAATTGACGACGATGGTGTAGATGTTGGTGCCGCCGATCGAAATGAACTGGGCAAGAAAGACATAGATGATCTCGAGGATCGCAGCTGTCCAGATGGCATTGACCGGCGTGCGCCAGGTTGGGCTGACTTTGGCGAGCCCGGCCGAACCGACCGGCATGCCGCCGTCGCGAGAGAAGGCAAACAGCATGCGCGAGGCCGAGGTCACCGTAGCGAGGCCGCAGAGGAACTGCGAGATCAGGATGGCCAGATAGAGCAGTGTCTTTAACCATCCTGGCAAGATCGCGTTCATGGTTTCGAAGAACACGGCCCACCCTTGCTTGGCGCCTGCCGCCATATCCGGAATTGCCAGCACGATCGCGCACAGCATCACCCAGCCGATCAGCGACGACCAGAGCACGGATGAAACGATTGCCCGCGGAACCGAGTGCGCCGCCCTCAACGTTTCTTCCGAGGTATGCGCCGACGCATCATAGCCAGTAATGGTGTAAACCGGCAGCAGCAGGCAGAGCAGGAAGAGATACGTCATGGAATCGGACTGCGGGAAAACACCGCCGCCCGCATCGCCCGAATAGTTCGTGAACGTCCACAACCGGGTGATGTCGATCGCTGGAGCAAACACCAGGCAGGCGACGATCAGCACCGCCGTCGCTCCGAGAATCAGGAAGCCGGACGCATCCGTCAGCATGGCGGTCAGCTTGATGCCGAAATGGTTGAACAGCGCCTGAAGGACCGTGATAATGGCAACAAAACCAACGACTTGAGCCGGAGACGCAACACCGTCGGTGGTAAGCCCTGCGCCGAAGGTCCCGTAGAAAAACAAAGACGTTCCGATGTTGATCGCGCCGAGCACGGTGATCAGGCCGAGCAAATTGAGCCATGCGGTAAGCCAGCCAGTGAAACGGTTCCCCAGAATGGATGCCCAGTGATAGAGGCCGCCGGCGGTCGGAAATGCCGAGGCGATCTGGGCCATGGCGAGCGCGAAAAATCCCGAAACCATGCACCCGACGATCCAGCCGATACCAGCCCCGGCGCCACCGATGGACGATGTCGCCTGCGCGAAGGAATTGATGCCGCCTGAGAGGATGCAGATGATCGAGAACGAGATCGCGAAATTCGAGAAGCGGCTCATGCTTCGCGACAGTTCCTGAGCATAGCCCATTCCGTGGAGAACTTTCAGGTCCTCCTTCTTGTCACCTTCGCTGTAACCCGGTGCTACCATTTTGAAGTCCCCTTTTGGTTTCTTAGCTGGCCGATTGAACTGACTTTCCGACTGCGCTTGGTCTGGAGGCCTTGGCCGCTTCGGGCTCCAGATTGAGAAAAATACCCGTGAGCAGATCCGCCCATTTCCGCTGCCCGGCTGCGCCGGAGATCTCGTCGTTGCGGATTTCGATCATTGCGCAGGGCAGCCCGCGCGAGCGGGCATGGCGTTCCAGCGTGAAATAGACGCGGTCGGCCGGCGAATAGGGTTCGTTGACGCCGACGGTGACGCCGGCGACCCGCTGCAGCGCCGCGATCAGCGGCGCCGCCAGCCGGCGGTCCTCGTCGTGGATAACGCCGATATGCCAGGGCCGGCTGCCGCCCTTGTAGACCGGGGTGAAAGAATGGACCGAGACCAGCCGCGTCTCCCGTCCGGCCGCCAGGCGCTCGTCGATGATCGTCGCGATCCGGTCGTGGAACGGCCGCCAAACGAGCGCGATGCGCGCCTCCCGCTGATCGGCCGAAAGCCCCTGATTGGCCGGGACCACGGTTTTTTCGCTGGCGCTGACCGTCACTATCAGGTCCGGTGCATCGAGCGGGCGGTTGCAGTCGATGACGAGCCGCGAAATGCAGGTCTCGACCAGCGTCGCATCGAGTGCCTCGGCCATGCGGCGCGCCACCGGCAAGGCGCCGGGATCCCAGGCGATGTGGCGGGAAAGCTCCTCGGCGGCAAGTCCGAGCGTTCCGAATTCCGGCGGCAGGAAATTGGAGGCGTGGTCGCAGGTTAGCACGAAAGGGCTCAATCCGCCGGGGTTCGTCACCCTTACGGTTTCAGGCGATGCAAGGCTGGCGGGCCGTGCTGTCTCCATTGTCTGCCGTCCCGGGGAGCGCTGTACCGTATGTTACGTATTTTGCCTCATTGCGTCCCTACGGATGATTTCATACAGTTTGGCCGGCTTTGTCAAACGCGATTTCGATAATGCGGTAACGGCCCGGCCAGGGTGGGGAAAAACATGGTTTCCAGCATTGCCGAACTGATCTCCGACCGCATCGGCACCATGCCGGCCGGCGAGCGGCGCGCAGCGCAAACGCTGATCGCCAGCTATCCGCTGATCGGGCTGAAGACGGTCGCCGAATTCTCGGCTGCCGCCGGCGTATCGTCGCCGACGATCCTGCGTTTCGTCGCCCGGCTCGGCTTCCAGAACTATCCGGAATTCCAGTCGGCGCTGCAAGACGAACTGGCGGCGCAATTGCAGTCGCCGGCCTCGCGCACGCTCAATCCGCCATCGCCGGGCAGCAGCGCCGTGTCGCCGATGCTGGAAGCGACGCTCGACAATATGCGCGAGACCTTCCGGCACCTTTCGGATAAGCAGCTTGCCGACATCGTCGCCAAGCTGGCCGACCGGCGCGGCAAGACATTCCTGATCGGTGGCCGCTTCACCGACCCGCTGGCGCGCTACATGGCCGCCCACCTCGCCATCATCCAGCCCAACGTTTTTCACCTCGGCGGGCAGGAAAGCGTCTGGCGCGACCGGCTGATCGACATGGGTAAACGCGACGTGCTGGTGATCTTCGACATCAGGCGCTACCAGGACAGCCTTGTCCGCTTCGCCGAGACGGCCAACCAGCGTGGCGTGCAGATCGTGCTGTTTACCGACCAGTGGCTGTCGCCGATCGCCCGCTTCGCCCGCCACGTCATCGCCGGGCGCACCGCCGTGCCTTCGGCCTGGGACTCATCCGCCGCACTTTTCGTCGTCGTCGAAACGCTGATCGGCGCCGTCACAAGGCAGCTCGAGGCCGACGGCACCAAACGCATCCGCGAGTTGGAAAGCCTACGGTAGAGCGGCCCTTCGGGCGAACGGTCTTCGTTGGGGTCTAGTCAACCAAAAGGCTGACCATCTGCAGGATCAGGATCAGCAAAAAGACGCCAAAGACAGACGCAAAGACCGCTGCCAACAGGACGATGCGTTGTTTCTTACCCACAGCTCCCTCGGGAAGGCATAGCTCCCCCACGATCACGAACGTCAGTCCTGCCTATCGCTCGGCTACCGTCCCAAGTCCTCAAGATCCGCCTGCGGCTTGGGCGGAGGAGTAATGACGACTTGCTTCACGCGCGAAATGAACCGCTGGCCAAGGTGCTCGCTTAGGGAGACGGCTGCATCATTCATCCGACCCATGTCACGGCCGAATGACCACCTTGCCGCTGGGGCTTAACCATTTCAGCCGCAAAGCGTGCCATCGCCCCAGTCCAGATACTTTACCCGTGGCAAGGGTGATCGAAGTTCGGCTAGCCTTGGCGACGCGAAGCCGCTCCTTGACCCACCATCAAACAGCGGTGAACTGCGCGGAGGAATTCGATGAGCTATCTGGACGAGCTGTTCTCAGTCGCCGGCAAGACGGCGCTGGTCACCGGCGCCGCGACCGGCATCGGCCGCATGGCGGCGACCGCTCTGGTCAGGGCCGGCGCCACTGTGATGATCGCCTCGCGCAAGGGCGAGGATTGCGCCAAGGTAGCGGGCGAGTTGAACGGGCTTGGCGCATCCGGCCGGGCCGAGGGTTTCGCCGGCGACGTCGCGAGCGAGGCCGGCATTGCAGCGCTTGTCGCCGAGGTCAGGGCGCGGACCGAACGGCTGCACATACTGGTCAACAATGCCGGCATCTCCTGGGGCGCGCCGCTGGAAAGCTTTCCCTATCATGCCTGGGCCAAGGTGTTCGGCGTCAACGTCACTGCGGTCTTCCATCTGACGCGCGAATTGCTGCCTCTGCTCGAGGCCGCTGCCAGCGAGGCCGACCCGGCCCGGGTGATCAATCTGGGATCGGTGATGGGCACGCAGCCTTTGGCCGAAGACGCTTACTCCTACTCGGCCTCGAAGGCTGCGGTTCACCATCTGACGCGTATCCTGGCGATCGAGTTCGCCGCCCGCCGCATCACCGTCAACGCCTTTGCGCCCGGCCCTTTCCAGAGCCGGATGACGGCCTTCGCCACCGGCACCGAAGACCAGGCAAGACATGTCGGCAACCACGTTCCGATCGGCCGCATCGGCGCACCGGATGACATTGCCGGCGCAACGCTCTATTTGTGCAGCCGTGCCGGCAGCTATGTCACCGGCGCCATCCTGCCGATCGATGGCGGGCAGTCGGTGCAACACGGGCTGACATTGTTCAAGGAATGAGACGCACGCCATCCGGCGAGTGAAATGCCGGGGGTAAGATGGAGGACATCAGCGTGGAACCGATCAGTCTCGATGTGCTTCTGGCCAACGTCGGCAAGGAAGTCGGCGTGTCGCCATGGCGGGTGGTCACGCAGCGCATGATCGACCAGTTCGCCGATGCCACCGACGACCATCAGTTCATCCATTGCGATCCGGAGCGCGCCAGGCGCGAGACGCCGTTCGGCGGCACCATCGCGCACGGCTTCCTGTCGCTTTCGCTGTTGTCGGCAATGACCTTCGAAACCATGCCGCCGCTGGAAAACAGCAAGATGGGCGTCAATCACGGCTTCGATTCGCTGCGCTTCCTGGCGCCGGTGAAGACCGGCTCGCGCATCCGCACCCGCTTCGTGCTGGCCGACGTCAAGGTCAGGCCGTCGGGCTGGGTGCAGACTGCGCACGACGTGACGATCGAGATCGAGGGCTCGAAAAAGCCGGCGCTGACTGCGCGCTGGCTGACGCTGACGCTGATCGAACGCCAACCGGAGGCGGTCTGACTGGCATCCAAGCCTGGGAACCTAAATCTATTTGGCTTCGGCCGCGACGTACTTCATGTGGCGGCTGACCTGCAGCGCAATGTAGACGACCAGTGAGCAACCGATTGGGAACACGATCTCGTTGAGGCCGGTTGCGATAGCCTGTGGCAGTGCCAGAGCAGCGTCGTTCGCCGCGGCCGTCTCAATCGTCAGCACCGTGATGCCGCCACCGAATACCGCGCCTATCAGGGCGCCTGCCAGCGCGAAATGGAGCGGACGGGGTTCTTCCTTCGACGCCAGCGATGCCAGTATCCAGCCGAGCAGCCCGTATTCGATGGCGCGCAGGACACCCAGCGTAGTGAGCGAGAGAACGGCCGGCTTTGCCGCCGCGTCGAGCGCGCTGACCATGACCTTTTGCGTCCCCTTGGCGATGCCCATGGCCAGCGGTGCCGAGATCGCGCTGATTAAGCCGCCGAGCGAGGCTCGCACTTTAGCGAGGGCCGTGCCGAGGCTGACGCCGGCGCAGACGAAGAACGACCAGGTCACGCCTTGCGCCAGTTCGATCAGGATCAGCGTCGTCGCCGGGTAGGAACCTGCCGCAAATCTGACGGTCAGAATGAGAGCCTCCATGGCGAAGCCAAGCGCGATCGCCAGCCATGCAACCATGACGACGCGCCTGAGCGCCATCCTGGCGCGATGGGAAAGCGGGTTCACGTCCGGCACGCCGGACGAAAGCTCAGTCGGGGCCATGTTGGCCTCCCAGATCACAATTCTTGCAGAGCCGCGAATTAGCCTTTGTCTGTAACAGTCCGATGTTGCCGGCTTTATTGCCGGGTTACATCGTTTTGTGACGTCGAACTTCTGCTTCGTGCCACCCTTGTCCGACGCCGTACAGCGTATATATGCTGCATCCAGCCATCAGTCATAAGGCAGTCGAACAATTGCAGCTAAGCGTCCAGGAGCGCCGCGAAAAACAGAAGGCCGAACTGCGTTCCGAACTTGTCGACGCCGCGCACAAGCTTGTCCAGGAAGAAGGCTATGACGGCCTCACCATCCGCAAGCTCGCCAAGCGCGTCGGCTATGCGCCGATGTCGGTCTATTCCTATTTCGCCGACAAGCAGGACATCCTGTTCGCGTTGGCCGAAAACGCCTTCGAGACCCTGGCCAGGCGCATCGCAAATCATACGGCCGACGACCCGATCGAGGCGCTCAAGGCGGTGCTGGTCGAATATGCCGCCTTCGGGCTCGAGAATCCCAACGAATACCGCACCGTCTTCATGACCGAAAAAGTCAGGCCGCCGGCCGGCAAGACGTTCGCCGAAATGCAGAGCGGCAATCCGGCGATGAAAGTGCTGATCGAGAGGGTCGAGGCCTGCGTTGCCGCCGGCAGGCTCAAGGGCGATCCGCGCGCCATCGCCACCATGCTGTGGGCGGTCGGCCACGGCGCCATCTCGCTGCTGATCACCTTCCCGTTCTATCCGTTCGGCGACCAGACGACATTCATCACACGGATCGGCGACATCATGCTCGAAGCCATCGCCGCGCACGAGATTGCGCCGCTCGGCCCGCCGGTCAACTGCTGAGGAGCGGCGTTCCTCCCGATCTGTAGAATCTTTCTCCGAACGATCCGCGCTCCGGTGCCGAGCGTTCGGCAATTCCTGCGCCTAATTTCTCCGTACGCGTACGATTTTTGCTTGAACTCCCTCAGTCCTGGGCGTATCTGTACGCAATACCGTACATGTACGAATGCTGGAACCGGAGACAGATCATGAAGAAGGCAATTCTCACGCTCGCCGCCCTGCTGGCGCTCTCTGGCGCGGCATTTGCCGGCAGCAGTCAGCCAGCCAAGCAAGAAGCGGCCTGCATCGACACCAAGACCGATGTGAAGCTCGATTGCGCGCCGACCGGATCGCTTGAAAACGCCGATGCCGCGACCCACAAGGCCGGCAGCAAGGGCCCGAGGCTCGGCATCGGCATCGACCCGTGGATCGTGCCCAGCAGCTTCTGAGCCGACCGGCGATAATATGCGGCGATGAACCGAAAGGGCGGCAGGAATTTCCGCCCGCCCATCTTGCCGGCCTCAGCCCTGCTTATCGCGCCGTGCAGATCACTTCTTACGCTTCTGTCCCGCCACCCTCTTCGCCTTGCCGGGTCTTGCCGGCGCGCCAGGAATGGCCGTTCCGGTGATCGACACCGGATCGCTGGCCGGGAATGTATCCTCGAGGCCTTCCTCGAGTTCCTCTTCAATATCCGTCTCAGTGCGCTGCTCGTGTTCGAAAGAGCGCACGGCCGGCGTCTTGGCCGGCGACTTCGGCGCGGAGTTCGACGGCATTTGCATTCTCCCTCGGCTCGCTGTCGCAGAGCGGCCGGGCGCGGCGAACATTGCTATGCTGCCGCGTCGCGCGCTGCCTCCGACAGAAAAGTAAAGACATAGTCGGAGAAGGAACGCCAGCATTCGACGCGGAACGCGTCGGCCGCCGTGCGCAACAGCACGATCTCGACCTTGCCAAGAATGGTGCGCGACGCCGCCCCGACCGGAAAGGCGTCGAGCGACAGATCCTGCGGGCAGCCGGCATTGATCGTCGCCGCGGCCGCCGGACCGGTGACCGATATCGCGACATTGCGGTGCGAGATGCCAACCGCCGAATGCAGCGCGGAAATCTTGGCGCAATCGGCGAGTGGATCTTTGCCGCTCTCATCGATGACCAGCCATTCGTCCGGCCCGAGCCACAAGGCGGTGCGTCCAACCTTTGCCGCCGAGGTTTTCGGCCTTTGCGGCAGGGCGACCCCGAGTGCTTTCGAAAGTGCCGCGATCGAGGCGTCCGGCGCGCGCAGCGATATGCGTTCGGCCGGCGGCAGCACGGCAAGTGTGACGGCGGTGGCGGAAAGCGACTGGCCGGCGAGAGCCGGACGGCGTTCGACCGACGGCCCGGCGACGGCGGTTTTCACAGCGGCCTTAGCCATTGAGGCGCTCCCCCTTCTCGTCGAAGAACACCATACCGGTAACCTCCACCTCAATCACCCCGTTCGGCATCGGTACATAGAGCGTCTTGCCTATGCAATCGCGGCCGCCGGCAACCAGCCCCAGTGCGATCGAGCGGCCGCAATTTTGCGACCAATAGCTCGACGTGACATGGCCGATCATCTTCATCGGGATTGCCTGCTTCGGGTCCGCGACGATCTGCGCTCCCTCCTCCAGCACCACCTTGGCATCCCTGGTCTTCAGGCCGACAAGCTGCTTGCGGCCCTTGGCGACCAGATCCGGCCGCGCCATGCCGCGAATGCCGACGAAGTCGGCCTTCTTCTTGCCGACCGCCCAGTCGAGCCCGGCGTCGTTCGGCGTCACTGTGCCGTCGGTATCCTGGCCGACGATGATGTAGCCCTTTTCGGCGCGCAGCACATGCATCGACTCGGTGCCGTAGGCACAGGCGCCATGCTTCTGGCCCTCGGCCCATAGCGCTTCCCAGACCGCCTCGCCGTAATCGGCCGGCACATTGACCTCGAAGCCGCGCTCGCCGCTGAACGACATGCGAAACAGCCTGGTCGGTACGCCGCAGATCCGGCCTTCGCGCACCGACATATGCGGCAGCGCCTCATCCGACATGTCGATGCCCTCGACCAGCGGTGCGATGATGTCGCGAGACTTCGGCCCCTGCACGGCAATGACCGCCCACTGCTCGGTGATCGAGGTCAGCCAGACGTTGAGATGCGGGAACTCGGTTTGGAGATAGTCCTCCATATGGTTCATGACGCGCGGCGCGCCGCCGGTCGTCGTCGTCACGTGGAAACGGTCCGCAGCGAGTCTTCCCACCACGCCATCGTCATAGATGAAACCGTCCTCGCGCAGCATGATGCCGTAGCGGCAGCGGCCGGGCTCGAGCTTCTCCCATGGATTGGTGTAGAGCAGTTCCATGAATTTGGCCGCATCCGGCCCGACCACCTCGATCTTGCCCAGCGTTGACGCGTCGAACAGGCCGGCCGTCTTGCGCACCGTGACGCATTCGCGGTCGACGGCCGCATGTATGTCCTCGCCCGGCTTCGGGAAATACCAGGCGCGCTTCCACTGGCCGACATCCTCGAACATCGCGCCTTGACGCTCTGCCCAGGGATGGATCGCCGTCTTGCGGGTCGGGTCGAACAGGGGACCCCGCGCGTGCCCGACGATCGAGCCGAACGTCACCGGCGTATAGGGCGCACGGAACGTCGTCAGCCCGACCTGCGGGATCGGCTTGCCCAACGTCTCGGCGGCAATCGCCAGGCCGTGCATGTTGGAGGTCTTGCCCTGGTCGGTCGCCATGCCGTTGGTGGTGAAGCGCTTGACGTGCTCGATCGAGCGCATGCCCTCATGCACCGCCTGGCGGATGTCCTTGGCGGTGACGTCGTTCTGGAAGTCGACGAACGCCTTTACCGTCGTTTCTGCCCCGGCGCCGGGCGCCGCACCCAGCATGCCGCGCGACCAGCTCTCGCCGGCATCGACTTTCGGCTTGGTGCCCTTGGCTGGCTTGCTGCCGGCTTCCTTGGCCGCCTTGACGCCCGCTGCATAGGCCTCGTCGATGGTCGCCGACAGCCCGTCCGTGCCGTTGCAGGCGCCGACCGAGACGCAATCCTGTGCATAAATGCCGGGCACGAAGCGCTTGGTCTCGTCGTTGAAGGCAACCTTGCCGCGCGATTGCGAGAACAGATGCACCGACGGCGTCCAGCCGGCCGACATCAGGATTGCGTCGACCGGCATGGTGCGCTCGCCGCCGCCATTCTTCGGTTGCACGGTCATCGACGACACGCGCAATTTGCCGCCGGCGCGGATCACCGCGCGGCCGAAATTGATCTCGATGCCGAGCGCCCTCGCCTCGTCGATCACCGGCCCGGTCGGATTGTCGCGCAGATCGACGATCGCCGCCACGTTGATGCCGGCCTTCTTCAGGTCGATCGCCGCCGCATAGGCGGAATCGTTCGCCGTATAGACGCCGATATTCCTGCCGACCGCGACGCCGTAATGGTTGAGATAGGTGCGCGCCGCCGACGCCAGCATGACGCCGGGACGGTCGTTGTCGGCAAACACCATGTGGCGCTCGATGGCGCCGGTCGCCAACACCACGCGTTTGGCGCGAACCTGCCACAGCCGCTCGCGCGGCAGGTCGCGGCCGGGGCTCTGCAGATGGTCGCTGACGCGCTCAACCAGTCCGACGAAATTCTGCGCGTAATAGCCGAAGGCCGTGGTGCGCGGCAGTACGCGGACATTGTCCATCGCGCTCAACTTGGCGAGAGCGGATTGCGCCCAGGAAAAGCCGTCCTGGCCTTCGATCTTCGCCCCGCTCTCGAAGCGAAGGCTGCCGCCGAATTCCGCCTGCTCGTCGGCAAGGATGACGCGCACGCCGGTTTCGGCGGCAGCCAATGCCGCGGCAATACCCGCCGCACCACCGCCAAGCACCAGCACCTCGCAATGGGCGAAGCGCGCCGAATAATGGTCGGGATCCGGCTGGTCGGGGGCGACGCCGAGACCGGCCGCGGCCCGGATCTTAGGCTCGTAGAGGTTCTTCCACGCAGCCTTCGGCCACATGAAGGTCTTGTAGTAGAAGCCGGCCGAAAGCATCGGCGAGGCGATGCTGCTGACCGCACCGATGTCGAAGGCGAGCGACGGCCAGCGGTTCTGCGACTGTGCCGTCAGCCCGTCATAGAGTTCCTGTACCGTGGCGCGGACGTTCGGCGTCTTGCGTGCCGCGTCGCGCTTGATCTCGACCAGCGCGTTCGGCTCTTCGGCGCCGGCCGACAGGAAGCCGCGCGGCCGGTGGTATTTGAACGAGCGGCCGACGAGATGGACGCCATTGGCAAGCAGCGCCGAGGCCAGCGTGTCGCCCTCGATGCCGGTATAGGGGCGGCCGTCGAAGCTGAAGCCAGCTATCTTTGCCTGCTTGAGCCGCCCGGCGCCGGCAATGCGGAACGTCGCGCTCATTTGGCGGCTCCCGGCAGCTTCGCCGGCTTTGGCTCGCCGGCCTTGTAGGTCATCAGGAACCTGTCGCTGACGGTGTCGCGCACGGCGTTGAAGAACCGCGCGCAGCCATGCATGTGCCGCCACCGCTCATAGATGATCCCCTTGGGATTGGAGCGGATGAAGAAGAACTTTTCGAAGTCGTCGTCGCTCTCGCCGGCGATGTTTGGGGAACGCGCAATATGCGCCTCACCGGCGTTGCGGAATTCGAGCTCGGGACGCTCTTCCTCGCAATAGGGGCAGCGGATGAGAAGCATGGTTGGTCCTACAGTTCGCCGTGGCCGACGCGAGCGCCGGCAGGTTGGTCGCAAAGCCTCTGACCCATCGTGACGAAAGGCGCGACGAGCCGGATGCGCTCCTCGATGCTTGCCGCAGGGCGAAACAGAGCGCGATTGGCCATGTTGCCGATGGTCAGTTGGATTGGATCGGTGGTGACGATGACGCCGCGCGGCTGGAAAGGCTCGTCCGGATCCAGATCGGAAGGACGGGCCTCGAAGAAGAAGACGATCTTTCGCCCGCCGCTCCAGACGCAGGTCAGCATGCCGTCATCGATGGAAAACGGCCAGTCGGCCTCGTTCCCGGCGCGACTGATCGGCTGCGTGCGCACCTCGTCCGGTGACGGAAAATGAAACAGGCCTTGCTCGCCGGCGAGCATCAGCGGCATGGCGACGGCCATCTCGGTCATCATCAGTGCGCCACCGCCGCCGCCGCCGCCTCGTCGATGAGGCGGCCGGTGCGGAAGCGCTCGATGGTGAAGGGTGCGTTGATCGGGTGCGGATCGTCCCTGGCGATCGTATGGGCAAAGACGTGGCCCGAACCCGGCGTCGCCTTGAAGCCGCCCGTGCCCCAGCCGCAATTGACGTAGAGGCCGGGCACCGGCGTCTTGGCCAGGATCGGCGAACGGTCCGGCGTCACGTCGACAATGCCGCCCCATGAGCGCAGCATCTTCATGCGGGTGAAGATCGGGAACATCTCGCAGATCGCGTCGAGCGTGTGCTGCAGGATGTGCAGCCCGCCGGTCTGCGAATAGGAGACATATTGGTCGGTGCCGGCGCCGATGACCAGCTCGCCCTTGTCGGATTGCGAGATATAGGCATGCACCGTGTTCGACATCACCACGCAAGGCACCACCGGCTTGACCGGCTCCGACACCAGCGCCTGCAGCGGATAGCTTTCCAGCGGCATGCGCACGCCGGCCATGTTCATGATCACCGAGGAGTGGCCGGCGGCGACCACGCCGACCTTCCTGGCGCCAATGAAGCCGCGCGTCGTCTCGACACCGGCAACCGCGCCGTTCGGCGCGCGTTTGATGCCGGTGACCTCGCAATTCTGGATGATGTGGACGCCGCGCGCCGAGGCGCCGCGCGCATAGCCCCAGGCGACCGCATCGTGGCGCGCCGTGCCGCCACGGCGCTGCAGGGCAGCCCCCATCACGGGATAGCGCGCATCGCGCGAAATGTTGAGTGGCGGACAGAATTCCTTAGCCTGCTCCGGCGTCAGCCATTCATTGTCGATGCCGTTCAGACGGTTAGCATGGACGTGGCGCTTCAGGACCTGAATGTCGTGGATGTTATGGGCGAGCATCATGACGCCGCGCGGCGAATACATGACGTTGTAGTTGAGTTCCTGGCTGAGCCCGTCCCACAGCTTCAGCGCATGGTCGTAGATGCCGGCGCTCTCGTCATAGAGATAGTTCGAGCGGATGATGGTGGTATTGCGGCCGGTATTGCCGCCGCCGAGCCAGCCTTTTTCCAATACCGCGACGTTGGTGATGCCATGCACGGTGGCGAGGTAATAGGCTGTGGCCAGGCCGTGGCCGCCGGCGCCGACGATGACGACGTCATACTCCTTCTTCGGCTCCGGCGAGGACCACTGTTCCTCCCAGCCCTTGTGGCCGCGCATGGCCTCGCGGGCGATAGCGAATACCGAGTATTTCTTCAACGTTGCAGGCCTCGCAAATGGCGGCCGGGCAGATCAGCCAACCCCGGCGCGCGAGCTGTATCACTAGCGAAACCGCACTGCCAGCCTTGCACTGTTTGCGACGGCGCTTGCCGTTTTGCGCCGTGCCTTCAACGGCCGCTGTTCTGAGTTTCGCCTTTTGACGTTTCAGACGAAGCACGCTTGAAGATGGACGGCCCGATTGCATAGGTCGGCCGCAAATAACCTTCACGGCAATCGCTGGCGATTTTACGAACTTCCGCGTCGTCCGACTGCTCCGCCATGGCCACGAAGCGCTCGATGATCACGTCGCGTGGCCTGATAGCCACTGCCGCTGCAAAGCGCCGCAACACCGCATCCGGATCCTCGAGCAGTCGCCGCAGGTCCTTGGCGCTCGGCATGAAATACCTGCCGTAAGCGTTAACCAGCATCGCGAAAGCAGAGTCTGGACGCAGTGCGGCGGCATTTTCCACCCCGAGCCGCAACTGCCAGCGCTGCGCAAAGCAGATGAACTTGACGACGGACCACCGAACGCCCGCATGCTCATCATCCAGTCGCAGCATCACGCGACCTAGAAAGGCGCCATCTGCAGGTGTGGTACAACTTCTGAGCGTTTGGATCGCATCGAAGCGTATCGTTGAACTTTTGCTGTCGAGCAGGTTGGCTATTTCCGCCACTACACAATTCAGCTCGAAGCCCAACCTAAAGACCGTTTCGACCGTTATAAAGACGGCCGCGGCCTGGGTCTGGACATTGCTGGACACCAACAATTGCCGCAGGTTTTCGAGCGGAAAACCCTTGAGGAATTCCGAACGAAGCGCATTCGCCAATTCGCCGTCGCCCTCGTAGCCGGGCTCCAGCAACTTGCTCATCATGTCTTGGGGGGTCATTGCAAATGGGTGGCGCGTCCACCCGCGATTTTGGATGAGGACCCGTAGCTTGGTGGCCAGCGGGCGTCAAGAAGCGCTGTTGAAAACAGCGCAGGTATCGGGTGGCTCGCGCCGCCCTGATTTGCGACCAAGGATCCCGATTGCCGGCAAGGGCCGGCGCGAAAAAGGATGCAAAAATGTTCGCACTTGCCAACAAAGTTGCCATCGTCACCGGCGCCAGCTCCGGCATCGGCCGCGCCACGGCCAAGGTGTTTGCGGAGGAAGGCGCCAAGGTGGTCGTCGCAGCCCGCCGCCAGGCGGAGCTCGATGCGCTGGTTGCCGAAATCGAAGACGCCGACGGCACCGCCGTCGCTCTTGCCGGCGATGTCCGCGACGAAGCCTACGCAAAAGCCCTCGTCGACCTGGCGGTCGGGAAATTCGGCGGGCTCGACATCGCCTTCAACAATGCCGGCTCGGTCGGTAGGATGGGGCCGGTTTCGGAGCTGTCGCTGGAGGGCTGGCGCGAGACGCTCGATACCAATCTGACCAGCGCCTTTCTCGGCGCGAAATACCAGGTGCCGGCGATGATCGATCGCGGCGGCGGCTCGCTGATCTTCACCTCCACCTTCGTCGGCCACACCGTCGGCATGCCGGGCATGACCAGCTATGCCGCAAGCAAGGCCGGACTGATCGGGTTGACGCAGGTGCTGGCCGCCGAATATGGCGCCAAGGGCATTCGAGTCAACGCGCTGCTGCCGGGCGGCACCGACACGCCTTCGGCGACGTTCAAGACACCTGAATCGCGAGCCTTCGTCGAAAACCTGCATGCCTTGAAGCGCGTCGCCGAGCCTGAGGAGATCGCCCGCTCGGCGCTCTACCTGGCGTCCGACGCATCGAGCTTCACCACCGGCGCGGCGCTGTTCGCCGACGGCGGCGTCTCGATCACCCGGACGTGAGGGTTCGGAGGGCGCAACGCATGCCCGCCAGCCGAAATGTCGCGAACCGGCCCTTGATTTTTTCGGCGATTTGACGATTCCGTCTTCTCCTCGAAGACGGGTTGGAAACATGTTGCTGATCAGGACCTATATCGCTGCAAGCGCAATCGAAGGCGTCGGTGTGTTTGCCGCCGAGCCGATCCGGAAAGGCGCGCAGATCTGGCGGCTCGATCCGGACTTCGACCGGCTGATCCCGAGGGAAAAATACGAGACGGCGCCGCCGCACCTCAAGGAATTGCTCGACAGATATGCCTATCCCAGCCCGGACCGGCCGGGCTTCATGGTCTATGAGGTCGACAATGGCCGCTTCATGAACCATGCCGACAAGCCAAACACCGATTTTTCGCAATATGGCGGGGCCACCGCGACCCGCGATATCGCCGCCGGCGAGGAGATAACCTGCGACTACGGCGAGTTCTTCGAGGGTTTCGAGCAGCTCCACCTGGCCACGGCCCTGGCCACGGCATAGCGGCGCCTATCTGGCCCAAGGCGAATTTTGTTCTTGCTTTGTGCCGGCAGCTATGCTACTAAATTGCCTATGGTGATGATTCACACCAGAGACCCGCCGCCGAGGCGGGTTTTTCGTTTCGGGATCGGCACCGCCTCTCAATCGGCTGTGGACAGCGCCCCTTGATTCTGCTATCAGCCGCCCCAATTCGTGGTGTAACGCGCCGCGGAGGCTTGCGGCTATGGCCGCTTGCCTGTTGATTTCAAACCGAAAGACAGGATTGCACGTGCAGGTACTCGTCCGCGACAACAATGTTGATCAGGCGCTTCGCGCGCTCAAGAAAAAGATGCAGCGTGAAGGCATCTTCCGCGAAATGAAGATGCGCGGACATTACGAGAAGCCTTCCGAGAAGCGCGCCCGTGAAAAGGCGGAAGCCGTGCGCCGCGCCCGCAAGCTGGCCCGCAAACGCGCCCAGCGCGAAGGCCTTCTGCCGATGACGCCACGTCCGGTCGCGGCCGGTGCTGCCGGCGCCGGTGCTCCGCGTCCGCCGCGGTTCTGACGTCAATTTTTCGTCCTTTTCCAAGGATATCCAAGGTGGCGCGATGCGGAATCGCCGCCACCTTTTTGTTGTGATTTCGACCCGGTTCGAGAGAACCGGTTGGGAGAGATGCCGGTTCGGAGGGGGAACGGACCAGACGGCGCAGTAAGGACAGGGCAGACATGGACGCAATCACCGTAGAGCGCAGAACCGCGTGGCGCGGCCTCGCCCTGACGGCAGCCCTGCTCTCCGGGTTGGCGCTTGCCGGCTGCCAGAGCGTTCCGACCGGCGAGTTCAACAACATCGACAAGGCGCAAGCCTCGACCGAGAACATTTCCTCGCTGTCGGCGGTGATCCAGCGCAACCCCCAGGATCCGGAAGCCTACAATGTGCGCGGCTCGGCCTATGGCCGCGGCGGCCAGTACCAGGCGGCGCTGAAGGACTTCAACACCGCCATCCAGCTCAATCCGAATTTCTACCAGGCCTATTCCAACCGGGCGCTCATCCAGCGCTTCCTCGGTGATCAGGCAAGCGCGCTTGCCGACTACAACCGCTCGATCCAGATCAATTCCAACTACGACGCCGCCTATATCGGCCGCGGCAATCTCTACCGCAAGGCAGGCCGGGTCCAGGAGGCGTTCAACGATTTCCAGAAAGCGATCCAGCTCGACACGACCGACGCGCGCGCCTATCACAATCGCGGCCTGATCTACCAGAGCCAGGGCCAGCACGCCTTTGCCATCGAGGATTTCTCGACCGCCATTTCGCTGGCGCCGGATGCTTCCGAGCCTTACAACGGACGCGGCCTCTCCTACCTTGCCATGAACGACGAGGACAATGCCTTCGCCGACTTCAACATGGCCATCAAGCTCGACGGCAAGAACGCCGAGGCCTGGTCCAACCAGGCGCTGATCTACGAGCGGCGCGGCGACAAGGTCAGGGCCGCGAAGTCCTACCGCGAGGCAGTGCACCTCAATCCGAACTACCAACCGGCCAAGGACGGTCTGGCCCGCACCAGCGCCGGCTGACCGGGCCGGTTTATCGGGCCGCCGTTTCCGCACTCCGACAACCCTGCGTTTAGCCTTGCCTTGCTGGCGCCAAGTTTTCGGCGGAACGCTCGGCGTGGTCAGCCGTTGTTCAAAGCCATTTGGAAAGGACCCTCCCATGATCAAGCAACTTGCCTGTGCCGCCGCACTCGCCACGACCGTCGTTGCCGCTCCCGCCAGCGCCGGCAAGCTCCAGCTCGGCGTGCTCGACTGCACCATCGACGGTGGCACGGCCTATCTGGTCACCTCCAACAAGGGTGTTTCCTGTGTCTTTCGTCCGCATCGTGGCGGCCCACCCGAAGTCTATACCGGGGTAATTTCCAAGCTCGGCGTCGACGTCGGCCGGACGCATCAGGGCCAACTGGCATGGGCGGTTCTGGCAGCAACCCGCAACCACGATGAAGGCGACCTTGCCGGCAGCTACTATGGCGTGAATGCCGAGGCGAGCGTGGTCACCGGTGGCGGCGCCAATCTTCTGGTCGGCGGCCTCGGCAGCGCCTTTTCGCTGCAGCCGCTCAGTGTCCAGGCGCAGACCGGCGTCAATCTGGCGGTCGCCGTCACTTCGCTGGACTTGATCCATTCGTTCAAATAGCGGCGTAGCATGGCTCCCCGAGCAGCCGGGCAGCGTAGGTGTCGGCCTGCGAATAGCTGCCGAAAGCTCATGGATTCCGGCAGGCCCGCTCCGCAGAGGATGGGCCGCCCTGATGTTCAAAGTTGCAGCGCTCGAAGATCACGGCATGGATCCTAGGATCCATGCCGTTACCGTGACCGAAGATTGCGGCGATCCAATATTGCTTACATCTTCGGCCTGACTAAGATCTCGACATCTCGTGACTGTCTCGCGCCGCATGATCTTTGGCATCCGCCGCGCTAACGGCGATCAAAAAACCGCTTGAGCTCAACCGCGGTTGAGGTTTTACAAACCGCACGCGAACAAGGCGCGCATCGCGCCTGAAGTGGCAAAGATGCTCTGGCTCGGCAGGAATTCGGGGGTGGACTTGACCAAAACAAGCACAAACAGGGTCGATTGGCGCGCGCTGTGGGCGAGCGGCGATCTGGCGCGCTTCTGCTTCATCAGCCTCGGCATCCTGTTGCACGCCACCAACGAAACCATGGTGGCAACGGTCATGCCGGCCATGGTCGGCGAGCTCGCCGGCGTGCAGCTGGTCGGCTGGTCGCTGGCGATCTACGAGCTCGGCGCCATCGTTGCCGGTGCGGCCGCCGGACGGCTGGTGAGCTATGTCGCGCTGCGCACCAACATGACGGCCGCCGCCCTGCTCTATGCCGCCGGCGCGCTGGTCTGCGCCACCGCGCCGTCGATGCCGCTGTTCCTCTCCGGCCGCCTGATCGAAGGGCTTGGCGGTGGCGCGCTGGTGTCGCTGGCCTTCGTCTCGGTCGAGCGGCTGTTTGCTCGCGCGATCTGGCCGCAGCTTTTCGGCGTTATGTCGGCGATCTGGGGCGTCGCCGCCTTCAGCGGGCCGGTGCTCGGCGCGGTCATGACCGAATTGCTGTCCTGGCGCTGGGCCTTCGGCGCCTTCCCCCTCGGCGGCACGGCCATGGCGCTGGCAAGCTTCCTCGTGCTCGATACACCTAAAGCAACAAGGCCGCAGGCGACCGGCGGGTCGGCGCCGCCCTTCCCGTTTGCGGCACTTGGCTGTCTTGCCGTCAGCGTCGTGCTGATCGCCACCGCCGGCGTCGACATCGCCCTGCTGCGCTCGTCGCTGCTGCTCACCCTCGGCATGATCGGCCTGGCGCTGTTCGTCTATATCGACGCGCTGAAGCCGCGCTCGCGGCTGTTCCCGTCGCGGCTGTTTTCATGGCGCTCGCCGGTCGGCGCGGGCATGACCATGGTCGCGGCGTTTTCGGTGGCGACCTGCTCGTTTGCGGTCTACGGGCCACTGCTCCTGACCAGCCTGCACGACATTCCGATCCTCACCACCGGCTACATCATCGCCGCCGAATCGATCGCCTGGTCGATCCTGTCGATCCTCGTCGCCAATGCCCCGCCGGAGCGCGAGCGGCTGATCATCGTCGGCGGGGCGCTGATGATCGCCACGGGCGTCGCGGGTTTCGCCTATACGGTGCCGGCGGGCTCGATCCCGTTGATCCTGCTTTGTGCCTTGCTGCAAGGCGGCGGTTTCGGCATCGCCTGGCCGTTTGTCACGCGTGTCATCGTGGCATCGGCCAAGGAAGGCGAGCAGACGATCGCCTCGGCCGCCGTGCCGACCATGCAGCGCATCGGCTATGCCGTGGGTGCGGCACTGACCGGCATCGTCGCCAACGCCAGCGGCTTTTCCGAAGGCCTGAACCGCGAGGCCGCGGCAAATGTCGCCGCCTGGCTGTTCCTCGCCTTCATCCCGCTCGGCATCCTGGGATGCCTTGCCGCCTTGCGGATTTCGGGCGCGAGCGACGACGCGCGGCTGGCGAAGCTGCCAATCTCCCTCACGAGAGGTGAGATCGGCTAAACACCCGAGGGGAGATCGCTAAACCACGACCGTCTTCAGCCGGCCGGCGATCAGTGCCGCGAGCCGCGTCGCCACCTCTTCCTTGCTCATCTCCGGCCATTCCTCGACGCCGGCCTTCGAGACGATCCGCACCTTGTTGCGGTCGCCGCCCATCACGCCCGGGGAACCATCTTCATGCGAGACATCATTGGCGACGATAAGATCGGCACCCTTTTTCGCAAGCTTGGCCTCGGCATTCCTGACCAGGTCCTGCGTCTCCGCGGCGAAACCGACCACCAGCATCGGCCGCCTTTTGTGATGCCCGACACCGGCAAGAATATCGGGATTTTCCACCATCTGCAGCGCCGGCGGCCCCTCGCCCGCCACCTTCTTGATCTTTTCCCCGGCCGAACTTTGAGTGCGCCAGTCGGCGACAGCCGCGACGAACACTGCCGCGTCGGCCGGCAGCAGCTGTTCGACCGCATCCTTCATCTCGACGGCCGTTTCGACATGCAGCGTGGCGACGCCGGCCGGATCGGCAATGCCGACCGGACCGGAGACGAGACGCACGTCGGCGCCGAGCCTGGCCAGCGCCGCCGCGATGGCATGGCCCTGCTTGCCCGACGAACGGTTGGCGATGTAGCGGACCGGGTCAATCGGTTCATGCGTCGGCCCGGAAGTGACAATGATCTTCCTGCCCGCCAGCGGCTTTGGCCGACTGTCGAGCAGCGCCTCGATCGCGGCGACGATCTCCAGCGGCTCGGCCATGCGGCCCTCGCCCGCCTCGTTGCTTTCGGCCATCTCGCCCTTCGCCGGGCCGACGAATGCGACGCCGTCCTTACCCAGCATCGAGCGGTTGCGCCGGACCGCCGGGTGCGTCCACATTTTCGGGTTCATAGCCGGAGCCATCAAAACCTGCTTGTCGGTTGCGATGAGCACCGTCGAGGCAAGGTCGTTGGCGTGGCCGTTGGCGAGCTTTGCCATCAGGTCGGCGGTGGCCGGCGCCACGACCACAAGGTCGGCCTCGCGCGAAAGCCGGATGTGGCCGATGTCGTGCTCGTCCTGCCGGTCGAACAGCTCGGTGAAGACATGATGGGCGGACAACGCTCCGGCCGACAGCGTGGTGACGAATTGCTGCGCCGCGGCGGTCATCACCACGCGCACCGAAGCACCGCGCTCGCGCAGCCGGCGGATCAGGTCGAGCGCCTTGTAGGCGGCGATACCGCCGCCGATGATCAGCAGGATGCGCTTGCCGGAGAGGACACCTCGCGCGACTTGGCTGGGGACCGCGACCACCGGAGCTGCAGGATTCTGCAAGCTTGTCAGTTCGCGCAACGTTTTCTCGATCTGGTCGATGCGGCCGGACGAACCGAGTTGACCTTCGACCGCTGCGCGGATCATGACCCGCGCCTGGTCTTCCATCGACCGGCCATTCTCCGCAGCCAATCGGCGCAGCATATCCTTGACCTCGTGATCAAGGTTGCGGATGGTGATGCTGGCCATGTGATTGCACTTTGCCCGAGATCGCTGCAAGCAATGATATCAATGCGATCAATCGGGAACAAGCCGCTAAAGCAGCTTCCAGGCGATGTACACCAGCGTCAATGCGATTACCCACAGCGCCAGCCGGCCGGAGCGGGTGTAGCGCGCCTCGGCCTTGCCGATCGCGTGCGCGGTCCTTTCGTCGAAGCGCAGGCCGTGTTCGGCCATCAGGTCGATCTCGCGCGACAGCCGCTCGGTGCGGGCGGCGAGGTCCGGCGCCTGGCGGGCCAGCGCCAGCAGCGCGTTGGCGCCGTCGCGCGCATCGGCCAGCAAAGCGCGCGGGCCGAGATTGCGGGCAATCCAGCCGCTGACCACAGGTTCCGACGTCTTCCACATGTTGAAGGCCGGGTCGAGGGTGCGGGCGACGCCCTCGACAACGACCATGGTCTTCTGCAGCAGCACCAGCTCGGATCGCGTCGCCATGTCGAAGAGCTCGGTCACCTCGAACAGCAGCGTCAGCAGCTTGGCCATCGAGATGGTCTCGGCCGGCTGGCCGTGGATCGGTTCACCGATCGCCCGGATCGCCTGGGCGAAAGCTGCGACATTGTGCTGGCGCGGCACGTAGCCAGCCTCGAAATGCACCTCGGCGACGCGCTGGTAATCGCGCGTGATGAAGCCGTAGAGGATTTCGGCGAGGAAGCGGCGCTCCTTCCTGCCGAGCCGGCCGGCAATGCCGAGATCGACGGCGACGATGGTGCCATCGGCCTCGACGAAGAGGTTGCCCGGATGCATGTCGGCATGGAAGAAACCGTCACGCAGCGTATGGCGCAGGAACGACTGGACCAGGTTGGCGGCAATCGCCTTCAGGTCGTGGCCGGCGGCGGCGAGGCCGGCAATATCGTTCAACTTGATGCCGTCGACCCATTCCATGGTCAGCACGTCGCGGCCGGTGCGCTCCCAGTCGACCGACGGCACGCGAAAGCCGGGATCGTCCTTGGTGTTCTCGCCGAGTTCCGAAAAAGCCGCCGCCTCCAGCCTCAAATCCATTTCGATCTTGGTGGTCTGGGCCAGCGTCTCCGTCACCTCGACCGGCCGCAGCCGGCGCGACGACGGGATATATTTTTCCTGCAGCCGGGCGGCGAGGAAATAGCTCTCGAGATCGCGAAAGAAGCGGCGGCGCACGCCCGGCCGGATGACCTTCACCGCCACCCGGGTAACGACGCCGTCCTGCAGGGTTTCGGCGGTATGGACCTGGGCGATCGAGGCGGCGGCGACGGCCTCGCCAAAACTGGCATAGAGCTCGCCGACCTTGCGTCCGAGCGAGGCCTCTATTGCCGCTATGGCTTCGGCCTTCGGAAATGTCTGCATCTTGTCCTGCAGCATGGCGAGATCGAGCGCTATGTCGTTGCCGACGACGTCCGGCCGCGTCGCCAGGAACTGGCCGAGCTTGACGTAGGATGGGCCGAGCCGCACGACCGCCTTGGCCAGCCGGTCGCCGCGCTCGTAGGCAAGCGCGCGGCGACGGGTGAACAGCCGGGCCATGCGCCAGCCGAATTTCGGCAGGCCGAAGAGTTCGTCGCCGGGCAACGCCGCGATGACACCCTCGCGGACCAGCACCCAGCCGGCCCGCACGAGCCTGAAACCAGCGCCTATGCTGCTCATGGCTGGCTTTGCCTTGCCGGTTTCCTGAACTGGCGAAAGGCACGTCGGGCTATGAAAATGCGGGCCAGCCTCAAAGCTTCCAGCCCGAATGAAGCGCGGCGATGCCGCCGGAATAGTTGCGGAATGAGGCGCGCTCGAAGCCCGCGCGCGAGATCATCGCCGCGAAATTCTGCTGGTTGGGAAATTTGCGGATCGATTCGACCAGATAGGAGTAGGGCTCGCCGTCGCCGGTCACCGCCTTGCCGATCCGCGGGATGGCGTTGAACGACCATGCCTCATAGACCTTGTCGAGCAGCGGCATCTCGACCTCGGAAAATTCAAGGCAGAGAAAGCGCCCGCCAGGCTTCAGCGCGCGATAGGCTTCGGCAAGCGCCACATCGATGCGCGGCACGTTGCGGATGCCGAAAGCAATGGTGTAGGCATCGAAAGTAGCGTCGGCAAAAGGCAGTTCCTCGGCATTGGCCTCGACGAAATCGGTATTTGCCGACAGGCCCTTTTTCTCGGCTCGGTCGCGGCCGACGGCGAGCATCGAGCCGTTGATGTCGAGAACCGTTGCATGGGCGTGCCTGGCGCTCGCCTCGACGATGCGGAAGGCGACGTCGCCGGTGCCGCCGGCAACGTCGAGAACGCGCCAGCCCGGCCGCTTCGGTGGATTGAGCCAGGCGACCATGGCGTCCTTCCACAACCGATGCAACCCGGCCGACATCAGGTCGTTCATCAGGTCGTACCGGTTCGCCACCTTGTGGAAAACATCATTGACCAGGGGCTGCTTGTCGCCTGGCCCTACCCGCTTGAAACCATAGGAGGTTTCCATGCCGCCCGCAGCCGTGGTTCTTTCAACCGACATCGTTTTGATCCGCCATAAAATCGGCGGGACCATAGCCGATCGATGGTGCGGGCGCTATTGTTTAAGGCGCGGTGTTCGGCCGCGCTTCGAAGCAGGTTCCGGAAAAGCGTCGCACGGTTTTCCGACCAGAACCTGCGTCATAAGAAAAAGGCCTGACGGGATAATTGAATGCCTTTGAAAGCAGAACTGCACTGCCACATCGAAGGGGCAGCGGCGCCTGAACTCGTCCTCCGCCAGGCCGAGAAATACGGCAGGGATGCCTCGCCCTACATCCGGGACGGCTCCTTCGCCTGGCACGATTTCACCTCCTTCCTCGCCGCCTACGACTTCTCCTCCGACCTGTTCCGCACCGAAGAAGATTATGCGCGGCTGGCCGATCACTACCTGACCAGCCTCGCCCGCGACGGCGCCATCTATTCCGAGGTTTTCACCTCGCCGGACCATGCCAGCAAGGCCGGGCTGTCGCCGAAGGCCTATACCGACGCGCTCGGCGAAGGCATGGCCCGCGCCAAGGCGAAGACCGGCATCGAAGGCCGCATGATCGTCACCGGCGTGCGCAATTTCGGTGTCGAATCGATCGAGCGGGCTGCGCGTTTCGCCGCCCGCAGCGGGCATCCGCTGGTCACCGGCTTCGGCGTCGCCGGCGACGAGCGGATTGGCGATCTGGAAGATTATGTCAGGGCCTTCGAGATCGCCCGCGAGGCCGGCCTCGGCATTACCGTGCATGCCGGCGAATTGATGGGCTGGGAGAGCGTCGAGGCGGCACTCGACCACATCCGCCCGTCTCGCATCGGCCACGGCGTGCGCGCCATCGAGAACCCCGATCTCGTGCGGCGCATCGCCGACGAAGGCGTCGTGCTCGAATGCTGCCCTGGCTCCAACATCGCGCTCAAGGTCTTCGACAGTTTCGCCGACCACCCATTTCCCGCATTAAGGGCAGCGGGCTGCAAGGTGACGCTCAACTCCGACGACCCGCCCTATTTCTGGACCTCGCTGAAGCGCGAATACGACATCGCCGCCGAGCATTTTGCGATGGACGACAAGGCGCTCACCGCCGTCACCAGGACGGCCATCGAGGCAGCTTTCGTCGACAGGAAGACCAGGGCGGCGCTGCTGGGCAGGCTCGGCGCCAAGGGCAGGTGAATGCTGAATTGCGAACCTGGCGCTTCGGTCGGTCAACCGCGAGTTCTTCCGCGCAACCAAGGACTCGCAAACCAGTTCACTATTCACTATTCACCATTCACCATTCACTATTCACCTGCGCAGTTCGGAGAACACCATGAAGGGCGTCACCGTCGTCGACCATCCGCTTGTCCAGCACAAGCTGACCATCATGCGCAAGAAGGAAACCTCGACGGCCGGGTTCCGGCGGCTGCTGCGCGAGATCTCGCTACTGCTCGGCTATGAGGTCACCCGCAACCTCGAACTGACCACGACGACGATCGAGACGCCGATCGAGACGATGGAGGCGCCGACGCTGGAGGGCAAGAAACTCGTCTTCGCCTCCGTGCTGCGCGCCGGCAACGGCTTGCTCGAAGGCCTGCTCGATCTGGTGCCGGCGGCGCGTGTCGCCCATATCGGCCTCTACCGCGACCATGAGACGCTGGAAGCGGTCGAATATTTCTTCAAGGCGCCGGGCGACCTCGCCGACCGGCTGGTGATCGTCGTCGATCCGATGCTGGCGACCGCCAATTCGGCGATCGCGGCGATCGACAAGCTGAAAGGCCGCGGCGCCACCAACATCCGCTTCCTCTGCCTGTTGGCGGCACCAGAGGGCCTCGAGCGTTTTACCCAGGCGCATCCCGATGTTCCGGTCTTCACCGCTTCCATCGACCGCCAACTCAACGAGAAGGGCTACATCATGCCCGGCCTCGGCGATGCCGGCGACCGTATGTACGGCACCAAATAGGTCCGTTTACCGATTGTTTACGCAAACGGCTGGTTTCCGCATTCGTTAAAGCGGCAAACACCTTGTCGGACTAAGGATCGGCAACCACAAAGGCCGGTCCATGCTGCGCAAGCTTCTCATCCTTGGCGTGTTTGCCGGAACGTCGGCATCGCTGCCGATCGTCTATCAGTCGAATCCACAGACGATCGAGCGGCTGTTGAAATCCGCCATCGGAGCCAAGCCGGCCGACACCCAAACCGACCTGAACCTCGCCGCCGTCCCGGACAGGCCGGCGACGCCGCAGCCGCTCGGCCGCAAGGTCGTCGTCACCGCGGACGCGCGCGGGCATTTCATGTCGGTCTTCAAGTTGAACGGCCGCCAGATCGAAGGCATGATCGATACCGGTGCGACGCTCGTCGCCATCAACAGCTCGACTGCGCGCAGGATCGGCATCTCGCTCAATTCGACGGATTTCAGCCATCAGGTCAACACCGCCAATGGTGCGATCAAGGCCGCCGTGGTGACGATCGACCGCCTGCAGATCGGCAGGATCACCGTTGAGGGCGTCGAGGCCGTCGTGCTCGACGACAGGGCGCTGCACACCAACCTGATCGGCATGAGCTTTCTGCAGCGGCTCGAAAAATACCAGGTCGAAGACGGCACGCTGCTGCTGGTTCAGTGACTATCAGCGCGGCAGGATCCGCCGGATGACGGTTTTCTCCGCGGCCGGTTTGGAAGTCCCGATCGTATAGGCCGAAAGCACGGCGGCCGCGGCCGCCTCGGCATCCCCGGCATTGCGGGCATGGACCAGCGCCAGCGCCTCGCCGGTCCGCACTTCAGCGCCGACCGGCAGCAGCCTGGTGATGCCGACGGCGTGATCGATCCTGTCGTCCGGCCGCGTCCGCCCGCCGCCAAGCCCGACCACCGCAAGCCCGATCTCGCGGGTTGCGATGCCGGTGACGAAGCCGTTCGCGCTCGCCTTGACGGCGAATTCCGTTGCCGCTTTCGGCAGATATTTTTCCGGATTCTCGATGAAATCGGCGGGACCGCCAAGTGCCGCCACCATGCGCGCGAAGATGGCAGCGGCGCGACCGCCGGCCAGCGTCTCGGCGGCGCGGCGTAGGCCGTCCTGGTTGGACGACACCAGGCCTGCCGATTGCAGCATCTCGGCGGCCAGCGCCAGCGTCACATCCTCCAGCCGCCGGTCGCGAAAGCGGCCGGTGAGAAAATCGACGGCGTTGCGCACCTCGACCGCATTGCCGGCAGCGGACGCCAGCGGCTCGTTCATGCCGGTGACCAGCGCCGAGGCCTTCAGGCCGGCGCCATTGGCGACGTCGACCAGGCTGTTGGCCAGCGTGGTTGCGTCGCGCGATTTCTCCATGAACGCGCCGTTGCCGACCTTGACGTCGAGCACCAGCGAATTGAGGCCGGCCGCCAGCTTCTTCGACAGGATAGAGGCGGTGATCAGCGGCACCGATTCCACCGTTCCCGTCACATCGCGGATGGCGTAGAGCCTGGCGTCGGCGGGTGCGAGATCGGCGGTCTGGCCGATGATGGCGCAGCCGGTTTCGAGCACGGTCTTGCGGAAGCGCGCAACATCCGGCTGGCTGATATAGCCGGGGATGGCATCCATCTTGTCCAGCGTGCCGCCGGTATGGCCGAGGCCCCTGCCGGAAATCATCGGCACATAGGCGCCGCAGGCAGCGACGATCGGTGCCAGCATCAAGGAGACATTGTCGCCGACGCCGCCCGTCGAATGCTTGTCGGTGACCGGGCCGGGCAGATCCGACCAGTCGAGCACATCGCCGGAATCGCGCATCGCCATAGTCAGCGCCACCACCTCGTCGCGGCTCATGCCGTTGAAGAACACCGCCATGGCGAAGGCGCCGACCTGCGCGTCGGTAACGGTGCGGGCGGTCAGGCCCTCGATGAAAGCCGATATCTCCTCAGCCGAGAGTTTTTGACCGTCGCGCTTGCGGCGGATGATTTCCTGGGGAAGCATCAGGCGTCTACCCTGTGCTCCGGAAGCCCGTCCTGAAAAACACGCTGCAGAATGGTCGCCAGCCGCGCGCCGCCGACCGGCGCCATGTCCTTGGTCTCCTGGTGCGACAGCTCGGCTCCGGTCATGCCGGCGGCAAGGTTGGTGACGACCGAACAGGCTGCGACGCGCAGCCCGAGGAAGCGGGCGAGAATGACCTCCGGCACCGTCGACATGCCGACCGCGTTGGCGCCCATGATGCGAGCCATGCGGATCTCGGCCGGCGTCTCGAAGCATGGGCCGGAGAACCACATGTAGACGCCCTTGTGCAGCCTGGTACCGGTGGCCTTCGCGGCTTGCTCGATGGCGGAGCGGAGACCGGCGTCGTATGCTTCGGTCAGGCCGACGAAGCGGCGGTCGCTCGGCTCGCCGATCAGCGGGTTGGAGCCTGAGAAATTGATGTGGTCGGTGATCAGCATCACCGAGCCCGGGCCCATCCCGGGATCGACCGAACCGGCGGCGTTGGTGAGGATCAGCCTGGAGATGCCGAGGCCGGCGAGCACCTCGAGTGCAGGCCGCATCGCCGCCGCGTTGCCGTGCTCGTAATAGTGTGCGCGACCGGACAGCATCAGCACCGGCGTGCCGGCAAAGAGCCCCGCCACCACCTCGCCGGCATGGCCGCTGACGCCGCTTCTGGGGAAGCCCTGCAAGTCGGCATAGGAAATGCGCACCGCATCCTCGACCTTGTCGACAAGCCCGCCAAGCCCCGATCCCAGCACCAGCGCAGTGGTCGGCGCCAGCCCGTCCAGCCTTTCGACGAGGTGATCGAGTGCTTCCTTCATTTCAACACATCGCCCTGGAAGCCGTATGGCAGCAACTCGCCCATGGTCACGGTCTCGACCACGCCGCTATCATCGCAGAGATAGAACTTCGTTTCCGGCCGGCAGAATTCAGCCAGCCGCTGCCGGCAGCCGCCGCAGGGCGAGCATTTTGCCACGCGTTCGGCGATCACGGCGATTTCCGTAATCTTGCCGCCGCCACCCATGATGTAGTGGCCGAGCGCGGTGGTTTCGGCGCACCAGCCCTCCGGATAGGACGCGATCTCGACATTGGCGCCGGTGAAGACACGGCCGTCCTCGGTGCGCAACGCCGCGCCGACCGGAAATTTCGAATAGGGCGCATAGGCCTTGGCCATGGCGGCTTTCGCCGCTTCGAACAGATCACGAGCCATGATAAATCAGCGTTCCTTGACATAAGGCACGCCGCCGGCACGCGGCGGGATTGCCTTGCCGATGAAGCCTGCAAGCAGGATGACGGTCAGCACATAGGGCAGCGCCTGCATGAATTGCACCGGCACCTTGCCGATCAGCGGCAGCGGCGTGCCTTGCAGGCGGATCGACGCCGCGTCGAGGAAGCCGAACAGCAGGCAGGCGAACATGGCGTTGACCGGTTTCCATTTGGCGAAGATCAGCGCGGCCAGCGCGATGTAGCCCTTGCCGGCGGTCATGTCCTTCACGAAGCCGCCATTCTGCACCATCGACAGGTAGGCACCTGCAATGCCGGTGAGCACGCCGGTGCAGATCAGCGCCCGATAGCGCAGCCAGGCGACCGATATGCCGGCGGTATCGACCGCGGCCGGGTTCTCGCCGACGGCGCGCAGGCGCAAGCCGAAGCGGGTGCGGAACAGCACCCACCAGGTGAACGGCACGGCCAGGAAGGCGAGATAGACCAGCACTGAGTGGCCGGAGATGAGTTCCGAATAGATCGGCCCGAGGATCGGCACGCTCCTGAGCGCATCCGCGCCCGGCCAGATGATTGTCTCGAAGCGCTCGCCGGCGGCCAGCGCCGGCGTGCGCCCGCCTTGCTGGAACCAGGCCTGGCCGAGCATGATCGTCGATCCGGCGGCGATGAAATTGATCGCGACGCCGGAAACGATCTGGTTGCCGCGATGGGTGATCGAGGCAAAGCCATGGATCAGCGCGAAGGCGACCGAGATGAGTATGGCCATGCCGAGGCCGACATAAGCCGAGTGGAAGACCGAGGCGGCGGCGGCACCGGCGAAGGCGCCAACCAGCATCTTGCCTTCGAGCCCGATGTCGAAGACGCCGGCCCGCTCTGAATAGAGGCCGGCGAGGCAGGCGAGCAGCAAGGGGACCGACAGACGGATGGTCGAGTCCAGGACCTGTACGATGGCGTTGAAGAAATCCATCTCAGGCGCCCTTCCCCTTGACCGCTTCCATGCCGACCGATCTCGGGCTGAGCGAGGCGAACAGCGCCTGGACATAGGGCCGGAACATATGCTCGAGCGCGCCGGCGAACAGGATGACCAGGCCCTGGATGATGACGATCATGTCGCGGCTGATCGCCGGCATCTCGAAGGCGAGCTCGGCGCCGCCCTGGTAGAGCATGCCGAACAGGATTGCGGCAAGCACGATGCCGACCGGGTGCAGTCGCCCCATCAGCGCCACCGCGATGCCGACGAAACCGGCGCCCGAAACGAATTCGAGCGCGACATTGTGCTGGTCGCCCATCGTCGGGTTGAGCGCCATCATGCCGGCCAGCGCGCCCGAGATCATCATCGCAATGATGATGATGCGGATTTCCGAAATCCCGGCATAGCGCGCCGCTTTCGGGCTGTGGCCGTAGGTACGCATCTCGTAGCCGAGCTTGGTGCGCCAGATCAGGACCCACACCAGAAAGGCCATGGCCAGCGCCAGCAGCGAGCTGACGTTGAACGGCGCCGAACGGATTTTGGCGCCGAACAATTCGATGATCCAGTTGAGCTTCGGCAATTGTGCGCCTTCGAGGAAGGTGCGCGTCTGCGGCGCCATCGAGCCGGGCGGCTTCAGCATGCCCACCAGCGCATAGACCATGACGCTGGCGGCGATGAAATTGAACATGATGGTGGTGATGACGATGTGCGAGCCGCGCTTGGCCTGCAGATAGGCCGGGATCAGCGCCCACAGCGCGCCCATCGCCGCGGCGGCGATAATGGCGATCGGGAAGGTCAGCCACCAAGGCAGCACGCTGTCGAAGGCCAGGCAAACGATGCCGATGCCGAGACCGGCGATATAGCCCTGGCCCTCGCCACCGATGTTGAACAGGCCGCAATGCGCCGCAACCGCCACCGACAGCCCGCTGAAGATGAAGGTGGTGGCATAGAAAAGCGTGAACGCGATGCCTTGGCCGCGACCGAAGGCACCCTCGACCAGGATGACCGCAGCACGCAGCGGGTTCTCGCCGACCAATATGACGACGAAACCGGCAACGACGAAGGCGACGAACAGATTGATCAGCGGGATCAGCACATAATCGGCCCAGGCCGGCAGCTTGGCATAGGGAGTGCTCATTCCGCGGCCTCCCGGTGCTCGACGCCGGCCATCAGCAGGCCGAGTTCGCCCTCGGTCGCGTCGGGGCCGCGCTCGCCGACGATGCGGCCGGCAAACATCACCAGAATGCGGTCGGAAAGCGAGCGGATCTCGTCGAGCTCGACCGAAACCACCAGCACCGCCTTGCCCTGGTCGCGCATCGCGATTAGGCGCTTGTGGATGAATTCGATGGCGCCGACATCGACGCCGCGCGTCGGCTGGCCGACGATCAGCACGCCGGGATCCTGCTCCATTTCCCGCGCCAGCACGATCTTCTGCTGGTTGCCGCCGGAGAAATTGGCGGTCTTGAGGCGGCAGTCCGCCGGTCGGATGTCGTATTTGACGATCTTGTCCCTGGCATCGTTACGGATGGCATCGATGTCGAGAAACGGCCCCTTCAGATAGCGCTCGTCGTCCTGGTAGCCGAGAATCGAATTCTCGTTCTCCTCGAAGGCCAGCACCAGGCCGACATGATGGCGGTCCTCCGGCACATGGGCAAGGCCGCGCTCGCGCAGTTCACCGGGATCGGCGGCGCCGGTGAGGTCGATCGGCTTGCCGTCCAACGTGACCGAACCCGAAACGGCGCGCCTGATGCCGGAAATCGCCTCGAGCAGTTCGGATTGTCCGTTGCCGGCGACGCCGGCAATGCCGACGATCTCGCCGGCATGGATATCGAAGGAGACGTCGTCGACCATGGTGACGCCGCGGGAATCCTTGACCGTCAGGTTCTTGACCGCGAGCTTGACGCCGCCGGCCTTCGCCTCGCCTTTCTCGACGCGCAGCAGCACGCGCCGGCCGACCATCAGCTCGGCCAGCTCCTCGACCGTGGTCTTCCTGGTTTCGCGTGTCGCCACCATGGTGCCCTGGCGCATCACCGAGACCGTGTCGGTGATCGCCATGATCTCGCGCAGCTTGTGGGTGATCAGCACGATCGTCTTGCCCTGCTCCTTCAACTGCCTGAGGATGCGGAACAGATGGTCGGCTTCGGCCGGCGTCAGCACGCCGGTCGGCTCGTCGAGGATCAGGATCTCGGCGCCGCGATAGAGCGCCTTGAGGATTTCGACGCGCTGCTGCAGGCCGACCGGCAACTCCTCGATGATCGCGTCCGGATCGACTTCGAGCCCGTATTCGCGCTCGAGCCGCTCCAACTCGGAACGCGCCTTGGCGATGCTTTTCTTCAGCAGCGCATCGCTTTCGGCGCCGAGAATGACATTTTCCAGCACCGAGAAATTGTCGACCAGCATGAAGTGCTGATGCACCATGCCGATGCCGAGCGCGATCGCATCGTTCGGTGTCTTGATCGATGCCGGCTGGCCGCCGACACGGATTTCGCCGCTGTCGGCCTGGTAGAAGCCGTAAAGGATCGACATCAGCGTCGACTTGCCGGCGCCGTTTTCGCCGACGATGCCATGGATGGTGCCGCGCGTAATTTCCAGATTGATGTCGCGGTTGGCGCGCACGGCGCCAAAGCTCTTGTCGATGCCGATCAGCTCGATTGCGGCTTGCGCCATGCAGCCTGTTCCCACTGTTATTTTTTTACCGCTTGGTCAAACGCCTAGCATGACGCCCAGTCTGTGCCAATTGGGTCTGTGCCAATTGGCCGGAGCACGGTTCACTCTCGACAAATCCCGTCATGCTTGTCAATTTCCAACGTGGCCGCACCCTGCACAATCGCCTGATCGAGGATTTCAAATGACCATGCCCGACGACCGGCTGACGACGCTGGAAATCCGCGCCGCCGAGCAGGAGAAGACCATCGAGGAACTGTCCGGCCAGATCGCCGAGCAGTGGAAGGTGATCGAGCGCATGCAGCGCAAGCTCGACGCGCTGGCCGAGCGCTTCCTGGCGCTGGAGGAACAGGCCGCACCCGACGTGCCGGTGACTAAGCCGCCGCACTGGTGAGCGGCCTGACAATGCAAAACCGCCGGGCTTTCACCCGGCGGCTCGTCAGCTCAGCAATGTCTGTCGATCAATACGGGCAGGCATTGTCCGACATGTAGTCGTGCACCTTGATGGTGCCGGCGATGATGTCGGCCTTGGCCTTTTCGACCGCTGCCTTCATCGCATCGTCGACAAGCGCCTTGTTGTTGTCGTCCATGGCGTAGTCGACGCCGCCTTCCTTGAGGCCGAGATCGTTGATGCCGGCCGTGAACTTGCCGTCCTTGGCATCCATGAAGGTGTTGTAGACGGCAACGTCGACACGCTTGACCATGGAGGTCAGCACCTTGCCGGGCTGCAAGCCGTTCTGGTTGGAATCGACACCGATGCCGAGCTTGCCCGCGTCGGCCGCCGCCTGCAGCACACCGACACCGGTGCCGCCAGCCGCAGCATAGATCACGTCGGCGCCCTGGTCGATCTGCGTCTTGGCGATCTCGCCGCCCTTGGCGGGATCGTTCCAGGCTGCGGGCGTATCGCCGGTCATGTTCTGGATGACGTCGGTGGCGCCGGCCGCTTTGGCGCCGCCGACAAAGCCGCAGCCGAATCTGCGGATCAGCGGAATATCCATGCCGCCGATAAAGCCGACCTTCTTCGACTTCGAAGCCATCGCCGCCATCACGCCGACGAGATAGGAGCCTTCCTGCTCTTTGTAGACGAGGGAGCGGACATTGGGCTTGTCGACGACCATGTCGATGATGGCGAATTTGGTCTCGGGGAATTCCGTGGCAATCTTGTCAAGCGCATCCGACCAGGAGAAGCCCGCCATGACGATCGGATTGCGGCCGTCCTCGGCGAAACGGCGCAGCGCCTGCTCGCGCTGGGTGGCGTTGCTGACCTCGAATTCCACATAGGGGATGCCGGTCTCGGTCTTGAACTTTTCGGCGCCGTGGAAGGACGCCTCGTTGAACGACTTGTCGAACTTGCCGCCGAGATCATAGAGAAGCGCGGGTTGAATGTCCGCGGCGAAGGCCGGAAGAACCATTGCAGCTGCGGCCATGAGGCCGAGTACGATACGTTTCATGTGATCCACACCCCTGTCGGTTATTTGTCCATTATGCACCGCATGCCGACCCGGTTCTCCGGCAGGCACGCGGCGTCAGGCAGGAGCGTCCTCCTCCCGCTTCAGGCCAATCTGGCACGGCCCGAAACAAAATTCACGTGGAATTTTGACCCTTTGGAAAAGCATGGCGCCGCATCGCTGCGCCACAGCACATTCCTTGCGTCAGGGGCGCAAAATCAGGCGGAGACGGCAGCCGGAATGGCGCAGGAGACGCCGGTTCCCTGCAGGCCGCAATAGCCGTAGGGGTTCTTCGCCAGATATTGCTGGTGGTCTTCCTCGGCGAAGTAGAATTCCGGCGCCGGCGCGATCTCGGTGGTGATCTTGCTGCGTCCGGCACCGCGCAGCGAAGCCTCGTAAGCATCGCGCGAAGCGAGCGCCGCCTGGTGTTGCGCGTCGTTGAACGTGTAGATCGCCGAACGGTAGGTGGTGCCGACATCATTGCCCTGGCGCATGCCTTGCGTCGGGTCGTGGCTTTCCCAGAACAGCTTCAAAAGCTCGGCATAGGACACGATCTTCGGATCGTAGACGACGAGCACGACTTCGGCATGGCCGGTGAGCCCGGTGCAGGTTTCCTGATAGGTCGGGTTGGGCGTGACGCCGCCAGCATAGCCGGCCGCCGTGACCCAGACGCCATCGACCTGCCAGAACAGGCGCTCGGCACCCCAGAAACAGCCCAGCCCGAACATCGCCGTCTCAAGCCCTTCGGGATAGGGACCCTTGAGCGGCCTGTTCGAGACGAAATGCTTCGATGCCGTCGGGATCGGCCGGTCGCGGCCGGGCAACGCCTCGGAGGGCTTCGGCAGGTTGAGCTTCTTGTTCAGCATATCGCTGAGAAACATGTGCGATTTCCTTTTCTTCTTGCTTGAGCCTTCCCCGATCCGAGGAACGCTGGATCCGGGAACGCAGGAATTTTAGGTCGCGGCGAACCGCCCGCTGGGGCGCTGCCGCCTGTAGCCGATGGCATAAAGAACGAAGGCCAGCACCGCGAACACGGCAAAGCCGGGCTGGCTGAGCACCCAGGCGATGGCGCCGTCCCACAGCAGCGGATTGAGCTTGTCGCGGACGAAGCTTTCAAAGGCGCTGCGCGTGTCCGGCGAGACGGCGAGCCAGCTGGTGTTGAGCGGGGTCATCACCAGCGCCGAAGCCGCCACCGACCGGGTCGCGTCGAGCACGGCCATGATGACCGAAACCGAAAGCGCGACCATTGCAGCGAGACGAAAGACGAAGCGGAACATCCAGACCCTTCCTCCCCAGGAGTTTATCGGAATGTCGTGTCGGACTGTTAAATAGGATTTACCTGCTTCGTCTGCAATCGCGACACGCGAAGTTGAACTTACGCCGGCGGCTTGCACCTGGGCCGGCTGACGAGCCAGACGGCGAAGACGCCGCGGCCGACTGGTTTGTAGGCGCCCAACGAGCACACTGATGCCATGGGCTGAGCATCCCTGTCCGGCAAAGCGAATAGAGTGTCTTGGCATTCGGCACCGGATCGACTAGATGAGCCCCGCGCCTGTTGCTTGACGGCTCGGGTGCGGGGAAAGGGTATCCGCTGGTTGACGGCGCCCACGGCCGGAATTCCGGGCCGGAATCCCAAAGGAGATGCATCTCCCCAACCCGCACGGCGAAACCGGCCGCGTCGAAGATGCTAAAAGGACGGAGAGGTGGCCGAGTGGTTGAAGGCGCACGCCTGGAAAGTGTGTTTACGGGAGACCGTAACGCGGGTTCGAATCCCGCTCTCTCCGCCAGCTAATCCCGAGAAACCCTTTATTTTCCGGGCGTTTGGTAAGGTTCGGTTAGTAGCCTACTAACCAGCCTACTAATCACTAGGGTCAAAACTCCGCCAATGGCCGAGATGGGTGGAAGACCGACGTTCGTTGACAGAAAGACATCACCGTCGCAGCGTCGTCTACAAACGGGGAGGTGTCTCAATGTCAGTGGAAATCCGGGCTGCCTCGGAGGCAGACTTTGACGCGCTCGTTCGGCTCAATCAGGTGGTTCAGAGTCTCCATGCTGAATTGCATCCAGACGTTTTCAAACAGGCAGCCGATCCGTCTGCGGTGAGGACATTCTTCGCAGCGAGGCTGGCTGATCCGAAGAGCTCGATCGCGATTGCTGAGATTGATCGTGCTCCAGTCGGCTACGTCTGGTTTGAAATTCAGTCGCTGCCAGAAACGCCGTTCACTTTCCCTCGGCCCCTGATCTATGTGCACCACATCTCGGTTATGCCGGAAGCTCGTCGTCGTGGAGTTGCCGCAGCTTTGATGTGCCATGTTGAACAGCGAGCTGCTTGCGAAGGTATCGACGAAATTGCTATGGGCATCTGGGCAGCCAATCTCGACGCGCGGCATTTCTTTGGGTCGCAAGGATGCGTTCCGTACAACATTGCACTTTGCAAGAAGCTTGTGAGAGTCAGCTAAGGGTCAGCAAGCGGACGTTTGAATTACGGTGACAGTGCACTTTGAATTACGGCGACAGAATTACGGTGACAGTGCACTATTTGTCATGTTTGCTCGGCTGTCGCTGTGCGTAAATTGAACGCATGGCTCGACTTGCATTACCGCGCCGCCGATGTCGTGCAACCGATGGGCAGCGAAGCACTTCTCGACCGTGATTGCCGAGCAAACCGGAAAGAGCAGTGAAATTGGGAAACGCGACAGGCGGGAAAAAGAAAATGGTGCACTGTCACCGTAATTCGTAATTTGCAGAGGGCGCGAAGGATCGCTACTGAGCGGCTCCATCTGCGCCGCACCCCTTACCCCAGATCAGCCCACAAGCCGAACGACCCGCGCTCCACCAGAGCGCGGGCTTCGACAGGTTCGTTAGTGTCGCTACGCGTCTAGCGCGGAACCGCTTGTATTCCCGAGACCGAGCGCTCTGTTTCGCCGGAGAAAACCACGAAGGCAAAGATCAGCACGGCGACAGCGACAATCATTGAGCCGGTGGCGACGATCGGCTCGAGCGCCGGATTTCCCTGCAGCATCAGGTAAAGCGCCGGCAACATCACGACCAGGCCGAGATTGTAGACGCCATAGTGGATCATCGCCGTCCTGCGGGCAGCCTTCGCCGGGTTCAGCGCATAGTAGCCGCCGAATATTGCACTAGTGACCCATCCCAGCAGGTTGATGTGCGCGTGAGCCGGAAACGCGCCGTGATCGCCTGAAATTGCCATCTGCAGGCCAGCTGCAATTCCCAGAATAAGAAAGACGATGGCTGTCTTGAAAAAGAGCTCCGAAACCTTAGGCATGTCATTCTCCCAAACCCGTTTTGCCGCCGCATCATGCTTTGTTTCCGGCGACCTTGCCAAGGGGGGGACCGTCGGGCCTGCCGAACCATTTGTTGGCGGCCTGACGGCCCGTTGGCGGCCGGCCGCCGGGCCTGGCCGGTTGCGAGTCCAGCCGGTAAAAAATATGCGCTCACGCTAATTTGATTGCAATATCACCCGCCAGGCTTCCACGTCGTTCTCACAAGGGAAGTGTCCTGCACGATGGTGGTGCCATACGCGCCAAGGTCAGCCTGTCAGTGTTGCAGCAAGGCCTCGCCAAACTTCTCCCACAGCTGTGTGCAATCTGTTGCTCTGAGGCTGGGGGTTCCGAGTGGGCCATATCGGATGACGGCGGCGTGAACATCATAGCCAACGATAGGTGCATTGGCGACAAAGTGGATAGCCTCGCCCAATCGGCGAGAGCCAATTGGCGCATCGGTTTTGTTGGTGATGTCGAAGACACCACAAATATCCACTTCCTGATTTCTGGCTGCCAACGCAGCTTCCATTACCTGTTCGTGCATCATCGAAATCTCTCCTAACGGTCTAAGTCTAAGAACCGCGGCTTTTGCCGGTCCGGCAGCTGACAACCGCCAAGTCGAAGTGCCTTTTGCAGCATCTCGATTGGCTCTTGCTGCGAGCCACTCCGCCCGCTCCCGCGGCAAGCCGATAAGGCAACTGCCCGCGAAATCCGCAGGCACGTCCACGGTCGCATCAAACACGGCCCACGTGCCAGTCGGCTCCTGAACGGGTAAAAACCTCATAACAGCGCCTGCTAATATACGTATGCCGACTGTGGGGACGGGGCTTTGTTCCTGCATCAACCAAACGAATGAGAGATGGTGTCGAAATGTCAGGCGACGCTGGTCGAAAACAATCGTCTGCGACATCGCCAGGATCGAAGGTGGGCCTGAGCTGCGATCCGGCCGCATTCGGGGCTCACCGGCAGGGACAAGCACAAGATGCCGGAGACAAGCGCGGTCAGAATGTTCAGCCAGAATCGCGTTTTCGTTGCGGATGGATGGTCTCGCCGCGCTTCAGCATCTCCACGAACGCCGCGATCTTCTTCTTGCGTCCGGCTTCGGTCTTCATGTTGTGGGTGCGGAAGGCGAGCGCGAAGCGGTTTTGCTCGCTGAGCTTTGCCAGCATCTCTTTCGCCTTGGGCTCGGCGTCTATTGCCGCCTGGAGGTCGCCGGGGATCTTCATCTCCTTGCCGCTCCTATAGGCGCGCGCCCAGCGGCCATCGGCCTTGGCTGCCTCGGCCTGCCTCAGCCCATGCTCGGTCATCCGGCCCTCCTCGATCAGCCGGGCGACATTGTCGACATTGATCTGGCTCCAGGTGCTCTTCCTGCCGCGCGGGGTGTAGCGCTGCAGGTAGCTTTTGCCGTCCAACGCCTTTCGCACCGCATCGATCCAGCCCCAGCACAACGCCACGTCGATGGCTTGCTTCGGCGTAATCGACGGCAGTCCCGAATCGAGCTTATGGATCTTGATCCAGACTTCGTCCTCGCTGTCGTGATGCTCGCCAAGCCAGGCCTGGAAGCTTTCGGCATCCCTGAACTCGCGCACCTTGGCGGGGTCCACCTTGACGGGCGCCATCAGCCGGTCCGCCCGTGACGCAGGCGCGTAACGACGCCGAACCGCTTGCCGGCCGCGCGCGCGCTCATCTCAGCTCCCGCCGGCACGCATTCAGCCCGCACGATTGGGCGTGCCGAGGACATGGGATTTCGGCGGCAGCATGACGTCGTCGAAGGTCTGCGTGAACATCGCCGCCGCAAAGAAAGCGACGGCGCGCAGGGTTTCGGTGCCGGTGTTGACGAGGTCGTGCCGGACCGGCGTCGGAAGTACCAGGACGCTGCCGGGCCTGACCGGGTGGGTGCTGCCGCCCTCGATGTGCAGCTCGCCGGTGCCGGCGATGATGTATTGCGTCTCCTCGGTGGCGTCGGTGTGCCAGCCGAGCCGCTTGCCGGGCTCGATCTCGTAGACAATGACTGAGGACTGGGTGGTGCCGTGCCCGCCGTAAACCGCGAAAGCGCCGGCCCATTTGACCGACGGATCGTCCTCTGCCCAAACCAGCGAACGTTCGAGCCTGTCGGATGCGACGACTGCTGTCATGGCTTCGTTCCTCTCAGCGAATGGCGAACACGAATCTAGATGATTTTTCTGGTCTGCGTCAGCAAAACTGGCTGCCAACCGTTTCCCTCGCCCATTGCGCGTAACTATTTGTCGTGCCGCGATCTGACCATTCTACTCTGGGATCGGATCACTGAGCCGATTTCACCATGCAACCAAGCCTTTACCTTTCAGCCAGTTTGGAGTTGCCCCTGCGTTGCGTTCGTGGTCCGGTACAACCAGGGCGCTCAATGCGAATTCGGCAACGGTCGCCTCACCGACCGTCAAGGCAACACACCGTGAAGGCAACCCAGGAGATAGCAATGGGCATTTTCGACAGTATCAAAGGTGCGATTTTCGGAAACGCGGTTGCGGCCGAAGCGCCGCCGGCGCAACCGTCTCCCGCGCCTGCTTCGAGCACGGCCACCCAGCCGACGGCGCCTACCCGACCCGACCCGGCTGCACCCCCGGCTCCGGCAACGCCATCCGCGCCGTCCTCTGCTCCTGACATCGCTGCCATTCTCGACAAGGCGGTGGCCGCGAAAGGGCAAAAGCTCAACTGGAAGAATTCGATCGTCGACCTGATGAAGGCTCTGAATATCGATAGCAGCCTCGGCGCCCGCAAGGAGCTTGCTCACGAGCTGAACTACACCGGCGACATGAACGACACCGTAACGATGAATCTGTGGCTGCATGATGCACTGATGAAAAAGCTGGTCGAGAATGGCGGCAAGCTTCCGAGCGATCTGGCCGCCTAGAGTCATAAGACAAGCAATTCCAGGAAAACGTGTGAACGGTTTTCCATCCGGAATTGCGTCAAACAAAAAAGACAGACCGGTTCGGCGTTCCGTGAAACGAAGAACCGTCCTGGTCCTGCCCGCACCGTGGTTCTTGCTGCGCTGACTTCGACCGCAACCGAGCAGACCCGACTGCCAAGCAATCAAACTGCCAAGTAAATAAATTGAGACCCATCCCGGCCGCCGGGATGGGTCTGTGGCGAAGTCGCATGGCACAAAAGTGCTGCCGCCTCGCGCCTGGATTGCCTCACGCAAAACCGACGATTTCGGTCGCTGCCCCGCGCGCTGGTAGGACCACCATTTCGCTGGCGAAACCCGACGTTCGGCGTATCATTCTCGCGGGAGAGGGTTCATGGTGGGAGGAAGCCAATGAACGTGGTGCAGAGGGTGACTGTCGCCGACTTGACGGCCCAAGAGCTTGTTTCATCTGCGCTTTCAAGATTCGGCGCCGGCGACACCATATCGACGAGGGCGATGCTGGACATCGTTCGCCGGACGGCCCCGGCCTGCGGTGACAGTGACGACGATCTGGTCGAGATTATCGTCATGACGGCCGTTGGTAGGACCATGGGGGTCGTGTTCGACCATCGCTACCCTTAGCAATCCGCAACGAATACCAGGCTGCGCCCAGGAGCAGTGGCGGGCGGTTGGCAGCGCGCGGCGGAAATTTACTGGTGCGGCCAAGGAAGCGAGCCTTTTTGTGCGCGAAGGCCAGCCTGGCGCCGTGCCCTTGCTTTGAGCAAAAACCGCCGCTCATGTCGGGTCATGCCCGAGGGTAGGCAACTGGGCGACACGCTCGAAGGAACTCGCTGAAATCTTGCCCGTTATGCTCTCGTTGAGATGAGGAGAGCTGCCATGGCCGACGACAAAACCAGGACCGACAGTCGCGACCGCTCACGAGTGGCGGGCGGCGAAGACTATGAGGTACGCCATTTCGCCGAGGAAGCGGGCATTACCCCTGATCAGGCACGCACGCTGATCAAGCGCCACGGCACCGACCGCAAGGTGCTGAACGAAATCGCCGAGAGCATAAGAGCGTCGTAATGGCTAACAAGAAAACCGCAATGGCCGACCGCAAGACGCGCGATCCGGACGAAAAGAAGGCTCTGCACCTGGCCGAAACCACCGACGTTTCGCCGAAGCAGGCGAAGGATCTGATGCGCAAGCACGGCAAGGACAGCCCGAAAGTCGAGAAGGAAGCCAAGAACTTCAAGGCCGAGGGCTGAACGGCCGGAGGTCTGCCCCTCACCCGCAACTTAGTAGTCGCTGCTCAACGTGCCCAGCCGGCTAGACGCGCGGCACAGGGTTGTGGCCGCAATCCTGCAGCTTATCGGTTTTCTAACAAATTCGGGCTATCCCTTCCGCTATCGCGGCTCAGGGATGCCATATGCGCGGGATGTCTGGTGAGGCGAGGCCGTCGATAGACGACATACGGCATGTGAGGCTGGTGTTTTGCCTGCTGGCGGCCGTCGTGATGGCGACGGCGCTCCTCGCCTTTGCCACCTCCCTCCTGCAGGATCCCGATAGCTGGTGGCACATCAAGGTCGGCATGGATATGCTGGCAAGCCGCACATTCCCCTCCGTCGACATTTACTCCTACACTTTTGCCGGCCAGCCATGGATCGCCAAGGAATGGCTTAGCCAGGTTCTCCTTGCCCTTGCCTTCGAAGCCGGCGGCTGGAACGGCGTGGTACTGCTGGCGACTGCGGTAATCGCGCTGACGGCCTTCTTGACGTCGTGGTATCTCAGCGCGTCGTTGAAGCCGACGCTGGCGATAGCACTGACACTGGTGCTCGCGCTCTTGATCGGGCCAATCTATGTCGCCCGACCCCACATCTTTACCTTGCCCATTATCGTCGTCTGGACCGCCGGTCTTTTCCAAGCCGCACGCAACGAGAAAGCGCCGCCTCTATGGCTGCTGGCGCTGCTTTGCCTGTGGGCCAATCTCCATGCCACCTTCACCTTCGGTTTCATTATCGCCGCCTTCGCCGGCCTCGATCTCGTCATGCGCACGCGCTTGTCGAACTCCCGGCTGCTGGCCAAGTGGATCGCTTTCGGGCTGCTTTGCCCGCTGGTCAGCCTGCTCAATCCCTATGGCGTCAAGGCCATACTCGCCACATTCACCGTGGCCTATGGCAATGAGGCGGTGCCTTACATTGCGGAGTGGCAACCCTTCGACGCCTCGCGGCATACCCTCCAGGAGGTGGCCCTGCTGGTGGCGTTTTTCGGGCTGCTCGTGTCGAGATTGCGTATTGGCTGGGCCAAGGCGCTGTTCCTTGTCTTCACCTTGCACGTCTATCTCACCCACATACGGTTCATGTACCTGTTCTTTCTTCTTGTCCCGGTCGTCCTTGCCGTCGAGGTTGCGCAACAATATCCAGCGCTTTCAGCCCCTACATGGGCCGCGGAAAAGCGCGACGGACTTGAACAATTTTTCGCGCGGCAATTTTCCAGAATTTGCGCTGGACTTGCCGTTTTGCTGGTTTTGGCGGCCGCGGTCTTCCTGGCCTATCCGGTCGTGCCGAGCCAGAAGACTTCGGCGAGGGATGCGCTGGCCTTCGCCCAAGCCCATAATCTGTCAGGCAATCTGCTGAATTCCTACAATTTCGGCGGCACGCTGATTTTCCATGGCATCAAGACGTTTATCGACGGCCGGGCGGATCAGCTCTTCCTGAACGGCTTTACGGAAACGGATGAGCAGACTGGGCACAGCCGGGGCAAGCCGATCCTGAAAGCCCAGCTCGAGAAATATGCGATAGGCTGGGCATTGTTGACCGCCGACGACAGCCGCATTCCGTTCTTCGACGAACTGGGCTGGAAGCGGGCCTATGCGGACGATTACGCTCTGATCTATACCCGCGCAGACTGATCCCCGGCAGCTTCGCACACCGGTGCGCACCTCCCCCTGAAGCTGTGGCCAGCGCCGAGGCGGCGAAATCCTTATGGGATTTTGATTTCTTTGCTCCGCGTCCCGTCTCGAACCTTTATGGCACTTTGATCCATATTCGGCAGAGCGATGTATCCGGCCGCCGATGTGAAGCGGTGAGCGGGCTTGGACAGTTTTGTCCAAGTTGAAAAGAACAAACTCAATATAGGAAATTGCACGATGGACATCATTGTTGTCGGGATAGGAATCTCGTTCTTTGCTCTATGCTTCGGTTACATCAAAGCCTGCGACGGGCTGTAAGTTTAGGGGATCGAAACATGCTCTTCGACTATATCCTCGGCGGCGCCGTGACCCTGTTCCTTCTCGCTTACCTGACATACGCCCTCGTTCGCCCGGAGCGCTTCTGATCTCCGCTGGCAAGGAGCCAACCCCCATGACAATCAACGGATGGCTGCAGATCCTCGTCTATTGCGGGATCGTCGTTTTGCTGGCCAAGCCGCTCGGCGGCTACATGCATCGCGTTTTCAGCGGCGAGCGCACATTCCTGTCGCCAATTCTGGCCCCGCTCGAGCGCGGGCTCTACCGCATATCAGGGACCAGCGAGCGCGAGGAGCAGCACTGGACCTCCTATGCGGCGGCCCTGCTGTTCTTTAACCTGGCCGGCTTCCTGGTGCTCTATTTCCTGCAGCGGCTGCAAGGCGGCCTGCCCTACAATCCGGCCGGCATGACCGCCGTCGAACCTGGGCTTGGCTTCAACACCGCCGCCAGCTTCATGACCAACACCAACTGGCAGAACTACGGCGGCGAAAGCACGATGTCCTATCTCGTGCAGATGGCCGGCTTGACCGTGCAGAACTTTCTGTCGGCCGCGACCGGCATCGCCATCGCGGTCGCACTGATCCGCGGTTTTGCTAGAGCCTCAGGCAAATCGATCGGCAATTTCTGGGTCGATATGACCCGCTGCACGCTCTATCTGCTTGTGCCGTTCTGCATCGTGTTGACGCTTGTCTATGTCTATCTCGGTATGCCGCAGACGGTTGGTGCTTACGTCAACGCGACGACGCTGGAAGGCGCGCAACAGACGATCGCGGTCGGGCCGGTCGCTTCGCAGGTTGCCATCAAGATGCTCGGCACCAATGGCGGCGGCTTCTTCAACGCCAATGCAGCGCATCCCTTCGAAAATCCCGACGCGATCTCGAACCTGATCCAGATGGTGACGATCTTCGCCTTCGGCGCGGCGCTAACCAATGTCTTCGGTCGCATGGTCGGCAACCAGCGCCAGGGCTGGGCAATTCTGTCGGCGATGGGCGTGCTGTTCATCGCCGGCGTTGCCGTCTGCTACTGGGCCGAGGCCGCCGGCAATCCGCTCGTCCATACGCTGGGCATCGACGGCGGCAACATGGAGGGCAAGGAAAGCCGCTTCGGCATCGCTCTGTCGGCACTGTTTGCCGTCATCACCACCGCCGCGTCCTGCGGCGCGGTCAACGCCATGCATGACAGCTTCACCGCACTCGGCGGCATGATCCCCATCATCAACATGCAGCTCGGCGAGGTCATTGTCGGCGGCGTCGGGGCCGGCTTCTACGGTATCCTGATGTTCATCGTGATCGCCGTCTTCGTTGCCGGGCTGATGGTCGGACGCACGCCCGAATATCTCGGCAAGAAGATCGAGGCCAAGGAGGTCAAGATGGCAATGCTGGCCGTCCTCTGCCTGCCGCTGGCGATGCTGGTCTTCACCGCCATCGCGGTGGTGCTGCCGACCGGCGTTGCTTCCATCGCCAACGCCGGCCCGCACGGCTTCTCCGAGGTCCTCTATGCCTACACCTCGGCCGCGGCGAACAATGGCTCCGCCTTTGGCGGTCTCAGCGGCAACACGCCCTGGTACAACATAACGCTCGGCATCGGCATGCTGATGGGCCGCTTCCTGGTCATTATTCCGGCGCTGGCGATTGCTGGATCGCTGGTGGCGAAGAAGACCGTCCCTGCCTCCGCCGGCACCTTCCCGACCGACGGTCCGCTGTTCGTCGGGCTGTTGGTCGGTGTCATCCTGATCGTTGGTGGCCTGACCTTCTTCCCGGCCCTGGCGGTCGGACCGATCGTCGAGCACCTGGCGATGATTCACCGTCAGACATTCTGAAACGGCCATGCCCTGGTTCAAGATCATATCTCGAAAGGCCCGGCATCGTCCCGAGCCGGAGGGGGAGAAAACACCTCCTCCTTTCCCGACCCTGTCCACATTCCTCGCTATTGCGGCAGCCTTGATCATTATCTGGCTGCTGGCTTACGGGCCGCCGCACCTTCGTTCGGCACACGATCGACCGGTCACCAACATCGACACTGGAGCCACCAAATGAGCCAGTCGAAATCCGTGAGCATCATGGATCCCCGCATTCTGTTGCCCGCCATCGGCGGATCCTTCAGAAAACTGAACCCGCGCACCTTGATGCGAAACCCGGTGATGTTCGTCGTCGCCGTCGTCTCGGCGCTCACCACCGTGCTGTTCGTCAAAGATCTCGTTACCAGCGGCGGCGATCTTGGCTTCACGCTGCAGATCATCATCTGGCTGTGGTTCACAGTGCTTTTCGCCAACTTCGCCGAAGCGGTGGCCGAAGGCCGCGGCAAGGCGCAAGCAGACTCGCTGCGTCGGGCGCGAACCGAGACGCAAGCCAAGCTGTTGAACGGCGGCGACCGCCGCAAGTTCAAGCTGGTGCCCGGCACCAGCCTGAAGGTCGGCGATATCGTGCTTGTCGAAGCCGGCGACATCATCCCCTCGGATGGCGAGGTGGTCGAAGGCGTGGCTTCGGTCAACGAGGCGGCCATCACTGGCGAATCCGCACCTGTCATCCGCGAATCCGGAGGCGATCGTTCGGCGGTGACCGGCGGCACGCAAGTCTTGTCCGACTGGATCCGGGTGCGCATCACCGCGGCTTCCGGCCATACGTTCCTCGACCGCATGATCTCGCTGGTCGAAGGCGCCGAGCGCCAGAAGACACCCAACGAGATCGCGCTCAACATCCTGCTCGTCGGCATGACGCTGATCTTCGTGGTGGCGACAGCGACGATCCCGAGTTTTGCGTCCTATTCGGGCGGCTATATCTCGGTGACAGTGCTGGTCGCCCTGTTCGTCACGCTGATCCCGACCACGATCGGCGCCCTGCTGTCGGCCATCGGCATCGCCGGCATGGACCGCCTGGTGCGCTTCAACGTGCTCGCCATGTCGGGCCGCGCCGTCGAGGCGGCCGGCGATGTCAACACGCTGCTGCTCGACAAGACCGGCACGATCACGCTGGGCAACCGCCAAGCAACGGCATTCCGTCCGGTCAGGGGCGTCACTGAACAGGAACTGGCCGACGCCGCCCAACTTGCCTCGCTTGCCGACGAAACGCCGGAAGGCCGCTCGATCGTCGTGCTGGCGAAGGAGAAATACGCCATCCGCGCCCGCGACATGGCAAGCCTGCACGCGAGTTTCGTGCCTTTCACCGCGCAAACCCGCATGAGCGGCGTCGACCTGGAAGGCTCCTCGGTCCGCAAGGGCGCAGTCGATGCGGTGCTTGCCCACGTCAACCTCTCGACCATTGCCACAGGCAGTACGCGCCCCGGCAGCGACACCGTCCGCGACCTTCAAACCATCGCCGACGAGATCGCCAAATCCGGCGGCACCCCACTGGCGGTCGAGCGCGATGGGCGCCTGCTCGGCGTCGTCCACCTGAAGGACATCGTCAAGGGCGGCATCGCAGAACGCTTTGCCGAATTGCGCCGCATGGGCATCCGCACGGTTATGATCACCGGCGACAATCCGATGACCGCGGCGGCGATCGCGGCGGAAGCCGGCGTCGACGACTTCCTTGCCCAGGCGACGCCCGAGGACAAGCTGAAGCTGATCCGCGACGAACAGGCCAAGGGCAAGCTGGTCGCGATGTGCGGTGATGGCACCAACGACGCGCCGGCGCTTGCGCAGGCCGATGTCGGCGTCGCCATGAACACCGGCACGGTCGCGGCGCGCGAGGCCGGCAACATGGTCGATCTCGACAGCGATCCGACCAAGCTGATCGAGATCGTCGAAATCGGCAAGGCGCTGCTGATGACGCGTGGTTCGCTCACCACCTTCTCCATCGCCAACGACGTCGCCAAGTATTTTGCCATCATCCCGGCAATATTCGCCGTCTTCTACATCGCCCCGGGCCAGACCGCCGGGCCGCTGCAAGCGCTCAACGTCATGCATCTGGCAACGCCGCAGAGCGCTATCCTCTCGGCCATCATCTTCAACGCGCTGATCATCATCGCGCTGATCCCGCTGTCGCTGAGAGGCGTCAAATACCGCGCTGTCGGCGCCGGTGCGCTGCTCAGCCGCAATCTCATAGTCTACGGCCTCGGCGGCGTCGTCGTGCCCTTCGTCGGCATCAAGGTGATCGACATGGTCATCACTGCTCTCGGTCTCGCATAAGGAACCACGTCAATGCTCAATCAAATCAGGCCCGCGATCGTCATGATCGTCTTCTTCACGGTTCTGACCGGGCTCATCTATCCGATCGGCATGACCGGCATTGCCCAGGCGCTGTTTCCGCGCCAGGCCAATGGCAGCCTGATCGAGAAGGACGGCAAGATCGTCGGTTCCGAGCTGATCGGCCAGGCCTTCACCAGCGACCGCTACTTCCATGGCCGTCCGTCGGCTGCCGGCGACGGCTACAATGCCGCCGCCTCGGGCGGTTCGAATCTCGGCCCGACCAACCCGAAGCTGATCGACCGTATCAAGAGCGACGCCGAGAAGTTGAGAGCCGAAAACCCGAACCAGCCGGTACCGATGGATCTGGTCACCACGTCCGGCAGCGGCCTCGATCCGCATATCAGCCCCGATGCGGCCTATTTTCAGGTCGCCAGGGTGGCCAAGGCCAGGGGCGTCGATGAATCCGGGATCAAATCGCTTGTCGACAGCCATATCGAGGATCGCGAATTGGGATTCATCGGCGAGGCGGTGGTCAATGTGCTGGCCCTCAACCTTGCGCTGGACGATGCGATGAAACAATGAAGGGCGGCGCCGGGATCGACACCGAAGCCGGTGCCGTTCATGATTGATCCTTATGCCAGACGACAGCCGCACCGCCGAAACCAGGCCCTCTCCCGACGCGCTGCTCGCGCATGCCGAGCGGGAGGAGCGCGGTCGGCTGAGGATATTTCTCGGCGCCGCCCCCGGTGTCGGCAAGACCTACGAGATGCTGATGTCAGGCCGCGCCAGGCTGGCCGACGGAGTCGACGTGGTGATAGGCATCGTCGAGACGCACGGCCGCAAGGAAACCCAGACGCTGGTCGAAGGCTACGAGGTCATTCCTCGCCTTGAGATCGATTACAAGGGGCGGATCCTCGAGGAGATGGATCTCGACGCCATCCTCGCCCGGCGCCCGGCGCTGGTTCTGGTCGACGAACTCGCCCACACCAACGTCGCCGGCAGCCGCCACCCCAAGCGCTACCTCGACGTCCAGGAAATCCTGACGCACGGGATCGATGTCTACACGACACTGAACATCCAGCACGTCGAAAGCCTGAACGACGTCGTGGCCCAGATCACACGCGTCAGGGTGCGTGAAACCGTCCCCGACTCCATCATCGATCAAGCCGACGATGTCGAGATCATCGACCTCACCCCCGACGACCTGATCAAGCGGCTGGAGGAAGGCAAGGTCTACTTCCCCAACACCGCCCAGCGCGCCATCGAGAACTATTTCTCGCCGGGCAATCTGACCGCGCTCCGGGAATTGGCGCTTCGCCGCACCGCCCAGCGGGTCGATGAGCAGTTGCTCAACCATATGCAGGCACACGCCATCCCGGGACCGTGGGCGGCCAGCGAGCGTGTCCTGGTCTGGGTCGATGAGGATCCGCGCAGCGCGTCGCTTGTACGCTATGCCCGCCGCCAGGCAGAGCGGCTTCGCGCCTCGTGGCTGGCGCTCTATGTCGAGACGCCACGCTCGACCGGGCTGTCCGAGCAGAATCGCGACAGGCTGGCATCAACGCTTCGCCTTGCTGAACAATTGGGCGGCGTTGCCGTGACCATACCTGGCCACGACGTTGCCGTAGACATCCTGCGCTATGCGGCGGCCAATAACGTTACCCACATCATCACTGGCAAGCCACGCAAGTCGCGCTGGCGGCAGTTATTTGACGGCTCCGTCACTTATGACCTGATACGCGATGCCGGCAAGATCAGCGTTCACGTCGTCTCCGGTGACGCCCACGCGCAAGTCCCGCCGTCGCGGGGGCTGACTCCCGCTCAACCACCGCGCCTCGACATCAGGCCCTATCTGACTGTCGTCTTCTATGTCGTGGCAGGGCTGTTGTTCGGCGAATTGCTGTCGCGCGTGCTGGATGTGCGCAACATCGCTCTTGTCTTTCTCATGGCTGTGCTGGCGTCAGCGGTCACGGCCGGGCTTTGGCCGGCGATATTCGCTTCCGTTCTCAGCGCCGTGGTCTTCAATTTCTTCTTCCTCGATCCGCTCTACACGCTGAATATCAGCGATCCTGAAAGCGCCGTCGCACTCGGCTTCTTCTTCTGCGTGGCGATCATCGCCAGCAATTTGACGGCTCGGGTGCAGCGCCAGGTCGTGGCAGCACAATCCCGCGCCCGCACTACCGAGGATCTCTATTTGTTCTCCAAGAAACTGGCCGGAACGGGCACGCTCGACGACGTTCTCTGGGCGACTGCCTTCCAGATCGCCTCGATGCTGAAGCTTCGCGTGGTGCTGCTTCTGCCGGAGAACGGCACGATTGTGGTCAAGGCCGGCTACCCGCCCGACGACACGCTGGCCGAGGCAGACATTGCCGCAGCGCTCTGGGCCTGGGAACACAACCGCGCCGCCGGGCGCGGCGCCGACACGCTGCCGGGCGCAAAACGCCTCTATCTGCCCTTGCGGACCGGGCGCACGGCGGTGGGCGTCGTTGGCCTCGACAACGACAAGCAAGGCCCGCTGCTGACACCCGACCAGCAGCGTCTGCTCGATGCGCTCGCCGACCAGGCGGCGGTCGCCATCGAGCGCATCCAGCTCGTCGCCGATGTTGACCGGGCCAAGCTTGCGGCCGAGGCAGACCGTCTGCGCTCGGCCTTGCTCACCTCCATTTCCCACGATTTGAAAACGCCGCTTGCCGCCATCATGGGCGCGGCCGAAACACTCAGGGACTTCGAAGCCGCGCTTCCCGAGCAGGACCGGGCGGGACTGCTGTCGACCGTGCTTGATGAATCGGAAAGGCTGAACCGCTTCATCGCCAATCTGCTCGACATGACCAAGATAGAGTCCGGCACGATGGAGCCAAATTATGCGTTCCACTATGTCGGCGACATTGTCGGCTCAGCCCTGCATCGGGCCCGCAAAATCGTCGGCGAGCACAAGACCGAGATCGATATTCCATCGGATCTGCCGATGTTGCGTGTCGATCCCGTTCTGTTCGAGCAGGTGCTGTTCAACCTCCTCGACAATGCTGCAAAATACGCGCCGCCAGGTTCGACGATCCGCCTGCAGGCCTGGGCCGACAATGGCTTCGTCATCCTGCAGATCATGGATGAGGGACCAGGCATTCCGACCGCGGACCTGGAGCGCGTTTTCGACACTTTCTACCGTGTGCGCAAGGGTGACCAGGTGCGTGCCGGCACCGGGCTCGGATTGTCGATTTGCCGCGGCTTCATCGAAGCGATGGGCGCGACGATCTCGGCGGCGAACAGGACCGACCGCTCGGGCGCGGTTTTCACCATAAGAATGCCGGTGCCGGCAGAACTCCCCGATGTCGGTGAACCCGATGCTGACGATCGAAACATGGACCACCTGTCATGACGAATTTGGACGTCAGGATATTGGTGGTCGACGACGAGCCGCCGATCCGGAAACTGCTTCGCGTCGGGCTCGGCAGCCAAGGCTATGCGATCAGCGAGGCGCCGAACGCCAGCGCGGCGATTGAACTCATGGAGACGGAAAAGCCGGACCTGGTCCTCCTCGATCTCGGCCTGCCCGGCATGAGCGGGCATGAGCTGCTGCGCAAATGGCGGGATGATGGCCTGGATATTCCCGTGGTTATTCTTTCGAGCCGCGCCGACGAGACCGGCATCGTCTCGGCCCTGGAACTCGGCGCCGACGACTATGTCACCAAGCCGTTCGGCATGAACGAGCTCGTCGCGCGCATTCGCGTGGCGCTGCGCCACAAGTTCCAGCAGCGGGGCGAAAAGCCGGTGTTCCACACCGGCGATCTCTCCGTCGATCTGGTGAAGCGCATCGTCAAGGTCGAGGACAGGGAGATAAAGCTCTCGCCGAAGGAGTACGACATTCTTCGCATCCTCGTGCAGCACGCCGGCAAGGTTCTCACCCACCAATTCCTGCTGAAGCAGGTCTGGGGCGATTCTACCGACGTTCAATATCTCAGGGTCTATGTCCGGCAACTCAGGCAAAAGATCGAAAAGATGCCCGACCAGCCCCGTTATATCACCACCGAGACCGGCGTCGGATATCGGCTGCGCGAAGTCGAGTGAAATGGGAGTGCCAGCCTCGCGTACCGCAATGCCTCCTCAAAGCCGGCAGGACGACGTACCAATTCGCCGCGAATCAGCGGCGGCCATGGCATCGCCGGGCAAAACCCCTATATTAACCTGAGGTCGGTTTTTGCGCGGGAATGAATGGATGTCACGGCTTCGTCTATTGACGTTTTTAGGGTCGGCAATGCTGGCAACGGCGATGCTGTCGGGCGTAAATCCTGCCGCATCGGCACAGATCGTCAGCCCCGCCGACCGCAACGCATTGATCCAGCAAAACCAGTTGCAGATGCTGGAGAACAGGCTGCAGCGGCAGCAATATCAGCAGCAGCAACAGCAATACCGTGCGCAGGACCGCCAAATCCCGGCGCCCCAACCGCAGGTGGTGCCGCAGATCAAGCCGACTTGTCAGTTGCTGCCGTCAGGGAGCGGCTTTGTCAGCACTTGCCGCTAACGTTTTCATTTATTTAGCCGACTTATTATGCTTGGATGCCGCCGCACCTGAGACAACATCGAAGGCGGTTTGGATTTAGCAATGCTGCCCTTCGTGCTTTGGGCACCGCTTCGACTGGATTTTTGAATGGCAGCCAGCAGAAAGAAGGTCGTCCGTAAGGCAAGGAAGGGCGCCCGGGATCGCCAGGTCGCGGCGATCCCCTTTCGGCTGAGCGAGCATGGCGAAGTCGAGGTTATGCTGGTCACATCGCGAACGACGAGGCGCTTCATCGTGCCGAAGGGCTGGCCGATGAAGGGCAAGAGCGGCCGCAAGGCAGCCACCATCGAAGCACAGGAAGAAGCCGGTGTTCTCGGCAAGACACTGAAACAGCCGGCCGGTACCTATTGCTACTGGAAGCGGCTGGCGAACCGCTTCGTCCGCGTCGACGTCGTCGTCTATTTGCTGGAGGTAACCGAGGAACTTGCCGACTGGCAAGAAGCCAACAGGCGGCAGCGGGCATGGCTGGCACCGGCCGACGCGGCGTTGCTCATCGACGAGCCGGATCTTTCGACGCTGGTGAGAAACATCAGGAGTCCGGAGCTGGAGCATACCCCCAAAAAGCAGAATCCGGCTTTCGGAAAAGATCACGCTCAATAAAACATGGGGGTCTTATCCCGACTCTATCGGGAATTGGCTCCAGCGCCCTCCGCTGTCGCTTGAACCGACATCTCACTGACTGCCTTCGTCTTCCTCGGGCAAAGGCCGCGCCGGCGTGCCGGTATAGGCCCACAGCCATTCGCGCGGCAGCGGCCCTTTGTTGCGGTCGTTTTCCTGCGACTGTTCCCATGCATGGGCCAGGATGCCGACCGAGCGAGACAGTACGAAAAGGCCTCGCGTCAGCGGCGGCGGGAAGCCGAGCTCTCCGTAGATGACGGCCGTGGCGCCGTCGATATTGAGTGGGATTTTTTTGCCCTTGCGCCGCGCAACCTCGGCCTCGACCATCTCGGCGATGTCGGCGAAGCGCCCGCTGACAACGCCGCGCGCGGCAAAGTCGCGGGTCAGTTCGATGAGGCGCGGCGCCCGCGGGTCGACCGGGTGGAAGCGGTGGCCCAGCCCCGGCACATAGCCGTCTTCCCCAGCAAGGACACGATCAACCCGCGCCGACACCGCGTCCGCGAGCGGCACGCCGGCGTCCAGTTCGGCGGCGATGTCTCCGTAGAAGGAGAGCGCCTGTTCGCCGGCGCCTCCATGCACGTCGCCAAGCACGTTGACGGCCGACGCCATGGCGCTGTTGATGCCGACGCCGCAAGTGATCGCCATGCGGGCGATGGCGATGGACGGCGCCTGCGGCCCGTGGTCGACGGCGGCAGCCAGCGCGATGCCAAGCAGCGTCGCCTGCTCCTCGCTTGGCAGTTCGCCGCGCAGCATCAGCCAGATCATTGCGGGAAAGCTGACGCGACCGATCAGATCCTGGATCTCATAGCCGCGCAGCCGGATGACGCCGGGCCGCATCTCGATGATGCCGGTCTGCCACCATTCCTCGCCGCGCGCGCGGCCAGTCTTGTTTTCCGTGTCGCTCATGCCTTCTTTTCCGTGCCGCTCATGCCTTCGCTCTTTTCTTGGCGCGTGGCGGCAAACCGGCAAAAACCTCGTCCATATGCTCGCCGAGCCCCGGCGGCGGCCTGCTCGGCAAAGGTGCCTCGCCATCGACCATGAAGCCGCCGCGCACCACGGTCAGCGGCCGGTCCATCCCGGACACGGCCTGGAAGCGCGCCGTCATGCCGCGCTGGATCACCTGTTGCTCTTGCAGTACCTGCGGGATTGTCAGCACCCGGCCTGCCGGCACGCCGGCGCGATTGAACGTCTCCTCCCAGGCGGCGGCAGAGCCGCTCGCCAAGGCATCCTCGATCAGCGCTTTCAATGCAATGCGGTTCTGCTTGCGCGTTTCGCGCTCGGCAAAGCGGACATCCGACGCCAGCTCCGGCCGATCGATCAACCGGCACAGTGTGACGAACTGCTCCTGCTTGTTGGCTGCGATGTTGAGCAAGCCGTCGCCGGTGCGAAACGCGCCAGACGGTGCGGCCGTCATGTTTTCATTGCCCATCGGCTGCGGCTCGACGTCCGCCGTCAGATAGTTCGACACCGGCCAGCCGAGCGCAGAAAGCGTGCATTCGAGCATAGAGACGTCGAGGAACGCACCCTCGCCTGTCGTCTTCTGCTTGACCAGCGCGGCGGTAATGGCGAACGCCCCGACCAGCCCGCCAAGCGTATCGGCGACGGGATAGCCGACACGCAGCGGCGCCGTTTCCGGTGTACCGGTGATGCTCATGATGCCGGAAAGACCCTGGATGATCTGGTCATAGGCTGGATTGTCGCGCATCGGCCCGGTCTGGCCGAAGCCCGATATCGCACAATAGACAAGGCTTGGCCGGACCTCCTTCAGCCTGGCATGGCCAAGCCCCAGCCGGTCCATGACGCCGGGGCGGAAATTCTCGACCAGCGCGTCGGCCGAAGCGACCAGATCGAGGAAGCGTTCGCGGTCGGCCTCCTGCTTGAGATCGAGCGCCACCGAGCGTTTGCCGGCATTCTGCGCCAGGAACGAAGCGCCCATGCCCACCCGGTTGAGCTCCGGCGAGGCGCCAAGCTGGCGCGCCAGATCACCGCCTTGCGGCGTCTCGACCTTGATGACGTCGGCCCCGAGCAATGCCAGCTGGTAGGCGCAATAGGGGCCGGCCAGCACATTGGTCAGGTCAAGGATGCGGATGCCGGAAAGCAGGTCTGTCATGACGTCACGAACAGCTCAGGCATCGCCCGGCACGTGCTCCGGTCCGCGCATGCGCCTGTGCTCGATGTAGGCCCAGATATGCGGTCCAACCAACCCGATGAAGGCCAGCGTCAGCAGCGTCAGCGACAGCGGATGCTTGTAGAACACCGTCCAATCGCCGTTCGAGATGGTCATCGCGCGGCGGAACTGCGTTTCGGCAAGCGGCCCGAGAATCATGCCGATGATGACTGGCGCGGTCGGGAAATCGAAACGCCGCATCAGGAAGCCGGCGGCACCGAGCAGATAGAGGATGATGAGGTCGATCGGCGATTGCGAAATGCCGTAGGTGCCGACCGTGGCGAACACCAGAATGCCGGCATAGAGCTGCGGCGCCGGAATCTTCAGTAATCGCACCCAGAGCCCGATCAGCGGCAGGTTGAGGACGACGAGGATGACATTGGCGATGAACAGGCTGGCGATCAGCCCCCACACCAGGTCGGCCTGCGTCGTCAGCAGCAGCGGCCCCGGATTGATGCCGTAGCTCTGAAATGCCGACAGCATGATCGCGGCCGTCGCCGAGGTCGGCAGGCCGAGCGTCAGCATCGGCACCAGCACGCCGGCGGCGGATGCATTATTGGCCGCTTCCGGCCCGGCAACGCCCTCGATGGCACCGACCGTGCCGAACTCCTCCTTGTGTCTGGAGAGTTTCTTCTCGATGGCATAGGAGAGGAAGGTCGGGATTTCGGCGCCGCCGGCCGGCATGGCGCCGATCGGGAAGCCGATCAGGGAGCCGCGCAGCCATGGCCTCCACGAGCGCGACCATTCAGCCGCGGTCATGTAGAGCGACCCTTTCAACGGCACGATGTCGTCCTTGCCGGCATAGCGGCGCGAGGCCATGTAAAGCGTCTCGCCAACGGCGAACAGGCCAACGGCGACGACGATGACGTCGACGCCGTCCAACAATTCGCTCATGCCGAAGGTGAAGCGCGGCTGCCCCGTCTGCAGATCGACGCCTATCATGCCGACGACGAAGCCGACGAACAGGCTGGTCAGGCCGCGCACCGACGACGAGCCGAGCACCGCCGAAACCGTGATGAAGGCCAGCACCATCAGCGAGAAATATTCGGCCGGACCGAAAGCCAGCGCGAATTTGACGACGATCGGCGCCAGGAAGGCAACGCCGATCGTGCCCAGCGTGCCGGCGACGAAGGAGCCGATCGCCGAGGTTGCCAAGGCCGCACCGCCACGGCCGGAGCGGGCCATCCGGTTGCCTTCCAGCGCGGTGACGATAGTGGCGCTTTCGCCAGGCGTGTTGAGCAGGATCGATGTCGTCGAGCCGCCATACATGGCGCCGTAATAGATGCCGGCAAACAGGATGAACGACGCCTCCGGCGCCACCTGGTAGGTGATCGGCAACAGCAACGCGATGGTCAATGCCGGTCCGAGGCCGGGCAGCACGCCGATCGCAGTCCCCAGCGTGGTGCCGACCAGGCACCATATGAGATTGATCGGCGAGAAGGCGACCGAAAATCCTTGCGCGAGATGGCCGAGCGTTTCCATGGCGTCAGCCCCTCAGCACGGCAACGACCGAATCGACGATCGCGTTCAGCTGGTTTTCGATGAAGCCGGCGCCGATATTGACGCCGAGTGCCCTGGCAAAGCCGAAATAGGCGGCGAGCGCCAGGATCAGACCGAGCAGCACGTCACGCAGCGGACGCCGGCTGCCGAAACCGTGGCAGATGAGAACGAACATGATGACAGATGCGGCGGTAAAGCCGAGCGGCTGGATCAGCACGAGGTTGGCGATCAGTCCGAGGACGACGATGCCCATCGCCTTCCAGTCGGTCGGCGTCTCCTTTTCGTCCTCCGGCTGCCATCCGCCCCGCAAGGCGGCAATGATGAGCAGCAGCGACAGGATCACCATCCCCGTCATGGTGATGTAGGGAAAGACGGTCGGACCGACCTTGGAATAGAGCGGCGACACCGGGATTGCCAGCGTCTGCCAGGCAACCGCACCCGCACAGGCGAGGAGCCCAACGCCGATCAGCAGTTCGGGCACTGCAAGGCGCGGCGGCGCCTGCTGGTCGCTGGTGCTCATCATCGTCCTCCCAATGTCGGTCCCTTGGGGCCGGTTCTCCTTGGACCGGTCTCACTCGGCCGATCTCGGCGTAGTTTCACCTCCGGCGCCGCGTATGTCCATGCGGCTGGCGAAAGTCGGCAAGGGTTGGCGCAGGCCGCCCCTTGCCGAGAGCATCACGCCAGGCCGAGGTCCTTGAGGATCGTCCCGATGCGGGCCGTGTCTTCGGCGACGAATTTCGCATAGTCGTCACCGGTGAGCAGGATCTGCGTCCAGTTGCGGTTCTTGCATTCGGTGGCCCAGGCGTCGCTCTTGGCCATCGTCTCGATCAGCTTGATCATTGCTGCCTTGTCGGCGTCCGAGACGCCGGGCGGCGCGAAGACGCCGCGCCAGTTGAACAGCTCGACGTCGATGCCGGCTTCCTTCATGGTCGGAGCATCGATGCCCTCCTGGCGTTTGTCGGCAGATATCGCCAGCAGCCGCAGCGCGCCCGCCTTGACCTGTTCGGCGAACTCGCCATAGCCCGAGATGCCGGCCGCGACCTGGTTGCCGAGCAGCGCCGACAGCGCCTCGCCGCCGCCGGCGAACGGCACATAGGACAGGTTGGTTGCAGGAACACCGACGGTCTTGGCGATGAGGCCGAACAAGATGTGGTCCGAGCCGCCGGCCGAACCGCCGGCGACTGGAACCTGCGTCGGGTCGGCCTTGAGGGCGGCAACGAAGTCGGCCGCAGTCTTGAACGGCGAGGCGGCCGGCACCACAAGCGCCTCGAACTCGCCGGTAAGGCGGGCGATCGGGGTGACCTCGGTAAGGTTGTTGGCCGCCTTGTTGGCGATGATGGCGCCGACCATGACCATGCCAGCCACCATCAGCGCATTGCCCTTGCCCTTCCACTGGTTGACGAACTGCGGCAGGCCGACGGTGCCACCGGCGCCGCCGACATTGGTGATCTGCGAGCCGGAGATCAGCTTTTCACTGCGCAGCACCTGGTCCATGGCGCGCGCCGTCTGGTCCCAGCCGCCGCCCGGCGCCGCCGGCACGAAAATCTGCAGCTGCGGTGCGTCCTGCGCGAAAGCGGGGATAAAATGCGATGCCGCGAGCCCGGCAGCACCTGCCGCCGCGGTGCTCATCAAGAATCTGCGTCTGTTCAGCATGGGATTCCTCCAATCGCGACACCTCCTCCGGTGCCTGCCAGAAACGTAGCCTGAATTCAGACCCGCTCGATAAAATTCATGCAGAGTTTGCGTCATCCTGTCAAAGACAGAACACGCTGCATGCGCCACAATCGGCCCGTGCGATGTTCAGGCTGGCGAACTCGACGCCCGACGACGATGTGGCAGGCAGTGCCCAGACAGCATCCGTCAGGGTTGCCGCTCGAGTAGAATGGTCGGCTTGTCTTGATAGACGGTTCGCAGCACTTCGCCATAACCGCATTTTGCCGCGACGTTCAGCGAGCCGATGTTTTCCGGATCGATGATGCAGACGGTCTTCGCGGCTGCAAATGCCTCATCGCCCCAGGCAAGCACCCGTGCGACGACTTCGCTGGCCAACCCCTGGCCATGCACGTCCGAAACCAGAGCCCATCCGGCCTCCGGAATGCCCTCGATCGACGGCGTCATGTCGCGTTTCAGATCGTGGAAGCCGGCCTCGCCGATAAAGCGGCTGGTCGCCTTTTCCTCGACCGCCCAGAAGCCGTAGCCCAGAAGCGACCACAGGCCGGCATGGCGCAGGAAACGCATCCAGCTTTCCTCCCGCGTGCGCGGCTTGCCGCCGATAAAACGGGTGACGACGGGATCGGCCCACATTGCGACATAGGCGTCGAAATCGTCCAGCCGGTGCGGTCGCAGGACCGTGCGAGAGGTCTCAATCACTGGGGCGACAATTGTCTGCGGACTGGTCATGGTCATGCCTCGGTTGTGTTGCCGGTGCCTAATGCCGGTCATCCAACGGTTAGGACAGCGACATGCATGAAATGGGGAATCAAAATCCGTTGCGTAAAACAAGAACCAAGGCTGTGTAGATCATCTTCCAGGCTGATGTGAATCCCGCCAAGCGGTGTTAGTTTTTCGCCAGTATTTGGTTCACTGCGTTCGGTTTCGGCGCTGCCGTCCGACAGAGGGGAAACAGCATGGACACCACCGACCTTGTGCTTGCCATCTTCCATCATCTGCTGGTGTTTTCGCTGGCAGGCATCATCGGCGCCGAATTCGTCCTGATCCGCAGCGACCTGTCCGCCGCGACGCTGAAGCGGCTTGTCGGTATCGATCGCCATTACGGCATCATTGCCATGCTGATCATCGTCGTCGGCATCGGCCGCGTCATCTATGGTCTCAAGGGCTGGGAATTCTACGTCTACAACTGGATGTTCTGGGCAAAGATGGCCGCTTTCGCAATTGTCGGCCTGTTGTCGATTATCCCGACCGTCCGATTCCTGTCCTGGAGCAGGCAGGCGAGCGCCAGTCCCGGCTTCCAGGTGCCTGCGGCGGAGCTAGCGTCCGTTCGCACCTATGTCCGCACCCAGGCATTCATCTTCCTGTTGATCCCGGTGTTCGCGGCGGCGATGGCGCGCGGCTACGGCTATTAAGATAGGTCGGAGGAAGGGCATCGCGCGGCCCGACCTTTCCACTCATTTGCGCGGACAAATGTGCAGTTTGCCGTTTGAGGCGATTGTCATTTGTCGGGTTGCGCTAGTTATTGCTCCATCTACATTCGGTTTGAGAGGAACTCCGCGCAGCGGTTGGTATTCGTATTCTGGGAGGAAATCACGATGAGAAAATTCGTCGCCGCGCTGGGTGCCGTTGCGGTCGCCATGCTTTACCCGTTGGCCGCGGGCGCGCAGACGTACCCCGAACGCACCATCACCGTTGTCATGCCGTTTTCGGCCGGCGGCCCGACCGACACCGTCACGCGTCTTGTCGCGGAAGCCATGTCGAAGGACCTCGGCCAGCAGGTCATCGTCGAGAATGTCGGCGGCGCCGGCGGCACGCTAGGCGCCGGCCGCGTCGCGAATGCCGATCCTGACGGCTATACGCTGCTCCTGCATCACATCGGCATGGCGACCAGCGCGACGCTGTATAGGAACCTCGCCTACGACACGCTGAACGCGTTCAAATATATCGGTCTCGTCACAGAAGTGCCGATGACCATCGTCGGCCGCAAGGATCTCGAGCCGACCGATCTGAAGGGACTGGTCGACTATGCCAAGGCCAACAAGGACACCGTCACCGTCGCCAATGCCGGGATAGGCGCGGCCTCGCATCTGTGCGGCATGCTGTTCATGAGCGCCATCGGCACGCCGCTGGTCACCGTTCCCTACAAAGGCACTGGCCCGGCCATGACCGACCTTCTCGGCGGCCAGGTCGACATCATGTGCGACCAGACGACCAACACCACCAAGCAGATCCAGGGCGGCACGATCAAGGGCTATGCCGTAACCTCGGCGCAACGCCTCGACGTGCTTCCGGACGTGCCGACAACGACGGAAGCCGGCCTTCCGCAGGTGCAGGTCGGCATCTGGCACGGAATCTATGCACCCAAGGGCACGCCGGCCGAGATCACCGAGCGCCTGTCGAAATCGCTGCAGGTGGCCCTGAAGGATCAGAACGTCGTCGCCCGCTTTGCCGAACTCGGCACCAAGCCGTCGCCCGAGGCCGACGCCACGCCGGCCGCGCTCAAGGCCAAGCTGGAAAGTGAGATCGCGCGGTGGAAGCCTATCATCGAAGCGGCCGGCCAGTACGCCGACTAAAGCTTGAACGGGGCGCCACCAGCGCCCCGTTTTTACACGGCATCGGCAAAGCCCGCGGCGCGGCCCGGGAGGACGTCATGAAACCGTTCGCAATCGACAGAACCAACGGCATTTGCGCAGCGCTGTTCATCTTCCTCGGTGCATTTTTCGCGCTGCAGTCGCTCGGCCTCGAAATCGGCACCGCCTTCCGTATGGGACCGGGCTATTTCCCGCTGGTGCTGGCGATCGTGCTGATCCTGCTTGGCGCCGTCATCCTCGTCCAAGCGGTGCGTTTCGAGAGCGACCCGATCGGCCACATCGCGTGGCGCGGCATGCTGTTCATTCTGCCCGCTCCGATCTTCTTCGGCCTGACGGTGCGCGGCCTCGGCTTTATCCCCTCGATCTTCCTGACGGCGCTAATCGGATCGTTCGGCAGCGGCCGTATGAAGCCGCTGACCGCGCTCGTGCTGTCGGCCGGCCTGACGCTGTTCGCATTCGTCGTCTTCAGCTACGCACTCGGCCTGCCGTTCCGGCGTTTCGGCCCGTGGCTGCCCCTATCATTGTGAGGAGATGAAATGGAACTCCTCAACAATCTCGCACTCGGCTTTTCGACGGCCACATCTTTGGCAAACCTCGGTTTCTGCCTGATCGGCGTCCTTCTCGGCACGCTGATTGGTGTCCTGCCCGGCATCGGCGCCACCGCAACCATTGCCATGCTGTTGCCGATCACCTTCCAGATCGGCGATCCGGTTTCCTCCCTCATCATGCTCGCCGGCATCTATTACGGCGCGCAGTATGGCGGTTCGACTACCGCCATCCTCATCAACATGCCCGGCGAATCCTCGTCGGCCGTCACCGCCATCGACGGCTACCAAATGGCCAGGAACGGTCGCGCCGGGGCGGCACTGGCGACCGCGGCGATAGGCTCGTTCTTTGCCGGCACGGTGTCGACCTTCCTCGTCGCCATCTTTGCCCCACCGCTGACGGCGATAGCGCTGAGATTCGGCGCAGCCGAGTATTTTTCGCTGATGATTGTCGGCCTGGTCTCGTCCGTCGCGCTCGCCCACGGCTCGATCGTCAAGGCACTGGCCATGGTCGTGCTCGGCCTGCTGCTCGGACTTGTCGGCACGGATATCTACACCGGCACGCCCCGCTTCACGCTCGGCATCCGCGAATATGCCGACGGGCTGAATTTCGTCGCAGTGGCGGTCGGTGTCTTCGGCGTCGCCGAGATACTGCGCAACCTCGAAAACGAGCATGAGCGTTCCGTGCTGATCCGAAAGATCTCCGGCCTTATGCCGACCCGCGAAGATTTTCGGCGCATGGCGGCCCCCATCGTGCGCGGAACAATCATCGGTTCGGCGCTCGGCATCCTGCCGGGAGGCGGCGCGATCCTTGCCGCCTTTGCCTCCTACACCGTCGAAAAACGTGTCTCGAAAAGTCCGGGGGAATTCGGCAAAGGCGCAATCGAAGGCGTCGCCGGACCGGAATCGGCCAACAATGCCGGCGCACAAACCTCCTTTATCCCGATGCTGACGCTCGGCATTCCGGCCAACCCGGTAATGGCGCTGATGATCGGCGCGATGATCATCCAGGGCATCGTACCCGGCCCCAATGTTGCGATCGAACAGCCTGCACTGTTTTGGGGTATCATCACCTCGATGTGGATCGGCAATCTGATGCTGATCGTCTTGAATCTGCCGCTAATCGGGCTTTGGGTGAAACTGCTTACGATCCCGTATTACGTGCTCTTCCCGATCATCATGGCGTTCTGCTCGATCGGCGTTTACAGCGTCAACACCAACGTCTACGACCTCTATGCAGTCGCACTCTTCGGCTTGCTTGGCTATCTCCTGACCAAGCTGCGCTGCGAACCCGCGCCGCTGCTGCTTGGCTTCGTGCTCGGCCCGCTGCTCGAGGAAAACCTGCGCCGCGCCATGATCCTCTCTCGCGGCGATCCGAGTACCTTCGTGACGAGACCGATCAGCGCCAGCCTGCTCCTCATCGCGCTCGCCGTGCTCGTCATCGTGTTTCTCCCCGCGGTCAGGAAGAAGCGCGAGGAGGTGTTTGTCGAAGAGAGCTCCTGAACGTGGACGGCGCGACATAGGAGGAACTTCAGAGTCACTTGGCTGGCACTGATTCAGTAGCCGCCTCTACTGGCCCGAGCGGCGCGATCTCGACCAGTGGTGCAGGCACGCTGGTCGTCTTTTCCTTGGCCTTGCAGATATCGGCGATGACGCAGGCCGGGCAATCCGGCTTGCGTGCCTTGCAAACATAGCGGCCGTGCAGGATCAGCCAATGATGCGCATGCCGCATATATTCATCCGGAATGATCTTCAAAAACCCTTGTTCGACCTGTTCCGGCGTCTTGCCCGGCGCCAGGCCGAGCCTGTTGCCGATGCGGAAGATGTGCGTGTCGACCGCCATCGTATGCTGGCCGAAGGCGACGTTGAGCACGACATTGGCGGTCTTGCGGCCGACACCCGGCAGCTCGACCAGTTGATCGCGATCATCGGGCACCTTGCCGCCGTGGTCGCGGATCAGCGCCTCCGACAGCGCGATGACGTTCTTGGCCTTGTTGCGCCACAGCCCGATGGTGCGGATATGGTCGCCGAGCCTGGTCTCGCCCAGCGCCAGCATCTTTCGCGGCGTGTCGGCGATCTTGAACAGCGCCCGCGTCGCCTTGTTGACGCCGGTATCCGTCGCCTGCGCCGAAAGCACCACCGCCACCAATAGCGTAAAGGCGTTGATATGTTCGAGTTCGCCCCTTGGTTCCGGCCGCTGAACGGAAAAGCGCCGGAAAATCTCATGCACCTCGGCCGGGCTGTAAAGCGCCCGCGACCTCGCCGGCTGCGGACGCGGCTTGGCGTTCGAGCCGTCGCGGCGGCCGGGCAACAGGTCTTTTTTTAGCGCCGAAGAGTTTTTGGACTTGGGGCTTGTCATTGCTTTCCTATAATATTCTGTAATGAGCGACACAAACGCCTCATTTCAGGCCGACGAGCCATTCTTCCAGGCGCTGCTGATACCGCACCGGTCGCTGGGCAAGACCGGCTTTGCCATCCTGATGGGCGCATTGCTGTTCGGGTGGCTGGTGACCGGAGCGTTTTTTCTGTCGCGCGGCGCCTGGCCGGTGTTCGGCTTCTTCGGCCTCGATGTTATTGCCATCTATATCGCCTTCCGCGCCAATTATCGTGCCGCTCGGGCTCGCGAGGAGGTGTCGGTGTCACGCACCAGCCTCGATATCCGCAAGACTGCCCCGTCAGGCAAATCGGAAGCACATTGCTTCAATCCGTTCTGGGCACGCTTTTCGATCGCCCGCCACACCGAAATCGGCATCACCAGAATGGCGGTCGAGGCGCAAGGAAAAACAGTCTCGATCGGTGGCTTCCTCAACCCCGACGACCGCGAAAGTTTTGCCACCGCATTTTCGCGCGCTCTGGCGACCGCCAAGGCGCGCTGACGATCAAAACCGAAATCTCAACAGCCTGCCGGCCCTCCGAAGAGCCGGAACGTGGCTCCAGAGGCGAAAGACCAGTCCGGCGAACCAGCTCACACGGGCGGCATGTTCGGGTTTGTACGCCATCGTTTCCTCGACCAACCGCAGGCCGGGCACTGACCGTTCCAAGTCGCGCGGATCGTTGATCGCCCAGTGGAGTTCGGCTCCGGTGGCGCGGAACGACGGGTTGAGGCGCACGAGCTTTAGACCCAGGTCGCTGTAGGCATCGCAGATAAATTCGCCGCTGGCCAGATGCGACACAAGCCGCGAAACCAGTCTTGGACCCTCGTCAGCGACAAGGTAGGGGGTCAGGCCCTCCGCCACGACCATCGCCGGGCGATCGCCGGGCACTTCATCCAACCAGCCAGGCTCCGTGACGGATGATCCGATCAGGTGGTAATGCTCGCGCATCGGGTAGAGCTTGCGCCTGAGCTCGATGACTTCGGCGTAGTCGACGTCGAACCAGTCGACGCCGGCTGGCGGGTCGATACGGAATATTCGTGTGTCCAGCCCGCAGCCGAGATGCAGTACAATGGCGTTCGGGTTGTTCGCCAGAAAAGCCGAAACCCAGTCGTCCAGCGTCTTGGCCCGGATCGCCAGACCGACGCCGAGATTGTTGTCGACCTTGAGCCGCGAGAAATCGTAGTCGATGCGGCGAACCGCCTCGTCCGCAAAACGGTCTTTCAGCAGCGAGTTGGGAAGCCGGCTTTCCAGCGCCTTGCCGTAGACGGTGATCAGCAGCGTTTCTTTTTCCTTGGTCAGCTGCACCTTCTCGCCGGCCATGATTGTCCTCCCCATTCAAAAGCCAACTCTATCTGGGTACATGCTGCGGGAAAGCAAGTTTCGGGTGGTGATCGGCGCCGCGAAGGACGATATTCGCACTCAAGGAGATACTGCCATGAACGCCCAAATGCCTCTCAAAACGACAGCAATCCTTCAGAAAGACATCACGCCTGAAGGCGGCGACTACGAAATCGTCCGTCGTGCCATCGAAAAGATCAGCCTCGACTATCGCGACCAGCCTTCGTTGGAAGTGCTGGCCGAGGAGGTCGGCGAGACGCCGACCGGGCTGCAGAAGCTGTTCACCCGCTGGGCCGGCCTGTCGCCGAAGGCTTTTCTGCAGGCCGTCACCCTCGATCATGCGCGCAAACTGCTGGATTCCGGCATGCCGCTGCTGGAAACTTCGTTCGAACTCGGCATGTCCGGCCCAGGCCGGCTGCACGATCTGTTCGTCACCCATGAAGCGATGTCGCCGGGCGACTACAAGACCCGCGGCGCCGGGCTCACCATCCGCTACGGCTATCATATCTCGCCTTTCGGCATCGCTTTGATCATGGTGACGGACCGCGGCCTTGCCGGCCTCGCCTTCAACGACCCCGGCGGCGAGCGCGCGGCCTTTGCCGACATGTCCAGCCGCTGGCCGAATGCGACCTATGTCGAGGACATGGCGGCGACGGCGCCCTATGCCGCGCGCATCTTCGATCCGACGCTGTGGCGCGCCGACCAGCCGCTGCGCGTCGTCATGATCGGCACCGACTTCCAGGTCCGCGTCTGGGAGGCCTTGCTGCGCATTCCGATGGGCAAGGCCTGCACCTATTCCTCGATTGCCGCGCGCATCGGCGCACCGAGCGCCAGCCGGGCTGTCGGTGCCGCAGTCGGTGCCAATCCGATGTCCTTCGTCGTGCCGTGCCACCGGGCTCTCGGCAAATCCGGCGCGCTCACCGGCTACCATTGGGGCCTGACGCGCAAACGCGCCATCCTCGGCTGGGAGGCGGGACAAGTCTCTTCTTGAATAGCCAACGAATGGAACGATAGGAGCGAAGGGCCCCGAGGGTGACAAGCAGCGATCTTACGGAGTAGCTTCCCGCGCAATTAGAGTGACATGCGCTAGCGGGAGGCACTTCTTGATCGTCGTCATCGGTTCCATCAATCTCGACCTCATCGCCAGTGTCGACCGCTTGCCCGGTCCCGGCGAAACGGTGCGCGGCTCCGGTTTCGCCACCGCCCCCGGCGGCAAGGGCGCCAACCAGGCGCTGGCCGCCGCCCGCGCCGGCGCCAAGGTGCGCATGGTCGGCGCGGTCGGCAAGGACAGCTTCGCCGGCGAGGCTTTGGCGCTGCTGCGCGACGGCAAGATCGACCTGTCCGGCGTCGGCGAGACCTTTGCCTCGACGGGTACCGCGTTGATCATGGTCGGCGCCGACGGTGAGAACGTGATCGCCGTCGTGGCGGGCGCCAATGATTCGGTCGTGCCGGGTGACCTTTCCAAGGCTTTCCTGAAAAACGGCGATGTCGTGCTGCTGCAGTTGGAGGTCCCGTTACAAACGGTCGAGACAGCGCTTGACGCGGCAAGGACGGCCAACGCGGTCACCGTGCTCAACACCGCACCTTTCCACGGCGACGCGGCCGGCTTCCTCGGCAAGGCCGACTATCTCGTCGCCAACGAGACCGAGTTCGACCTCTATGGTGAGGCGCTGTCGTTGAGTGGCCGCGACCGCCCGGCACGGATGCGCGACTATGCCTCGAGAACCGGCCGCACCATCGTCGTCACGCTTGGCCCAGACGGCGTTCTGGCGGCGACGCCGGACGATCTCCTGATGGTTCCGGCGCTGAAGATCACTCCGCTCGACACGGTCGGCGCCGGTGACACGTTCTGCGGCTATTTTGCTGCCGGACTGGCGGCAGGCCTGCCGCGCGACCCCGCGCTTGCCCGCGCCGCCGCAGCCGGTTCGCTGGCCTGCCTGAAAGCCGGCGCCCAGCCTGCCATCCCGCTGGCCAGGGATGTCGACGCCGCCATGCCGACATCTGCCGGCTGAAGCGCGATGACAGCCACGCGCCCGACCACCAGGCATGCCGTGCCGCCCGCCGGCGACATCTGCCGCCTGTCCGCCGTGGAACTGGCCGACAGGATCAGGCGCCGGCAGCTTTCGGTGCGCGAAGTGATCGCTGCATTCCTGGACCGGATCGAGGCGGTGAACCCACAGGTCAACGCCATCGTTTCATTGCGTGAGCGTGCCGACATCCTGCGCGAGGCCGACGAGGCAGACGCTCATTTGGCGCGAGGAGCAGATACCGGATCGCTGTTCGGTCTGCCGATCGCGATCAAGGATCTTGCGCTGACAAAAGGCCTGAGAACCACCTTCGGCTCGCCGATCTTCGCCGATTTCGTGCCTGAGGAAGACGACTTCTTCGTCGAGCGTGTTCGGCAGGCCGGCGCCATCATCATCGGCAAGACCAACGTTCCCGAATTCGGGCTCGGCTCCAACACCTACAATACCGTGTTTGGACAGACGCTCAACGCGTTCGACCCAGCGCTGACCGCCGGCGGCTCGAGCGGCGGCGCGGCGGTCGCGCTGGCGCTCGACATGGTTCCCATTGCCGATGGCAGCGACTTCGGCGGTTCGCTGCGCAATCCCGCTGCCTACAACAATGTCTATGGCTTCCGCCCATCCCAGGGATTGGTACCGGCCGGCCCTGATCTTGATGTGTTTCATGCGCAAATGGGCGTCGAAGGGCCGATGGGGCGTAACGTGCGCGACATGGCGCTGCTGCTCGACGTTCAGGCCGGCTATCATCCTCGCGCGCCGCTGTCGCATGATAAGCCAGGCTCGTTCCTCGAAGGGCTGGAAACGCCGGCGGCCGGCGGGCGCATCGCCTGGCTCGGCGATCTTGACGGTCATCTGCCGATTGAAGCAGGCATTCTACAGCTTTGCGAGGCAGCACTTGGCCGGTTAGCGGATCTATCCTTCGAGGCCGAGCCGCTGATGCCGGAATTCGACTTCGAAGCGCTGTGGCAGGCCTTTGTAACGCTTCGCCAGGCGAGCAGCGGTTGTGCGCTCAAGGTGCATTACGACGATCCCTTGAAACGCCGCCTTCTCAAGCCGGAGGCCGTGTGGGAGGTGGAACATGCACTGGGCCTCACCGCGCCGCAGGTCCACGCCGCCACGGTGAGGCGCTCGTCATGGCACAAAACCCTGCTGTCGCTCTTCGATCGATTCGATCTCATCGCGCTGCCGACCGCGCAGGTCTTCCCTTTCGAGGTCTCCACCCACTGGCGGACGCAAGTGGCCGGGCGTGCCATGGATAGCTATCATCGCTGGATGCAGGTTTCAGCGTTCGCCACGCTCGGCGGCTGCCCGGCGATCAATGTGCCGGCGGGCTTCGACCCCAAGGGCAGGCCGATGGGCATGCAATTGATCGGGCGGCCACGCGGTGACCTCTCGGTGCTGGGGGCGGCTGCCGCCTATGAGGCAACGCTACCATGGCAGGCCGGCGCCTGCTGAAATCAGCTCCGCATTGTCGGCGCCTCGCCGGCTTGCACGCAACTCATCGCCATGCATTGATCGCGACAGCGCGCCGCACGAGCGGCATTCTGCGGAGGGAAAAATGTCGCTGGAACTCTACGCCACCTACGTCGTCGCTTGCATCGTCATCATTCTTGTGCCGGGGCCGACGGTCACGCTGATCATCGCCAACAGCATCCGCCACGGCTCGCGCGCCGGCCTCGCCAATGTCGCCGGCACCCAGGCCGGGCTGGCCATCATGATCGCCATCGTCGGCATCGGGCTGACCTCGCTTATCGCCGGCATGGGCCACTGGTTCGAATGGGTCCGGCTGATCGGCGCCGCCTACCTGATCTGGATGGGCGTGCAGATGTTCCGCTCGAAAGGCAAGCTGAACGCCGACGGATCGGCTAAAAAGCCGCGCGGCGGCTTCTTCCTGCAGGGCCTGCTGGTGGCGATCAGCAATCCGAAGACGCTGGTGTTCTTCGGCGCCTTCTTTCCGCAGTTCATCGCCCCCGAAGGCAATTACGCGTTACAGATCGGCGTCATGGGTCTCACCGCCATGATCTTCGCCGCCGTCTCGGATTCGACCTACGCGTTGGCCGCCGGCCACGCCGGACGCCTGCTCTCGGCCGGCCGCGTCAAGCTCTTGTCGCGAATCAGCGGCAGCTTCCTGGTGGGCGGCGGCCTGTGGCTGGCGTTTTCCAAGGCGAAGTAACAGCCGCGAGCCGGGACGCAAATAGCAATCTCCTGGAACAGGAAGGCCGATTGAAAGTCCGCCTTCTGTGCACCACATGAATCGATAGTTGGGGGTTCATGCCGGTGCCATGGACTTTTGTGGATGTGAAAAGGCACGCGATCGGCGTGATCCTGATTGTTGCTTTGTTTGCGGCGGTGTTGGCCCTCGATCCGCTCAAGTGGACGGATAACGCCAGCCCGATCCGCTCGGTGGACCCAATCGATGCAGCCGTCAAAAGTGCCCATTGGGGCAAAGGCCGAAGTGTCTACATGCTGGTCCTTGAAGACGGTTCATCTGTTTTCATCGACGACGATCGTCCGCGCCTGATCGGCTCGCACGTCGGCATCGAGCGCGTCACGCGCGACAATGGCTTTGTCTTCTACCGATTTCCAAATTGAACGGCGATCGATCAATGAAGCTGTTTTCGAAGGTAAAACGAGTGACAGAGCTCTCTTCGAAGAAATCGCTCTTGAACAACGCCCTGCGCTACTCAACTCTAAGTGATGGGTCCGACAAATCTTTCTCTTAGAAACCGCCTTCTTCTGCTTCGGGAAGAGTTTCGCGATACAGTCGTTGGCGTCGCTTTCTTTTGCTCATTCGCTCTTGTGGCCGCCGTGGCGATTGTAACAAGACAGAATAGCACGATCATGGGCACGCAACGCGTAGGAGGCATCGTCGAAGATGTTGCGACGATGCCTCTAAATCCGAAAGGTTCCGTCGGCCATGGACTTTATTATAGATATGAAGTCCGTCTCCATGACGGCAACGCACTGGTATTTATCGATGGTGAGGTGGAGACGCCCCACATGATCGGATCGGAAGTCTCGATCGAACAACAGCACCGCAATAACGGCACCAGCACCTACCGCCTGCTCAATGACTGAGCGGCACTAAAGCCGCCCCAGCCTTTCCAGCAACAGCGCGAAAAACGCATCATGATCGATGTCGCGCATCACCATGGCGTTCTTCGGCCGCTTGGTCACTCCCCACCAGTCGATCACCGTCATGCCCATGGTGAGCTCCGAGGCAGTTTCCACGCTGACATTGCAGTTGCGGCCCTTGAACAGCTTCGGCTTCAACAGATAGGCGATGACGCAAGGATCGTGCAGCGGGCCACCATCGGTGCCGTATTTCTCTTCGTCGAAGCGTTCGAAGAATTCCAGCATGTCCGCCGTCGCCGTGCCGACCCTGGTGCCGAGCTTGCGGAAAGCCTTCGTGCGCTTGGCGGTGGTCAGCGCCTTGTGGGTGACGTCGAGCGGCATCATCACGATCGGAATGTCGGATTTGAACACGACATCGGCGGCATGCGGGTCGACATAGATGTTGAACTCGGCAGTCGGCGTGACGTTGCCGCCCTCGAAGAAGCCGCCGCCCATCAGCACGATCTCCTTGATGCGCGGCGCGATTTTCGGCTCGCGGATCAGCGCCAGCGCAACATTGGTGAGCGGCCCGAGCGCGCAAAGCGTGATCGTGCCGGTCTCCTCCTTCATCAGCGTCTCGACGATGAAATCGACCGCATACTGATCCTGCAGCTTCATCTTTGGCTCAGGCAGTTGCGGTCCGTTGAGGCCGGTCTTGCCATGCACTTCCTCGGCGGTGACGAGTTCACGCGCCAGCGGCCGGATGGCGCCTGCATAGACCTTGACATCCGGCCGGCCGGCCAACTCGCAGATCTTGCGTGCGTTTTTTTCGGTGAGTTTCAGCGGCACGTTGCCGGCCACCGCGGTGATGCCGACGATCTCCAGCTCGGCGCTGCCGAGCGCCAGCAATATGGCGACGGCATCGTCCTGGCCGGGGTCAGTGTCGATGATGATCCTGCGGGATTGGGGCATTTCAATTCCTTGTTTTGGCAAGTCTTTTTGGGCGGGACGTGTGACGGCTTGAAGTCTGCCGGGCGGCGGACCATATCAAGACCATCGGGAAAAATGCCATCCGGGTTTTTCCACTTTATGTCGCTCTTGAGAGGACACTGTAACATGAGCCGAATGACGCCTTTTTCCAGCCCGCTTCTCCTCGGTTTCGATTCCATGGAAAAGACACTGGAGCGCTTGGCGAAGTCGGGTGACAGCTATCCTCCGTACAACATCGAGCGCCTCAGCGGTGCCGACGGCAAAACCGAAAGGCTGCGCATCACGCTCGCCGTCGCCGGTTTCGCGGAAAGCGATCTCGATGTCTCCACGGAGGAGAACCAGTTGGTCGTGCGCGGCCGTCAGAACGACGACACCGAGCGCGAATTCCTCCACCGCGGCATCGCCGCGCGCCAGTTCCAGCGCTGTTTCGTGCTGGCCGACGGCATGCGGGTGATTGCGGCGGAATTGAAGAACGGCCTCTTGTCGATCGATCTCGATCGGCCGGAGTCCGAACGGCTGGTACGAAAAATAAACATATCGGTGAAAGACTGAGTTTTGCCGATAGCTCTCATGCGGGATGGCCTTGAGCGGCGTCTCGCGGCAAGGAGGCTTGAAATGACCAGAACTGACGAAAATATCATCATGACCAGCGGCGAATTCGCTCATCTCGGCGAAGGTTCGGTCGCTTATCTCAGGAAAGTGTCGAGCGACGATCTGCGCGGCCGTTTCCCGGGCCTCGGCGAAATCGCGCCCGGGCTGGAACTATGGGCCCTGTTTGCCGCCAACGGCCAGCCGATCCTGCTTTCGGATGCTCGCGACCGGGCGCTGGCCGGCGCCTTGGAAAACGATCTGACCCCCGTCGCTATCCACTAACAACACGGCGCGCCGATCTGGCTGAAACGGACAGGGCCGCTCACGGCGGCCCTTCAACGGGTCCAATCAACTCAGGCGGCGTGCGAGGCCTGTGTATCCGACAGCAGCGCGTGGATGGCCACGGCATCGCGCGTGCCCCTGATCTTGGCAACCGTGTCGGCATCGCGCAGCACCCGCGCGATGCGCGACAGCGCCTTGAGGTGGTCGGCGCCGGCACCTTCGGGGGCCAAAAGCAGAAACACCAGGTCGACCGGCTGATCGTCGAGGGCCTCGAAATCGACCGGTGTCTCCAGCCGGGCAAAAACTCCAGCGATCCGCTTCACCCCGGCCAGCTTGCCATGCGGAATGGCGATGCCGTTGCCGACGCCGGTCGAACCCAGCCGCTCGCGTTGCAGGATAGTATCGAACACCTCCCGCTCCGGAATGCCGGAAATCGCCGCCGCCCTTTCAGACAGCAATTGCAGCAGCTGCTTTTTGGAGTTCGCCTTCAACGCCGGCATGATTGCCGGAACGTTGACGAGATCGCTCAGATCCATGCTTGAAATCCCTTGTTCGCCTGCCGTCGCCAGTCCCCACGCTTGCGTGCGGCTGGTTTTTACCCCTGCGCGACCTTGGCCGTAGACGGGTCGATCCAGCCGATATTCCCGTCCGGCCGGCGATAGACGATGTTGAGATGGTCGTTTCCGGCATTGCGGAAGACCAGGACCGGGCTGTCCTTGGTGTCGAGCTCGATCACGGCTGACGCCACCGACATGGTCCGCAGCGTCATGGTCGATTCGGCGACGATGGCCGGCGCGAAATTCTCCGGTATCTCCTCGTCGTCATCGGCAAGCGGGGCCATCACCGTATAGGCGACGTCGGTGAGTTCGCCATTGCTATTGCCTGAATTATGCGACTTCAGCCGGCGCTTGTAGCGCCTGAGGCGGGTTTCCAGACGGTCCGCCGCGGCATCGAAGGCAAGCGTCGGATCCTGGGCATCGCCGGTCGCCTGCAGCGAAGCACCGGAATCCAGCCGGATCATGCAATCGGCCGTGTAGCGCGACCCCGATTTGACGACTACGATTTGCCCTGAAAAGCCCCGATCGAAATATTTCCCGATCACTTCCCCGACACGGTCGTTGATGCGCGTACGGAACGCATCGCCGATATCCATGTGTTTTCCCGATATGCGCAGTGTCATCTGAAAACTGACCTTCCTTGCTCAGGCTTCAAACTGTCCCGAGTTTATACTCGTGGTCCGTGCGCACAAGCTTTGCGGCGTCACTTGCGCCGATTTTAAATCCGAACTTTCCGGTTGATCACAAGCCGCCTTCTTGGCCGTCCGTGGCCTACGTCGTGACGGACCATCTCTCGTGCGGGCATCAGCGAACTCAAATCCACTCGCCAGCCCGTCTCATGCGGGCGGGCTTCTAGCCACTTCGTTGCCGCTTGTCAATGAACGCGAAAGCTGTGGAAATTCTGCCGGAGTTCAACGGCCGGCGCTGGCCAAAGCGCGTTTTTCGCGCCGCCGTTGCACCGAAGAGGGTATGTTCATGCCTTCCCGGTATTTGGCAACCGTGCGCCTGGCAATGTCGACGCCGCTTTCCCGCAGCATGTCCACGATGGCATCGTCGGAAAGCACATCGACGGCTTTCTCTTCGTCGATCAGCTGCTTTATGCGGTCGCGCACCGCTTCCGACGAATGCGCATCGCCGCCACCCGACGAAGCGATCGAGGCGGTAAAGAAATAGCGCAGCTCGAACACGCCGCGCGGCGTCAGCATGTATTTGTTTGCCGTGACCCGGCTGACCGTCGATTCGTGCATGCCGATAGCGTCCGCCACCGTGCGCAGGTTGAGCGGCTTCAGGTGCCGCACGCCGTGGACGAGAAAAGCGTCCTGCTGGCGCACGATCTCGGAGGCGACCTTCAGGATAGTCTTCGCCCGCTGGTCGAGGCTGCGCGTCAGCCAGTTGGCATTCTGCAGGCATTCGGCGAGGAAATCCTTTTCCGCCTGGTTTTTCGCATGCGGCGTGACCTGAGCGAAATAGATGTGATCGACCAGCACGCGCGGTAGCGTCTCGGCGTTGAGCTCGACCGTCCAGCTGCCGTCATTGGCTGCGCGCACCTCGACGTCGGCCACGATCGCATCGCTGGCACCGCGCGAAAACGCCATTCCCGGCCGCGGGTCGAGCGCCCGGATCTCGGCCAGCATGTCGAGCAGATCCTCCTCGTCGACACCGCAAATCCGCTTCAGCGTCTGGAAATCGCGCCGTGCCAGGAGTTCGAGATTGGCGATCAATGCCCTCATCGCCGGATCGAGCCGGTCGCGCACGGCAAGCTGCAGCGACAGGCATTCAGCGAGGTCGCGGGCGAAGATGCCGGCGGGCTCGAATGTCTGGCAAATCGCCAGCGCCATTGCCACCGCCGGGGGGTCCGTGCCGAGGCGGGCCGCGATCTCGGCCATGTCCGCACGCATGTAGCCGGCCTCATCGAGGCCGTCGGCAAGCTCGCTGGCGATCAGGCGCGCGGCCGGATCGGCGAAGGCGAGCGCCACCTGCTCGCCGACATGGTCGCGCAGCGTGATGGCAGCCGCCGCCATATCCGCGACATCGAAGCCGTCGGAGGAAGAGGCGGAACTATTGCCGGACGCCGATTTCCATTGCGCCGTCAGGTCGGGGCCGAGCCGCTCGCTCGTTCCAGGATCGTCGGGAAACAGGTTTTCCAGCGACGTATCGAGCTTTTCCGAGATCGCCTCGGCGCTCCACGCCGTCTCCGCTTCGAACCAGTCGCCGTCGGCGGCCGGTTCCGATGCGGCGTCGCTCTTCTGCGCCTGGTCGCTGGCGGCGTCGTCCTGCGGTTCGGCGCGTTCCAGCAGGGGATTGCGTTCGATCTCGTCGTCGATGAAGCGTTCCAGCTCGAGGTGGGTGAACTGCAGCAGGCGGATCGACTGCATCAGCTGCGGCGTCATCACCAGCGACTGCGACTGTCGTAGCTGTAGTTTTGCCGCCAACGCCATGGTTCGGTTTCAAACGCCCCGTCTACGCACCCGCACTGCCGGAAAGAATTTTCCAGGCCAGCATAGAAACTGGCCCGGCTTTTGCTTGTCAAGGCGAGGTGCGGAAAAACTCGCCTGCCAGCGCGTTTTTCAGGCAGAAAATCGAAGAAAAAGCTGCCGGACTACGCCGGAAATCCCGTTCGAACCGGAATTTCGCATTTAGAGCGTAAATCCCTCGCCAAGATAAAGCCGCCGCACATCGGCATTTGCGACGATTTCGTCGGCTCGGCCATGGGTCAGCACCTGGCCGGCATGGATGATGTAGGCGCGGTCGATCAGGCCAAGGGTCTCACGCACATTGTGGTCGGTGATCAGCACGCCGATGCCACGTGCCGTCAGATGGCGAACGAGCTGCTGGATGTCGGCGACGGCGATCGGGTCGATGCCGGCGAACGGTTCGTCGAGCAGCATGTAGGCGGGGCGGGTTGCCAAGGCGCGGGCAATTTCCAGGCGCCGCCGCTCACCGCCGGAAAGCGACAGCGACGGAGCCTTGCGCAGATGGCTGATGTGGAATTCCTCGAGCAATTCGTCGAGCAGGCGCTCACGTTCCTTGCGGCTCTTTTCGACCACTTCGAGCACGGCCCGGATGTTTTGCTCGACGTTCAGGCCGCGAAAAATCGACGCTTCCTGCGGCAAATAGCCGATGCCGAGACGGGCGCGGCGATACATCGGCATCGACGTGACATCGAAACCGTCGATCTCGATGGTGCCTTCATCGACCGGCACCAGCCCGGTCACCATGTAGAAACAGGTCGTCTTGCCGGCGCCGTTGGGGCCGAGCAGCCCAACCGCCTCGCCGGCGCGCACGCCCAGCGTCACGCCGCTGACGACTTTGCGGCCCTTGTAGCTTTTGGTCAGCCCCTTGGCGATCAAGGTTCCCTTGAACTTTGCCGCTTCGACGGTGACCCTGGCCGGTGCCGCAAGTTTGCTGGCGGCGCGCCCTGGAAGACGCGCCAGCAGCGACGATATGCCGGTCATCAGGGTTTCGCTGCTCCAGACTTCGCCTGCGGCGTGATCGACATCATGACGCGGCCGCCGCAGGCGTCGACCTGGGCAAGGCCGCTCTTCATCTGCACGGTAAGCTTGCAGCCGACAAGCACGTTGTCGCCTTGCGAGAGCACGACCTTGCTGCCCGAAAGCACCAGCACCTCGGTCTTCATGTCGAAGGTGCCGCGGTCGCCGGTGGCAACCTGATTGTCCGATTTGATGTAGACCTTATCGTCGACCACGAGATGGTCGATGTTGGCGGATCCGGTCATCGCCGCGGCACCCGCCGGCTCGGCGCCTTTGGCGGCGGCTGCATCCCTGACGTAATAGACCGTCATTTTGCCGGCCTTGAGTACGGTTGGACCCTGGACGACGTTGACGTTGCCGGTGAAGACGGCGACGCTTTCCGCCTGGCGCACCTCGAGCTTGTCGCTTTCGATCTGGATCGGCTTGTCGCCCGACAGCCTGAGGCCGGACATTTGGCTGGTGGCGCTGGACTGCGCCAGCGACGAAGCCGTCCCCAGGGTGAGCCCCAATGGCAGCCCGAGGGTCAGCAACGCCGAAACCGCGGCGAGGCGCCGTGCCGAACTACTGAACCGCATTGGTCTCTCCGCTCTTTGCCTCTGCCGCCTTCAAACTGGCGGGATCGATGTCGACGCGCACCTTGTTCTCGAAAACCAGGACCTTCCCATTGTCCTGGACCGACATCGAATCCGCCCTGATCCGCGACCCGCCGCGGCTGACATCGACGGGTTCGCTTGTCTTCATAGTGCCTTCGCCCATGTCGAGATAGACTGATTTGAATTTTGCCACCACGCCATCCGTGGTCGATACCGTCACGTCGCTGGTCAGGCTGAACGTGTTGCCGTCGCGATCATAGGTGCCGCGCGCGGCATCGATGGCGGCCGTGTTGTCGGCCGCAATCGGCAGCCTGGCCTTGATGCCTTCCAGATCGATGATGCCTTGTTTGCTGACGTCCTGTATGGCGCGCAGGGCCGTCATCGAATAGGGCAAGTTCTGCTTGGTGAAGCCGTTGAGCTTGGGATTGGCCATCACCAGCTTGCCATTGGCAAAGGAGCCGCCGTCGGCCTGCACCTCGATTGCAGCGGGAGCCATGAGATAGGAATAGACCGGAAACGCGACCGCGATCAGGGCGGCGACCAGCGGCACGGCCAGCTTGAGGATCCGCACCCGGCGCGAATGACGCTGCGCGATGTCAAAGGCGTCGACCCGCGCCCGGCCTGCGGCCTTGGGAGCCAACTCCGTCTCGGTGTTGGTCGGTTCGATTGGTCCCGCTAACATGACTGCTTCTTCTAAACCCCTGCCCGCCAGGCCGCCCTATAGGTGGGGTGCCGGCGCCCTCAAGCAAGCACAAGCCGAGGAAAACCGCAAAAATATGACAGCCGCCCCTATACAACGAAAATGGCCCCAGCGCAGCCTGAACCTCATACCAGATATGGGCGCACAGTGTTAGAGCCTGTGGAACGCGACAGGTTGAAGCTTGCCCGAACGCCGAAGACGGCTTTGGCGAAGGCCGTCAGGAAACGGTAGCCGGGCGCGAATGGTTGCTTTAAAAGCATCTGCTCCCACCGACTACGAGGCTGACCATGGCATTGAGAGCCGACGACCTGATCGACCGCCGCCGCTTGCGCCGCAAGCTGACATTCTGGCGTGTTGCGGCGATTCTTGTCGCCGCAGCCGGGCTGATCGCCTTTTCCGCGTGGATTTATGGTGACGAATTCACCGGCGCGGCTGTCGACCACATCGCTAAGGTCAAGATCGAAGGTACCATCACCGAAGACGAAGAACTGATCAAGCGGCTGGAAGCCATCCGTCAGTCGCCGCGCGTCAAGGCTGTGATCCTGTCGATCGATTCACCCGGCGGCACCACCGTCGGTGGCGAGTCGATCTACGAGGCAGTGCGCAAGCTCGCCGCCGACAAGCCGGTGGTGGCCGAGGTCGGCACGCTCGCGGCGTCGGCGGGTTACATGATAGCCACCGCGGCCGACCATATTGTCGCACGCAAATCCTCGATCGTCGGCTCGATCGGCGTTCTGATCCAGTACCCGGACGTCAGCGGCCTCATGGACAAGCTCGGCGTCAAGCTGGAGGAGGTGAAATCCTCGCCCTTGAAGGCCTCGCCTTCCCCCTTCAAGCCGACCAATGACGATGAACGCGCCATGGTCCGCAAACTCATTCTCGACAGCTACGACTGGTTCGTCGGCATCGTCGCCGAGCGCCGCAACATGACCAAGCCGGAGGCGCTGGCGCTCGCGGACGGGTCGATCTTCACCGGCCGGCAGGCGGTCACCAACAGATTGATCGACGCGGTCGGCGGCGAGGCCGAAGCGATCGACTGGCTTGCAGGCAAGGGTGTCGATGCCAAGCTCAAGGTGGTGGAATGGAAGGACACGGAAAAACGCGGTGGTTTCCTGTTCTCCAAGGCGATGGCGCAGACCGTCGGCGCTGCGCTTGGCCTGCCTGGCCATGGCGGCGACGTCCTTCACGAAATTGGAGCGGACCGCTTGTTTCTTGACGGTCTCGTTTCCGTCTGGCACCCTTGAGGAGCCGCTTGGGAGTGAAAAAGCAAATAAAATCATTCTGATAATTTCGGCGGCACTGCTTTCACGGGGAGCCTTTTCATGATCAAATCCGAACTTGTGCAGATCATCGCCACGCGCAATCCGCATCTTTTCCTGCGCGATGTCGAAAACATTGTCGGCGCCATCTTCGATGAAATCACCGACGCGCTTGCCGAGGGCAACCGGGTCGAGTTGCGCGGCTTCGGCGCGTTTTCGGTGAAAAACCGCCCTGCCCGCACCGGCCGCAATCCGCGCACCGGCGAATCCGTAGAGGTCGAGGAGAAATGGGTGCCGTTCTTCAAGACCGGCAAGGAATTGCGTGAAAGGCTGAACGGAGGCAAATAGGCGCGGCGCCCGCCGACCCGTTGCTGCCTTTTCTTCCGAACGGAAAAACATGTTCAATCGCTTCATCCTCATCGTGGTTTTCGTGCCGCTGGCCGTCATCCTGATTGCGCTGGCCGTCGCCAACCGCGAACCGGTGGCCTTCACGCTCGATCCGTTCAATCCCGGCAATCCGGCGCTGACGCTGACCGTGCCGCTGTTCATTTTCCTGTTCCTGGCGCTGGCCATCGGCATGATCGTCGGCAGCCTGGCGACCTGGATCAAGCAGGGCCGCTACCGCAAGCTGGCGCGCCAGCGCGGCGCCGAGGCCGAGAACCTGCGTCTGGCAGTCAGCCGCGCGCCCACAGCGGCGCAGGGCCCGGCCTTGCCGAAGCCGATGAACTGAGCCGCGGCTCGGGCAGGAAGCGCAACCGGCCTATTTCTCCACGGAGCCATCATGCTGACCATTTCCGCCGCCGAGGTCGACCGCGCGCTGACCTTTCCCGGGCTGGTCGAGACATTGCGCGCCGCTTTTCGCGACGGCGCCGTGCAGCCGGTCAGGCATCATCACACGGTCGAGCGGCCCGACGGTGCCGCCTCGACGCTGCTTCTGATGCCGGCCTGGACCGACTTCAACGCCGCCGGCACCTCGGTCGATGGCCATATCGGCGTCAAGATCGTCACCGTGTCGCCCGACAACAACGCCGTCGGCAAGCCTGCGGTGATGGGCCTCTACCTGTTGCTGGACGGCGCCACCGGCGAGCCGCAGGCCTTGATCGATGGCCAGAGGCTGACGCAGTGGCGCACCGCCTGCGCCTCGGCGCTGGCCGCCTCCTATCTGGCCCGCGAGGACGCATCACGGCTGCTGGTGGTCGGCGCCGGCGCGCTGTCGCCATTCCTTGCAAAGGCGCATTCGGCGGTGCGGCCGATCAAGAACATCCGCATCTGGAACCGCACGCCGGCCAACGCCGAAAAGGTCGCGGTGAAATTGCGTGCCGAGGGTTTTGCGGCCGACGCCGCAGGCGATCTCGACGTCGAACTCGGCCAGGCCGATATCGTGTCATCGGCGACCATCACCACCGCGCCACTGATCAAAGGGGTACTCTTGAAACCGGGAACCCATGTCGATCTGGTTGGCGGCTTCACGCCGGCGATGCGCGAAAGCGACGACGACGCGATTGCACGCGCCCGCGTCTATGTCGACACCCGCGCCGGCGCCACCAAGGAAGCCGGCGACATCGTCCAGCCGCTGGCCTCCGGCGTGCTGAAGCCGCAAGCCATCGTCGCCGACCTCTATGAACTGGCACGCGGCCAGAAAAAAGGCCGGCAGGGCAATGACGAGATCACGCTGTTCAAGTCGGTCGGCGCGGCCCTCGAGGACCTGGCCGCCGGCATTGCCGTGTATCGCGCAAGCGTAGGGCAGTAGGGCAGTAGGGCAGTAGGGCAGTAGGGCAGTAGGAAACCGTGCTAATCGTGCGGCGCCGCGCCTAGTGCTACTTTGCTCTCGCCTACTGCCCTACTGCCTTACTCCTTTTGCCAATAAACCCGCAGCCGGTGGTTGTCCGGATCGAGCGCGACGAAGGTGCGGCCGAAATCCATGTCGGTCGGGCTCTGCAGGATGGTCAGCCCACGGTCGGCCCACTCGGCATGGGTGGTGTCGACAGCGCCAGGCGTATCCAGCGCAAAGACGACCTCGGCGCCACCGCCTGCGGCCGCCGCGGCCGGCTCTACGGTATGACGCGACCAGAGGCCGAGTTTGAAGCCGTTGTCGAGCACGAACAACACGAAGGTCGGCGAGGTGTCGACCGGCTCGCGTCCGAGCAGCGCGCTGTAGAAGGCGCCGCTTTGCTCAGGCTTGTCGACATAGAGGATGACGAAATTGGGCGGTGTCATGAATTGCTCTCCAGATGGTTTCGACTGGAGGAGCATAGCGTGCACCACTGCCAGATTCTGGCAACAGTCTTAACTGAGCGGCAGCCTTAGCTTGGCTTGTCGAGCGTCGCCCGCCATTCTTTGAGCAGCACCTGGCGACGGCGCGGATAACGCGTCTCGGTGGCGTTGAGGCCGGATATCCGATCGGCGCGAAAGTGCCTGAAATCCTGGCGCATCTCGCACCACGCCGCGACGACGCGCACCTTGTCGAAGAAGCCGAGTGCAAACGGCCAGACGGTGCGCTCGGAGGCAGCGCCGCCGGCATCGCGATAGACAAAGCTCAACTTGTGCTCCTCGCGGATGGCTTGCCGCACCATGCCGAGATCGATGCCTTCGGTGACCTCGGTGCGCGACCCGACCAGCAGCGTCGAGGCATCGAGCTCTTCGCGCAAATCGTCCGGCAGCACCGCGGCGATCTTGGCCAGCGCGTCGGTGGCGGCGTTGGCAAGCCGCCAGTCCGGCTGCTTGGCCACCCAGCGCGAACCGAGCACGATCGCCTCGATCTCCTCGTCGGTGAACATCAAGGGCGGCAGCATGAAGCCTGGCCTGAGCACGTAGCCCAGCCCCGCCTCGCCCTCGATCGGCGCGCCCTGCCCCTGCAGCGTGGCGATATCGCGATAGAGCGTGCGGATCGACACACCCATTTCGCCTGCAAGGCTGCGGCCGCTGACTGGCCGGCGATGCCGGCGCAGGATCTGGATCAGGTCGAGCAGGCGTTCGGCGCGGGACATGGATCGCAACCCGATTTGGATGGATGCCCAATTTGGATGGACGATAGTGCGCCTGCGCTTTCGGCGGCAAGCAGGATGATCGCCGACCGGAACGTATGCGGCCTGACGCCGTTGTCTGGCCATTATGGATATACGCGGTTTTCTGTTGTTCTGGTCGGTTTTGACCGCCACCGTTGCTGCCCTAAGCCTCGGACCATCCTTCGCCCACGTACTGGAATCGGTGCCGCGGCTGACCAGATGGCCGCCTTCGCTCTGGCGAGAAACCACGGTCTTCAATGCTCAGTTCCAGTTCTTTTTGACTGTCGGCGCACCGCTGGACGTGGCGGCCGTCGCCTGTCCGGGGCTCCTCGCATGGATGCTGCGCGGCGACGGCCCGGCATTCTGGTGGGTGTTGGCCGCCACCATGCTTTATCTGATGGCGCTTGTCGCGTGGGTTGCGCTCGTCAAACCGGCAAACAATGTCCTGGCCACCTGGGTGCCTGGACCGATCCCGGGCAATTTCGAAGCTATCCGGAGCCGCTGGGAAGCCGGCCATATGGTCGTCACCGGCTTCAAGGCCGTCGGTTTCATCGCGCTCGCAGTCGGGCTGCTGTCGATCAGGCGTGGCTGATCCGTTCGCAAACGCCTGCAGCCCTTTTGTTGCGCCGGTCAATTCGCTGTGGCAGAAGCGGCGCAGCCGCCGTCCGGAGATGCGCCTTCTTGAAACCTTTTCGCGACAAACGCCGCGACAGCCGCCCGCCCGCGAAAAAAGGCGGGATAGAGCAGCCGCGGCGGCGCGACCCCAATCCAACCGCTGGTCCGGAGACGAAACCGCAGGACCGGTCCGAGCAGAAAGCAGCGCCGCGCCCACTTTCGCGCCGCGATGGCGCGCTGCCTGCCGAACATCTGCCGCTGATCCTCGAAGTCGGCGCCAGTCAGGATTACGCGCTGCTCGACAGCGGCGCCGGAGAAAAGCTCGAGCAATACGGCCCCTACCGCATCGTTCGGCCGGAAGGCCAGGCGATCTGGCAAAAGGCATTGCCGGCCAGGGACTGGGAACGCGCCGATGCCATTTTCACCGGCGATACCGACGAGGAAGGCATCGGCCGCTGGCGCTTTCCGAAGACGCCGCTCGGCGAGACCTGGCCGATGAAGCATGACGGCATGGACTATCTCGGCCGCTTCACTTCGTTTCGCCATGTCGGCGTCTTTCCCGAGCAGGCCTCGCACTGGGACCACATGGCCGGGCTGATTGCGGCGGCAAAACGGCCGGTGAAGGTGCTGAACCTGTTCGGTTATACCGGCCTTGCCTCGCTGGTGGCAGCGCGTGCCGGCGCCGAGGTCACCCATGTCGATGCTTCCAAGAAGGCGATCGGCTGGGCACGCGAAAACCAGGAGATGGCGGGCCTGTCGCAAAAGCCGATCCGCTGGATCGTCGACGATGCCGTGAAATTCGCCGAGCGCGAGGAGCGCCGCGGCAGCCGCTACGACATCATCCTGTTCGACCCGCCCGCCTATGGCCGCGGACCGAAGGGCGAGGTCTGGCAGCTGTTCGAGGATTTGCCGGCGCTGACCGACATCTGCCGTGGGATCCTGACGCCGAAGCCGCTCGCTGTGGTGCTGACCGCCTACTCGATCCGCGCCTCTTTCTTCGCCATCCACGCCTTGATGCGCGACACCTTCGCCGGCATGGGCGGCACGGTCGAATCCGGCGAATTGATCATCCGCGAGAAATCCGCCGGCCGGGCGCTTTCGACCTCGCTGTTCTCGCGCTGGGTGGCCTGAATGAGTGCGTACGAACGGCACGCGGGCGCGCCAGGGCAGGTGAAGGAAGTCACCAGCCTCGCCAATCCGCTGGTCAAGGACATCAAGGCGCTCGCGCAGAAGAAATTCCGCGACCAGCAGAATGCCTTCATGGCCGAAGGCCTGAAGCTGGTCATCGACGCGCTCGATCTCGGCTGGTCTATCAGGACATTGGTTTTCGCCAAGGCCGGACGTGGCAATGCGGCGGTTGAAAAAGTTGCGGCGCGCACGGTTGCCGCCGGCGGCACCGTACTTGAAGTTTCGGAAAACGTGCTGGTCGCCATCACCCGCCGCGACAATCCGCAAATGGTCGTCGGCGTGTTCTCGCAGAAATTGCTGCCGCTGAAGGACATTCGCGCCCATGATGGCGACGTCTGGGTGGTGCTCGACCGCGTCCGCGACCCCGGCAACCTCGGCACCGTCATCCGCACGGTCGACGCCGTCGGCGCCAAAGGCGTCATCCTGGTCGGCGAGACCACCGATCCCTTTTCGGTCGAGACGGTACGCGCCACCATGGGCTCGATCTTCGCCGTGCCGGTCGCCAAGGCGTCGGCCGAGGCTTTTCTCGCCTGGCGAAAGAGCTTTTCCGGCCTCGTCGCCGGCACCCATCTTAAGGGTGCGGTCGATTACCGCTCGGTCGATTTTTCAAAAGGCCCGGTGCTTTTGATGATGGGCAACGAGCAGCAAGGCCTGCCTGACGAGCTTGCCGCAAGCTGCGACAAGCTGCTGCGGATACCGCAGGCAGGCCGCGCCGATTCGCTCAACCTTGCGGTGGCCACCGGCGTCATGCTGTTCGAGATCCGGCGCGGCGCGCTGAAGCTCGGCCCGGAGGATGCCCGATCGTGACATCCCAAACCGTGAAACTGCAAACCATGAAGTCCTGGAGCCCCTACGCTTTTCTGGTTGTCGCCGCGATAGCGCTCGACCAGTGGCTGAAATATCTGGTCGAGACCGGCCTTGCCTTCCAGGAAAGGCTCGATCTCCTGCCGTTCCTGGCGCTGTACCGCACCTACAACACCGGCATCGCGTTTTCGCTGTTTTCGTCCTTCGGCGACACCGGCCTGGTGGTCGTCGCGGTTCTGGTGGTCGCTTTCGTTCTCTATCTTGCGGCCCGCACGCCGCCCGGCCACCTGCTTGCCCGCGTCGGCTTCGCGCTGATCGTCGGCGGCGCGCTCGGCAATCTGATCGACCGCGCTGCCTATGGCCATGTCATCGACTATATTCTGTTTCACACGCCGGTCTGGTCCTTCGCGATCTTCAACCTCGCCGATGCCTTCATTTCGGTCGGTGCCGTGCTGGTCGTCTTCGATGAGCTCATTGGCTGGTGGCGCGGAACATCGAGCGATTGACCTCACTCGCCCGGCACCGCACATTTCTTATTTGCAAGCCCGAGGAGAAAAAATGCCCGAAACCTTCAAAGCCATCCTCGTTTCGCGCGACGCCGAGAAAAACCAGTCGGTCGCGGTGACCGAGCTCACCGAGGCAGACCTGATGGAAGGCGACGTCACCGTCGCGGTGGAGGCGACGACGGTGAACTACAAGGACGGCCTTGCAATCACCGGCAAGGCGCCGGTGATCCGCCGCTGGCCGCTGGTGCCGGGCGTCGATTTCGCCGGCACCGTCATCTCGTCTTCCAATCCCGACTGGCGCGAGGGTGACAAGGTCATATTGAACGGCTGGGGCGTCGGCGAGACGCATTTCGGCGCCTTTGCCGGACGCGCCCGCGTCAAGGGCGACTGGCTGGTACCGCTGCCGGACGGCATGAGCCCGCATGATGCGATGGCGGTCGGCACCGCCGGCTACACCGCCATGCTTTGCGTCATCGCGCTGGAGCGCCACGGCATCGTGCCCGACCGCGGCCCTGTGGTGGTGACGGGCGCTGCCGGTGGCGTCGGGTCGGTCGCGGTCTCGATCCTGTCCAGCCTCGGCTATCACGTCATCGCCTCGACCGGCCGCAGTGCCGAAAGCCCCTATCTGACCGACCTCGGTGCCGCGGAAGTGATTTCACGCGACGAGCTTGCGCAGCCTGCAAAACCGCTAGCCAAGGAACGCTGGGCCGGCGGCATCGACGCTGTCGGCAGCCACACGCTGGCCAACGTCCTGTCGATGACCTCCTATGGCGGCGCCGTTGCCGCTTGCGGCCTCGCCGGCGGCATGGACCTGCCGGCAAGCGTCGCCCCGTTCATCCTGCGCGGCGTCTCGCTGCTCGGCATCGATTCGGTGATGGCGCCCAAGGCGGTCCGCATCGAGGCCTGGCGCCGCATCGGCACCGATCTCGATCACGGAAAGCTTGCCAGCCTGTCGACGAGCATCGGCTTCGACGGCATCATCGGCGCCGCGCATGACATCGTCGAGGGCAAGATCCGCGGCCGCGTGGTGGTGGACATGTGAGGCTCCAAAGGGAAAAAAGAGCGCGACCGCTAAAATTCGAACGATCAACCACAACCTTCAATAAGCTCTGTCTGGCAGGAATTCCGTATGATTGCGGAACCCGGCATCAGAGAGGCGGAACCAGCCGAACGGGCCGACCGGGCGGCCCCCGAGGCGTCAGGGCGGCAGCTTGTCGCCGCGCCGCCGCTGGCGCCGGAATTGCCGGACGCCAACCGCCACGGCCTGCCCTTCCTGACTCTCGTTGCCATCGTCGTGCTGGCAGGCCTGTCGCATCTGACCGGAGCGCCGATCTTCATCACCATTGGCCTTTTGGCGACAGCCATCGCCGGGCTCGCCATGCATCTGCGCAACAGGCGCACCCAGCGTCGCGCGGTGGCCCTTCTCGATGCCACGACCGCCCGCAGTCGCGCCGAGATCGAGACGCTGGCCGACCGCATGTGGGAGATGCAGGAGAGCGAGGAGCGCTTTCGCGGTCTGATCGATGCACTCGGCGATCTCGTCGTCCACCGCGACCGCGACGGCCATATCGTCTACGCCAACAAGGTTTTCGCCGACCTTGTCGAAACCGACCAGCGCGACCTCGCCGGCAAGACCCTGGCCGAACTAGGCATCGATGTCGGCATCGTTCCCGACGCCGCCTTTTCCGACCATGAATGCCTGAGTTCCACTGATGTCGCCATTCGCACGCCGGACGGCCCACGCTGGTTCTCTTGGATCGAGCTGTCGGTGCGCGACAAGGACAGCGGCGCCGTTTCGCATCGCGCCATCGCCCGTGACATCACCGCCCGCAAACGCGCCGAATCCTCGCTGATCACCGCCCGCGAACGGGCCGAATATGCGAGCCAGGCCAAATCGCGCTTCCTCGCCACCGTCAGCCACGAGATACGCACGCCGATGAACGGCATCATGGGCATGGCCCGGCTTCTCGCCGACACCAGCCTTTCGCCCGAGCAGCGGACCTATGTCGGCGCCATCTCGACCTCGGCCAGCGCGCTGCTGGCGCTGATCGAGGACCTGCTCGACTATTCCAAGATCGAGGCCGGCCGCTTCGATCCCGAACCGCAACCGATGTCGGTGCGCGAGATCGCCGACAATGTCATCGAGCTTTTGGCGGCGCGGGCTTTTGCCAAGGATATCGGCCTCGGCTGCCATGTCGAACCCGACGTGCCGCAGCTGATCACCGCCGACCCCGGCAGGGTCAGGCAGGTGCTGCTCAACCTTATCGGCAACGCCGTCAAGTTCACCGACAGCGGCGGCGTCCTGGCAAGCATCGGCCGCGTCCGCACCGAAACCACCAACCGCATCCGCTTCACCATCACCGACACCGGCCCCGGTCTGCGCGAGGAGGACATGGAGCGCATCTTCGAGGACTTCGAACAGGCTGACGGCACCTCGACCCGTACGCATGGTGGTGCCGGCCTCGGTCTCGCGATTTCCAAGCGCCTGGTGACGGCGATGGGCGGCACTATCTCGGTGTCGAGCCGGCTTGGCCAGGGATCCGAATTCGTCTTCGAGATTCCCGCTATTTCCGCCGTCGAGGCGCTGCAGATCCGCCAGAACGCGCTGTTGGGCCGGCATGCGGTAATCGTGTCGAAGAACCTGGTCGAGGCCGAAGCCATCGCCCGCACCATTCGCGCCAATGGCGGAACGGTCGATCTGGCCGCCGCCGCCGCCCAGGCCGCCCCTTTCGCCGAGGGCTGCAACGTGCTTCTGGTCGATGCTGCCATGGAGCAAAGCGACGGCAGGCTGCTCAGGCGCCTGCGCCAGAGCGGATTTGTCGATTGCGAGGCGGTGACGCTGATCGCGCCGACCGACCGCGGCATGCTTGGCGAGTTCCGTGCCAACGGTTACGCCACCTTCCTGGCGAGGCCGGTGCGCGGCGAGACATTGCTGCGCGTGCTTTTGACCAGCCACGCACCGGTCATCGCCGAGCCGCAACCGCAAAAGCGCGGCGCGCAGGCTGGGCACGCCATTGGCGGCCGCCAGCAGGGCCTGTCGGTGCTGATCGCCGAGGACAACGACATCAACGCCATGCTGGCCCGCGCCACCCTCCTGAAGGCCGGGCATCGGGTGAAAGTGGTCGGCAACGGCAAGGCCGCGGTCGAGGCGGTCATCAGCACCGGCCATAAGCACCGCTACGACGTGGTGCTGATGGACCTGCATATGCCTGTCATGGACGGGCTGGACGCCATCGCCGCCATCCGCCGCCATGAGGAGGAGACCGCGGTTCCGCCGGTGCCGATCATGGTGCTGTCGGCCGACAGCCAGGAAAAGACCCGCCACGCCGTGCTCGCCCACGGTGCCAGCGGCTTCGTCACCAAGCCGCTCGACCCTGATGCCCTGGTTCATGCGGTTGAAGGGCAAGTGGCCGCCTGAGGCACAACATAGACGGTCGATAGATTACCCAGCCGACGAAGTATTGCCCGCAGAGCCGTATCACGGTACTGTCACAATCCTGTTGCACCTACACCGTATCCCCGTGCCAAGAGGGATGGCTCGAAGGAGAATCACTCGTGCATACAGTCATGCCGGAATGTGATGCTCGGCCGAACGCCAGCGGGCCTTTGCTCGTCGGCCGGAACGCCGATGCCGTCATAAAAGGCGCATCGCTCGGCCGCATCGGCAATCTCGAAGTGCGGCTCGCCCGCAACGAGGCCGAGATCGCTGCCGCGCAGGAAGTGCGCTACCGGGTGTTCTACGACGAGCTTGGTGCCAGGAAGGACCTGTTCCAGATGCAGGACCGCCGCGATGCCGACCGCTTCGATCCCCTCTGCGATCATCTGCTGGTCTTCGATACTTCGCTTTCCGGTCCCGAGCATCGCCGCATCGTCGGCACCTATCGCCTGCTGCGGCAGGAGATTGCCGCGGCGGCGGGCGGCTTCTATTCCGAAGGCGAATTCGAGCTGACCAAGCTGATCGCGCGACATCCCGGCCAGCGCTTCCTCGAGCTCGGCCGCTCCTGCGTTCTGCCGGAATACCGCTCCAAGCGCACCATCGAGGCGCTGTGGCAAGGCATCTGGGCCTATATCAATCATTACGGCATTGGCGTGATGACCGGCTGCGCGTCGTTCCACGGCACCGTGCCGGCGGCACATGCAGAGGCGCTGACCTATCTTGCCCACCACTGCCGGACGAATTCATCGTGGGACGTGCGTGCCGTCGCCGGGCGCTATTGTTCGATGGATCTGATGCCGATCGAAGCCGTTAACACCAAGGCGGCGATCGCCGCGATGCCGCCGCTGGTCAAGGGCTATCTGCGCGTCGGCGCGCGCATCGGCGACGGTTGCGTCATCGACCGTGAATTCTCGACGGTCGACGTGTTCGTGGTGATGCCGGTCAAGGAGATCGGTGCCCGCTACGTCAATTATTATGGCGGGGAAGCGCAGCGGTTTGCAGCCTGACACCTTAAATCAGGGAATATCTTCCGGACGCCGGCCAGGCTTGCTTTTGTAGGACGGAAAGGCCCAGCCGAATTTCAGCGCGCCGCCGCGTACGCAGAAAGCCGCCATGAAACCTGCCAGGCCCGACGCAAGCGGCGGCAGTCCGGCGAAATCGCCAAGTGTGTAGAGGCCGGCGCCGGCAAGCGCTGCGGTAACGTAGATTTCCGGTCTCAGGAGCACCGAAGGCTCGCCTGTCAACAGATCGCGCAGAATGCCGCCAAGGGTTGCGGTGAGCATGCCGGTGACGATCGAAACTGCAGGTGACCCGGTGATCGTCAGCCCCTTGGCCGCGCCAATCACCGAAAATGCGGCAAGACCTATGGCGTCGAGCCAGAGCAGCAATTTGTAGCGCGACTCGAAACGATGTGCGCTGAAGAAGACGACGACCGCCACCGCCGCACAGATTAGCACATAGTCGCGGTTTCCCACCCAGAACACGGGCACGTTGAGGATGACGTCGCGAAACGTTCCGCCCCCGATGCCGGCAACGCTAGCCAGAAACAGGTAACCGATAATGTCGAGCTGTTTGCGCGAGGCGGCCAGCGCACCGGTCGCCGCGAAGACGGCGACGCCGGCATAGTCGAGAAGCTCGATCGGGTTCATGGAGGGAATAATGAAATACCGAGTGGGGAATAGCGAGTGGCTCCTGCGAATCTGGATTGACTCCAGATAAATTAAATGATTGAATTGTTCATTCAATTATTTGGGTGGACGTCTATGTCCCCTCGCCGCTACAGCATGGCTTCCCGGACTGCCGCCTTCGCCAAGACGAGGCAGCGCATTCTCGACGCGACAATCAAGCTGCACACCCAGAACGGCATCTTTGGCACGACTTGGAAGGACATCGCTACGGAAGCCGATGTCGCCGTTGGCACCGTCTACAAGCATTTTCCTACTCTGGATGACCTGGTGCCGGCGTGCGGCGAATTGCTGATGGAGCGCCTGCGTCCTCCGTCGCCCGAAGCAGTGACGGAGATAATCGGCGACGCGACCGATCCTGAAGAACGGCTACGCCGGGTCGCCAACGAGCTGTTCGCCTTCTACCAACGTGGCGGACGGCATCTCGAAAGCGACCTGCGCGAGCGCGAGCTTCCGGCCATGCGGGAATGGGAGGAATACCTGCGACACATGGTGGCCGGATTCGTGCGTGAGGCACTGGCGCACGACGGTCCGGGCGATGATGTCGTGCAGGCAATCAGCTTTCTATTCGACTTTCCGACGTTCAACGCCATGCGGATACGCGGCATGACGGTGGACCTCGCCGTCGAAACGGCAACGACAATGGCGCTCTGCTGGCTCAAAGGCAGAGGCCGGACGAGCACGTCTTGAGCGAACAGAATGCGGGAGGCGAAACAAAGGTCAGATGGCAAAGGGAGGAAGTCATGGACACGAATGTCGTTGAAATCACTGAATTTGCATTGAAGCCCGGATTCACCGAGCAGATGTTCCTGCAGACTAGGGATGAAGTGAATGACGAGGTGCGAAAGCTCAAGGGTTTCCTCAACCGTCGCCTGCTCAAATCCGCAGGCGGCTGGACGGAGATATTCGAATGGGCGGACATGGACAGCGCCAAGGCGGCTGGCGAGGTCTGGTCCTCCCTGCCCGGCATCAAAAACTATTGCTCGATGGTGAATTCCGCCTCGATCAAGGTCGGCTACCATTCTGTGGCGGCCGTGGCTGGCGGCGAAGCTGGCAGGAGCACTCCCCACGCCTTTTGCAGTCACGCCTTGGAAGGAGAGGCGCGCTGGTGGCTTGGCTCGCTAGCGGTGATCAAGGCGACAGCGGTCCAGACCGCGGGCCAGTTCACGCTGATCGAAGTGCTCGAGAGCGAAGGTGAGGCGCCGCTGCATGTGCACCATCGCGAGGACGAGTCATTCCTGGTGATGGAAGGCGAGATCGAGTTCGAGATCGGCGGTAAGGCGATTATGGCTGGACCCGGTTCGTTTCTCTTTGGGCCACGCGATGTGCCGCACCGCTATACGGTCAAGCGTGGGCCGGCCCGGATGCTGTTCTTCTTCACGCCTGGCGGTTTCGAGGAACTTCTGAGGGCGACCAGTGTGCCCACCGCCGACAGGCGCATTCCTCCGGACGGCGAAGGAATGCCGGACATGGAGACATTCCCCGACGTGGTCCGCCGCTATGGCTGTGAACTGCTGAGCTGAGGGCAGGAAAGCCTGCACGGCGAACTGTTTGATCGCCCTGAAATCGGATAGGTTGGGGGCGGTCGATCATCCCTCACGCTTTGGTGGCGGTTGCTGGCTAACGGAGCCCTACTCCCAGTTCACGCATCCTTCTCAGCCTGCTCGTTCACCGGCCCCGGCTCCACCGGCGCTTCGCTTGCCACATGCTTGGGGCCGCCCTTGGCGACGCCGACCATGGCCGGCCGCAGCACGCGCTCGCCGATCGAATAGCCGGGCTGCACGACCTGGACGACCGTGTTGGCCGGCACGTCGGGATTGGGCACCTCGAACATCGCCTGGTGGAAATTCGGATCGAATTTCTCCCCCTCGGGCTCGAGCTTCTTCACGCCGTGGCGCTCCAGCGCCGACAGCATGGCGCGCTCGGTGATCTCGACGCCGTCGATCAGCGCCTTGAAGCCGGCATCACCCGACGCCTTGGCCTCCTCCGGGATGGCATCCAGCGCACGGCGCAGATTGTCTGATACCGACAGCATGTCGCGGGCAAAATTGGCGACCGCATAGGCGCGCGCATCGTGGACGTCTCGGGCGGTGCGGCGGCGCAAATTCTCCATGTCGGCCGCCACGCGCAGCGCGCGATCCTTCAGCTCTTCGTTTTCCTTCAGAAGCCGCACAAGCGCTTCATAGTCGCCGTCGACGCCGCCTTCCCTTGGCTCCGCGGCAGCCTCGGTCTTCTCGGCTTCATCGGGCGCGCGTTCGTCTTTTGCCTGGTCGCTCATCGCCGTTTCCCGTCATTTTCAAATGGTGTGGATTTGCGCCCGATATCGAGGTTTAGCGGCCAAAAATCAAGGGGCAAGCGATACTGCAGCCGCTGTTGCGGCTTGATGGCGGACGGCGCAAACCTTTCGATTTTAATTCAAACTTTACCGTAACCGCCGGCTTTGCTTGCCAGGCTACTACAATGCGGGAACCATTCCTCCCTTGGAAGAGTTTCGAAGCCGACACAGGATTTTGAGATGATGCCCCGCAGGAACGGCGAAAAACGCAACGGGCTCGCCGCCGATATCCGGCGCCAGCTCGGCACCGAAGCGACCAAGCGCTTTCTGCGCACCTTGCCGGCCTTCCGCACCGAGTCCGATATTCCCGACCGTCTGAAGGAATTGCTCGACCGCCTGGACGGCGTGGAAGCCAAGGTGGTCGCAGGCGGGCGCCGTCGGTAGCGCGCCGTTGCCAGGGACGCGACCGGCAATTGTGGCCGGTTGCCATCGCGCGACATTTACGCGCAGTAACTTTGCGTGATCTCCGTCTTGCGGCAGCGCCCTGCTCCGCCTATGTTTCATGATGAACATGATTTCCCCCGAAGCTGTGGCAAACAGCAAGCGCGCCTGGTTGAAAATCCTGTCGCGCTATAAAAAGCCCGACAGACGTCGCAGCGCTGTCGAACTCGCCATCACCCTCATCCCTTTCGCCACGTTATGGGCGCTGTCCTCGGCCGCCTATGCCTATGGCCATTGGTGGGGTCTGGTCCTCATCCTTCCGGCCGCCGGCTTTCTGGTGCGGATCTTCATGATCCAGCACGATTGCGGTCACGGCTCCTTCTTTGCCAATCGCTATGCCGACGACTGGATCGGCCGCGTCCTTGGCGTGCTGACGCTGACGCCCTACGATTGCTGGCGCCGCGCCCACGCAACCCATCACGCCAGCGCCGGCAATCTCGACGAGCGCGGCACCGGCGACATCAAGACACTGACCGTCGCCGAATACCGGCAACTGTCGTGGCGGCGCCGGCTCGCCTATCGCCTCTATCGCCATCCGCTGGTGATGTTTGGCCTTGGTCCGATATGGATTTTCATTTTCGAGCAGAGACTGCCCTTGGGCATGATGCGGGGCGGCCTCACCCCTTGGGTGTCGTCGATGTCCACCAACCTCGCCATCGCCGTCATCGCCGCTCTGCTCATCTGGTTCGTCGGCCCCGGCGCGTTCCTGGTCGTGCATCTGCCGATCGTCATCCTCGCCGGATCGGCCGGCATCTGGCTGTTCTACGTCCAGCATCAGTTCGAGGAAACGGAGTGGACAAAGGACTCCGAGTGGGAATTCCAGCACGCTGCCCTGCACGGCTCGTCCTATTACGACCTGCCACCGGTTCTGAACTGGATCACCGGCAATATCGGCGTCCACCATGTGCACCACCTCTCGGCCAAAGTGCCGTGTTACCGGCTTCCGGAAGTGCTGAGGGACTATCCGGAGTTGCGTGAGATCGGCCGCGTCACGCTTCTCGACAGCCTGCGCTGCGTCAAGCTGGCGCTATGGGACGAGAGCCGCAGCAAGCTGGTCTCGTTCCGCGAAGCGCGGATGGCCGTGTAGACGCACCGCCGCACCTAAAGCGCGTCGCGCTCGACCGGCCTCATGCGACGCGCTTTAAGTTCTTGTTTATGCATGCCGTTATCGCAAAACCGCTGCACACTTTTGCGCGACATGCATTAGGGGCGCGGCGGCTCCAAATTCCGAGCTTAAGCCGCCTGGCGTTGGTCGCGCATCAGGATCTCTCCCTGGCTGATCTCGGTGCCCAGCACTTTCAGACATTCGCGCATGAAGGCGGCAAGGCCCGGCCAGCCCTTGGCCGACACCAGATTGCCGTCGACATGGGCACCGGTCGGCGCAACATCGATATAGATGCCCCCGGCCAGCGTGACTTCCGGCTCGCAATATTGCAGCGCCGCGACTTCCCTGCCGCGCACCACGCCGTCGACCGCGATCAGGATCTGCACGCCGTGGCAGATGGTGAAGATCGGCTTGCCGGCCTCATGGAAATGCCGCACCAGCGCCTGCACGCGCTTGTCGATGCGGATATATTCCGGCCCGCGCCCGCCCGCCGCGTAGACGGCATCGTATTCGGCCGGGTTGACCTCGGAAAACGTCTTGTTGAGGATGTAGTCGTGGCCGAGCTTTTCCGTATAGGTCTGGTGGCCTTCGAAGTCGTGCAACGAGGTCTTCAGGATGTCGCCGGCCTTCTTGTCGGGGCAAACGACATGGACCGTATGGCCCACCGCATGCATGGCCTGTTCAAAGACGAAAATCTCGTATTCCTCGCTGAACTCGCCAACGAGCATCAATATCTTCTTGCCAGCCATACCCGGTTCCTCCCTTGTGGCCACATTTATTCGGATCGCGAAATAATGGACCTATCCTAAGACGGGGACGGGCAAAATAAAAGATCGAATCGGCAATGTGGTCCGACCAGATCGTGCTTCTGGTCCCCTGGAGCAGATCAGCTGGCGCGCACCCGCCGCCAGGAATATTTCGGGCCTTTGGCCTCCGGCTTCACCGCCGGCTGGTAGAACAGCGGCAGTCCGCCGGTGCGGCCTTGCTCGAGCCGCTTCAGCAGCACCGGGTGCGAGATCTCGAATTCGTCGAAGCCGAGGCGCAGCATGTGCGGCAGCTGGTCGATAAGCACCTGCCCGGTGGCGCGCATGGCGCCGGTGAAATGGTAACGGCTGCGCAGCAATTCGCCCTTGGAGAACGAGCGGCCGTCATTGAACGCCGGGAAGGCCAGCGCCACCAGCGACAGCTGATCGAGCAGGCCGGCGATCTTTTCGAGCTGATCGCCGGGCTGCAGCAGCACGCCGATGCGTTCCTTCGCCGACCGCCGCACCTCCGGATCGAGGCCGAGAAACGCCTGCAGCGGCAGGATGAAGCGGCCATTGCCGACCAGCGCCTCGGCGCTTTCGGCATGAACCCACTCGTCCTCGCAAAAACCATTCGGCGTCCACAGCCGGGTGGCGTTTTCCGCTATCAATTCGCTCATCAAGAAATTCCCAAGTCCACAAGGTTCTAAAGTGCAAAACACCTCAGGGGTGTGTTGAGATTCAGGTCAGGCCGAGCCGGAGCCGAAGGCGGGCGCGAAGCGACCAAACTGCGTGGCTTCCGAGAACCGGAGCGGAGCGTACTTTTGGGTACGTGAGCGCCGGAAGCGCAGGAAGCCGCCGTTTGCAGGCCGGCATCACCTGAATATCAATATACCCTAAAGTGAGGCATCGGTCAGCGACTTCTCCAGCCCCGACAAATGGATGCCGCATTCGGTCTTGGCGTGCCCGGCCCAGCGGCCACTGCGCGCGTCGTCGCCCGGCTGCACCGGCTGCGTGCAAGGGAAACAGCCGATCGACAGATAGCCATAGGCGACCAGCGGGTTTTCACGCAGCGCATGTGCGCGCATGTAGCTGGCCTGGTCCGATGTCGTCCAGTGCGCCAGCGGATTAATACGGATGCGCGAGCCAACCGCCTCGAACACCGGAAGCGCTGCCCGGGTCGCGGCCTGGAAGCGCTTGCGTCCGGTGAACCAGGCGCGGAACGGCTCGACACCGCGCGCCAGCGGCTCGACCTTGCGCACGTCGCAGCAGGCGTCGGTATCGGTCTCGTTCAGATTGCCGGTCGGGTCGATCCTTGCCAGCGCCGCATCGTCGGGCCTGATCACCCGGATATCGGTCAGCCCGAAATCGGCGACCAGCGCGTCACGATAGCCGAGCGTTTCCTCGAAATGCTTGCCGGTGTCGAGAAAGATCACCGGCAGCGTGCGGTCGATCTCCGCGATCATGTGCAGCAGCACCGCCGAATCCGCGCCGAAGGACGAGACGGCGGCGATTTCGCCGTGAAAGAATTCCCGGGCCGACCGCTCGATGATCTCCAGCGGCTTCAGATGGCCATAGAGCGCATCGAAACCCGCCGCTTCGGCGGCGATGCCGGCCTCGACGTCGACGATCCGGTCAAGCGGCCTTGGTTTCGCCAGCATAGAGCGCCTCCTTGAACGGCGCGGGACCGACACGGCGGTAGGCGTCGATAAATCTTTCGTTTCTGTCCAGCCGAAGCCCGAGATAGGTCTCGACGATCTGCTCGATGGCATCGGTGATCTCTTCCGAACTGAAGCCGCGGCCGATGATCTCGCCGACCGAGGTGTTCTCGTCGGCCGAGCCGCCGAGCGTCACCTGGTAGAGCTCGGCGCCTTTCTTCTCGACGCCGAGGATGCCGATATGGCCGACATGGTGATGGCCGCAGGCATTGATGCAGCCGGAAATCTTCAGCTTCAATTCGCCGATTTCGCGCTGGCGCTCCAGCGAGGCGAAGCGCCGCGAGATTTCCTGCGCCACGGGAATGGAACGCGCGGTTGCCAGCGCGCAATAATCGAGGCCGGGGCAGGAGATGATGTCGCTGATCAGGTTGGAATTGGCCGTGGCCAGCCCGATATCGACAAGCGTGTCATAGACCGCCTTGAGGTCGGCACGCGCCACATGCGGCAGGATCAGGTTCTGCTCGTGACTGACGCGCAGCTCGTCGAAGGAATATTTTTCGGCAATGTCTGCGACCGCTTCCATCTGGCTGTCGGAGGCATCGCCCGGCGTCTCGCCGATGCCCTTGAGCGAGATGGTCACCGCAGCGTAGTCGGGATGGCGATGGGTGACCACATTCTGGTCAAGCCATTCGGAAAAGCTTTTGGAATCGAGCCGGGCAAGCTTGACCGCCTCGTCGCCTTCCGGCCGGTCGACAAGCGCCGGCGGCGCAAAATAGGCGTCGATGGCGCGGATGTCGGCTTCCGGCAGCTTCAGCTCGGCGTCCTTCAATTCCTGCCATTCGGCCTCGACCTGGCGGGTGATCTCCTCGACGCCGGTCTCGTGGACCAGGATCTTGATGCGCGCCTTGAACTTGTTGTCGCGCCGGCCATAGAGGTTATAAACGCGCAGGATCGCCGTGCAGTAGGACAACAGATCCGCTTCGGGCAGGAAGTCGCGGATCTTCTTGGCGACCATCGGCGTGCGGCCCTGGCCGCCGCCGACATAGACGGCGAAACCAAGCTCGCCGGCGGCGTTCTTCTTCAGATGCAGGCCGATGTCATGCGTCTGGATGGCGGCGCGGTCGCGCTCGGCGCCGGTCACCGCGATCTTGAATTTTCGCGGCAGGAACGAAAACTCCGGATGCACCGACGACCATTGCCGCAGGATTTCGGCATAGGGGCGCGGATCGGCAACCTCGTCGGCGGCGGCGCCGGCGAAGTGGTCGGCCGTGACGTTGCGAATGCAGTTGCCACTGGTCTGGATGGCGTGCATCTCGACGCTTGCCAGGTCCGCCAGGATCGCCGGGATGTCCGACAACGCCGGCCAGTTGAACTGGATGTTCTGGCGGGTCGTGAAATGCCCATAACCCTTGTCGTATTTGCGTGCGATGTGGCCGAGCATACGCAGTTGCTTGCTGTTCAGCGTGCCGTAGGGCACGGCGATGCGCAGCATATAGGCATGCAGCTGTAGATAGACGCCGTTCATCAGCCGAAGCGGCCGGAACTGGTCCTCGGTGATCTCGCCGGCAAGCCGCCGTGCGACCTGGTCGCTGAACTCGGCGACGCGGGCCTTGACGAAATCGTGGTCGAACTCATCGTAACGGTACATTTTCAGGTCTTTCCGGGCGCGTCCGCCCGTTATTTTCTTCGTTCGAGCACGATCGGGATCATGCTTGTGTCATCTATGCCGCGCGTGCGGCCTGCGGACGGGCCTGCTTGCCCAGATCGTGGCGGGTGGTCGGGCCGGCGGCACGGATCTTTTCGCGCAGCCGGACCGCCTCGACAGTGCCGTTGACCACAGTCACGTCGATCAGATTGACGTCGACCACCTCGTTGTCGGCGGAGGCCTTGGCGCCGATCGCCTCCAGCCGGTCCTCGGCCGCCTTGTCATGGGCGATGTCGGCATGGTCGATGATCTCGGCCCAGCCGCCATTGGCGTACCAGACGGCTATGCCGTCGGCGAGACGGTTCGCGGTCAGCACTTTCATTGGTTCACTCCTCCCGCGGCAGCACGGGCCACGCTGTCCTGCCTGTGTGCGGCCAGCGGCTCGGACCGTTCGAAATTGGCGCCGGCGACGGCGTCGCCGATGATCGTCATCACCGGGCCGCTGAGGTCGGCGCGCGCCTCCAGCGACGGCAGGTCGGCGAGCGTGCCGTGGAAACGGCGGCGGTTGGCAAGACTGGCATTCTCGACCACGGCGACGGCCGTGTCCGGCGACAGGCCGGCTTCGATCAGCCGGCCGGCGACCTCGGCGGCGACCGAGCGCCCCATATAGACGGCGACCGTCGCGCCCGAAATGGCGAGCTTTGCCCAATCGGGCAGCGAATTTCCCTTGAGGTCGTGGCCGGTGGTGAACACCATCGACGACGACACGCCGCGCAGCGTCAGCGGCAGTTCGAAATCGGCGGCGGCGGCGAAGGCCGCGGTGACGCCCGGAACCACTTCGTAGGCGACGCCGGCATCGCGAAGTGCCGCCATCTCCTCGCCGGCCCGGCCGAACACCAGCGGGTCGCCGGACTTCAGCCGCACGACGCGCTTGCCGGCGTGGCCAAGCTCGACCAGCAGCGCATTGATTTCGGCCTGGCTCTTGGAATGGCAGCCCTTGCGCTTGCCGACCGGCAGGCGTTCGGCATCGCGGCGGCCCATGGCGACGATGGCCTCCGGCACCAGCGCGTCATGGACGATCACGTCGGCTTCCATCAGCAGGCGATGGGCGCGCAGCGTCAAAAGGTCCTCGGCGCCGGGACCGGCGCCTACAAGCGCGATATGGCCCGATGCCGGTTCGTTCGAAAGCAGCAGGCCGACGGCCGCATCATGCGCCTGCGAAAGCTCGCCGGCCTCCACGGCACGGGCCGGCGCGCCGCCAAAGAAATCGCTCCAGAAGCGGCGGCGGGCATTGCCTTTCGGCAGCAGTTTTTCGGCAGCGCCGCGAAACGAAGCGGCAAGTGCCGCGAGCGGCCCGAGCGAGGGCGACAGCATGCGGTCGATGCGGCTGCGCAGCATCTGCGCAAGCACCGGGCCGGCACCTTCCGTGCCGATGGCAATGGCGACCGGCGCGCGGTTGACCAGTGCCGGCGTGAAGAAATCGCAGAGCTCCGGCCGGTCGACGGCATTGACCGGAATGCCCAGCCGGCGCGCATCCCCGGCAACGCGCCGGTCGAGCGCCTCATCGCCGCTGGCGGCAAACACCATCACCGCACCATTGAGATGTGCTGCATCATAGGCGTCGGCAATGTGGGTGGCGCCCGTCTCGGCGATGCAGGCCAGCAGATCGGCGCTTGCGGCATCGCTGACGATGCGCAGCACAGCGCTCGACTGAGCGAGCAGCCGCGCCTTGGCCAGCGCCTCCTCGCCGCTGCCGACGATGGCGACGGCTTCGCCCTCGACCCGCATGAAGACGGGAAAGGCATTGAGCTTAGGCTTGGCTTGCGGCATGACGAGCGGAATCCTGGAACCGTTTGCCAGTTCTACGCGGGGGCGCGAAAAACCAGAAGGCACCCACTCGCGCATCGCTTCGTAGCAGGCAATCTCTTTTCTGCAAGCATAACGGCCAAGAGAAAAATATTCCACATTCAGATGCGGAGCGGATTGAAGCTGCTGTTGCGGCCCTTGATCCGCTGCCTTTCTAGCGGCTTGCCGAGCCAGCCACAAAACAGATTTTTCCAATTTCTACCAATTTAGTAGATTAAAGCCGCCGCATGCCAGCCGAGCCATCAAAGACAGCCTGGCGCTCTCGCCGGCTCCTGTCGGAGATACCGGGTCCGAGTACCGGAACATTCACGCCTCGGCACGCGTTTGCTCTATAGGGCCAAGCCCGGTCATGCCCCTGCGGCAAAGGCCCGGCTATGGGCTTGAAAAATCAAAAAGGAGCGCCCCATGAGCAACGTCAGACTGAAACGCGGACTGTGGATCGTGGTGGCAGATGGCGAAAAGGCGCTGTTCCTCGAGAACCGTGGAGACGTCCAATATCCCGAACTTCAGGTCGTGCACGAGATGGAGCAGGAAAATCCGGCAACCCGAGAGCAAGGCACGGACCGCCCCGGCCGCTACAGCGACGGCCCTTCCGTCCACCGCAGTGCGGTCGAGGACACCGATTGGCACCGCCTCGGCAAGGAGCGTTTTGCCGACGAGATTGCCGACCGGCTCTACAAGCTCGCGCATCGCGGCACCTTCAAGGAGATCGTGCTGATCGCACCGCCGCCAGTGCTGGGCGACATGCGCCGGAAACTGCACAAGGAGGTCACCGACAAGATAACGGCCGAAATTCCAAAGACGCTGACCAACCACAGCATACCCGATATCGAGAGCCTGCTGCAGGCGACCTGATCGGGCATCGGCGGTGCGTACATTCCTTATTGATCGTGAGGCTGAAGCAGCCCAGGGCAATCGCATCAGGTTTGTGCTGCCCCTCACCCTTACCCATTCCGGGGCGAGCCGCTTGTCTCGCCCGTCCTTCGGACCCCCGTGAAAGACGGGGAGAGGGGGTTGCCAGCGTTGCGTCCAAGCCCCTTCTCCCTGTCACTTACGGGGAGAAGGTGCCGGTAGGCGGATGAGGGGCAGCGTTCCGCCCTCCCACCCCGACGCAAGGGTGAGGAGAGAAACACAAGGCGGCACGTTCACCCTCCAAGCCTCGCTCCGGAAGATGTCGAAATGGGCCTCCTTCGCCACGTTCCAATCGGTTCAAAGCTGACCGGGGGCCGGATCACGGCGACAAAACGTACTGTCGGTCGGGATGCGCCAGCATCGTCATTGACCGTCGAGCATCACGGCCATGCAGATGGTGTCGACATAGCGACCATCAATGCAAACGCTACGCCTGAGGACACCTTCCGTAACGAAACCAGTTTTCTCATACAGCGTTATGGCCCGGCTATTATCGGCGTGCACCGAGAGTTCAACGCGAACGAAGTTTTCTTGCCGAGCCTTTTCTAAGGCGGCGGTGATAAGGCGACGGCCCAATCCTTGTCCACGATAATCGGGTATGATTCCTATCGCTAAACTTCCGCGATGAGCGTGAGATGGAAAGAAATGGCGGGTGATGTCGCACCATCCCACAACGCGGTCTCCTTCCGTCGCCACGATATGCGGGTTTCGCTGCTTAATCATATTCAAAACGAAATCGCGTGTCTCAGGAAGCGGGAACGCTTCAAGCATGGTCAGGTATTTTCGCTCCCGCGCGACAACGTCGAGAGCCGCATGGAAACTCTCAATGTGCTCTGCGGCTGTATTGGCGATTTCAACCATACTTCCTCCAAGGTTCTCCGCTTTCCCAAAGTCTTTGTCGAAGATTGTCTCATCCGCAAGCGCCCGGCTTCAAAAACGCCTGTGGCGCAGTAGGAGGCTGCCACGATCTGACAGGACACGGGTTGGCGAATCGTGCCTGATGCGTCGCACCCATCTTCCATCCCGAGGACCGCTTCGGTCTGCTAACGGATGAATCCCAGTTCTATCAATGCACAATTAGCAGCGTCTGCCTGCGCGAACGGGATAAGCCCTTTTCCGTATCAATCGCCTGCCTAGAGCAGGCCGCGCCGGGTGGCAACGCTTACCGGCTCTCTGCCTTTTGCTTCTTTGCCATCGATTTCATGGGGATTGCGGGTTGTCTCGCGACTGTCCGAGCCCCCATACTGCCGAGGCGGCGGCTTTCGGGCGGCGCACGTCCGACATGGCAATTCCTGAAGGCGCTCCATAGACAATGCCGCATGACACGCCCCTTATCGCCACCATCGTTGCCGGTCTGGGGCTGGCTTTCGTCTTCGGCGCACTTGCCAACCGTTTTCGCGTGCCGCCGCTGGTAGGCTATCTCATCGCCGGCGTTCTGGTTGGACCGAACACGCCGGGTTTCGTTGCCGATGCCGGCCTCGCCAATGAACTGGCCGAGATCGGCGTCATCCTGCTGATGTTCGGCGTCGGCCTGCATTTCTCGCTGAAGGACCTGTTGTCGGTCCGCGCCATCGCCGTGCCCGGCGCCATCGTGCAGATCGGCTTCGCGACAGCCCTTGGCGCCGGCCTCGCCTGGATGCTCGGCTGGTCGATGGGCGCCGGGCTGGTCTTCGGCCTGGCGCTTTCCGTGGCCTCGACCGTGGTGCTGTTGCGCGCGCTGCAGGAGCGGCGGCTGATCGAGACCGAGCGTGGCCGCATCGCTGTCGGCTGGCTGATCGTCGAGGATCTGGCGATGGTGCTGGCGCTGGTGCTTTTGCCGGCATTGGCCGGCGTGCTCGGCGGCCAGGAGCAGGTGGAGGTGCACTCCGGCGGTCTGCTGTCGCTGCCGGCGAGCTACGGCGTCTGGGGCGTCGTCGGCATCACACTGGCCAAGGTCGCGGCCTTTGTCGTGGTCATGCTGGTGGTCGGCCGCCGGCTTATCCCCTGGATCCTGCACTACGTCGCCCATACCGGATCGCGCGAACTGTTCCGGCTGGCGGTGCTTGCGATTGCGCTTGGCGTCGCCTTCGGCGCGGCCAAGCTGTTCGGCGTGTCGCTGGCTCTCGGCGCTTTCTTCGCCGGCATGATCATGAGCGAATCCGAGCTCAGCCATCGGGCGGCCGAGGAATCGCTGCCGCTGCGCGACGCCTTTTCCGTGCTGTTCTTCGTTTCGGTCGGCATGCTGTTCGACCCGTTCAGCCTGATCAGCAATGGCTGGCCGATCCTGGCGACGCTGGCCATCATCGTTATCGGCAAGTCGCTGGCAGCCTTCGTCATCGTCGTCGTTTTCCGCTATCCGGTCGCAACGGCATTGATGATTTCGGCAAGCCTTGCCCAGATCGGCGAATTCTCGTTCATCCTGGCCGAACTCGGCGTCGGGCTGAAACTGCTGCCCGAACAAGGCCGCGACCTCATCCTCGCCGGCGCCATCCTGTCGATCGTCCTCAATCCGCTGATGTTTCTTGCCGCCGACCGGATGAAACCCTGGCTGGAAGCACGCGCCGGCAGGACGGCGCCGTCCGGCGAAGCAAGGCCGATCGGCCCGGCGACCGAACCCGGCCAGGTGGCTTCGGTCGCGGCGCCCGCGAAGGAGGATGGCCCGCCGCCCAGGACGAGGCTGACCGGCCACACCATCCTGATCGGCTACGGCCGCGTCGGCAGCCTCGTCGGCGCGTCGCTGAAGCAGGCCGCCCTGCCCTTCCTCGTCATCGAGGATGCCGACAAGACGTTGGCGAAGCTCAAGGCCGAAGGCGTCGAAACCGTGGCCGGCAACGCGGCGAATGGCGACGTGTTCGCCGCATCCAATGCCGAGGGCGCGAAGCGGCTGATCCTGGCCATCCCCAACGCCTTCGAGGCCGGGCAGGTCGTGCTGCGCGCCCGCGCCGCCAATCAGACAATCGAGATCATCGCCCGCGCCCATTCCGATGCCGAGGTCGAGCACCTCAAGGGCCTTGGTGCCGACACCGTCATCATGGGTGAACGCGAGATCGCCCGCGGGATCGTCGAGGAGGTTTTGGCAGCACCGAAAGCGCCCACGGCAGCCTAAGCCTGCGCTGCCCCGCCAGCGTAGCGGTCAAGCCCCTTCTCCCCGTTCTTCACGGGGAGAAGGTCCCGGCAGGGGGATGAGGGGCAGCGTCAACGATTGATCAAAACCAACCGCTCAAACGTGCTGGCCGCCGTTGATGTGGATTTCTGAGCCGGTCACGTAGGACGCCTGCTGCGAGCACAGGAAGAAGATGATGTCGGCGACTTCCGCGGTGGTGCCGAGCCGCCTCAGCGGAATGGTCTCGACGATTTTTTCCGTGCCCGGCGACAGGATCGCGGTGTCGATCTCGCCCGGCGCAATGGCGTTGACGCGAATGCCGTGCGGACCGAAATCATGCGCCATCTCGCGCGTCAGCGAGCCGAGTGCCGCCTTCGAGGTCGCGTAGGCGGTGCCGGCGAAAGGATGCACGCGGGTGCCGGCGATCGAGGTGACGTTGACGATCGAACCCTTGGCTGACGCCAGCTCCTTGAACAGGCCCCGCGCCAGCATGATCGGCGCGAAGAAATTCACCTGGAAGACGTCGCGCCAGACATGCATCGGCGTGTCGATCGAGTTCATGCGGCTGTTGCCGTCCTTGAGCTTCGGCGAGATGCCGGCATTGTTGACCAGCGCGTGCAACTGCCCGCCATGGGCCTCGAGCCGGTGGCGGATCTCGGAGATGGCGATGCCGACATCTTCCTGGTCGGCGAGATCGACCTTGATGTGGTCTTCCGGGCCGGCCGGCCACGGGCAGTCCTCGGCAAAGGCCTGGCGCGAGCAGGTGATGACGCGCCAGCCTTCGCGTGAAAAGCGCTTGACCGTGGCATGGCCGATGCCACGGCTGGCGCCGGTCAGCACGATGGTTTTTCTGGTGTCGGGTTCAGCCATGTCGCGGTCTCCGGCGCGTGATCTAACCGAATATGGTTACAATGACGAGAGGCCGCCAGAAGATCACAGGGCCGGTTGCGTGGCTGCTGGCAACCGTTCAATAGCAGGTCGGACACTGCACATACAGGCCGAGATTGAGAACAAAGACCAGAGCCGCCAACGTCCAGATAACCCCTAAGAACGCGCCACGCGAGCGCCCGGCCAGACGCGCAACGCCCCAGGCCGCCCCATAAGGCAACAAAAGACCCATGATGACGGAGCCGTATACCGCTCCGATTCTTTCCTGATCGAGGTATGCCGGATTGGGGAAATAGAGATACGGCAGATGCCGAATGACCACGACACAAACGGTCATCCCGAGCAGCAAGAGCCACTGCCACGTGCTTAGACGCTTGTATCGTTTGACGTCAGCCGGCTTGGCCGGTTCACCGGACATCGCCTAACCTCCGCCCAGAATGTCCAGGATCGAGGTCTGCCGCTTCTTGACCGGGCCGCCAACTTCGCCGGGCGGCACCGGATGCTTGATCGATCCGGTGGCACTGTCGACGCCCGGCATGGCAAGGCCGCCGGCATCGACCGTCTCAGCAGGGCGCACGGGACGCGAAGCGGGCTGCGTAGCTGCCGCAGGCGGCGCCGATTGGCCAACGGACGCGACCGGCGCCGGCGGTGCCGTGTCGGCCGGTATCTCGTCCGGGACGACGGTGTCGGGCGGCGTCGATTTCCAGGTTCCGGGCAGCGGCCGCACCGGCACGCCCTCATGCGCGGCGACCATGAACTCGTGCCAGGCCTGCGCGGGCAAGGCGCCGCCGGTGACCTTCTTCATCGCGCTGCCGTCATCATTGCCGAACCAGACGCCGGTGGTGAGGTTGGCGGTATAGCCGATGAACCAGGCGTCGCGCGAGTTCTGGCTGGTGCCGGTCTTGCCGGCCGCCGGCCAGGCGAACGCCGCCTTCCTGGCCGTGCCGATCTCGACCGTGCCGGTCATCATCGAGTTCATCATGCCGACGACATCGGGCTTGACGACGCGCGGCGCACCGCCGCCATTGTTTTCGTAGAGCACCTTGCCGTCGCTCGTCGTGACGCGGCGGATGAAATGGATGTCGGGCTTATAGCCGCCATTGGCGAAGGGAACATAGGCCGAGGTCAGTTCCAGCGGCGTCACTTCCGAGGTGCCCAGCGCGATCGAAGTGTTGGCCGTCAGCTCGGACTGGATGCCCATGCGGTGCGCCGCCTCGACCACCGCATTCGGTCCGACTTCCATGGTCAGCTGCGCGGCCACCGAGTTCAGCGATTTTGCCAGCGCCGTCGCCAGCGTCACCTTGCCGAAATATTTGCCGCCGTAATTGTCGGGCGTCCAGTTGCCGATCTTGATCGGCGCGTCATTGCGCACGCTGTCCGGCGTACGGCCGGATTCCAGCGCCGCCATATAGACGAACGGCTTGAACGCCGAGCCCGGCTGGCGGCGCGCTTCCGAGGCGCGGTCGAACTGGCTGGTCGAATAATCATAGCCGCCGACCATGGCGCGCACCGCGCCGGAATTGTCGATCGACACCAGCGCGCCCTGGCTGACATTGAGCTTCTTGCCGCTCTGGTCGATCAGCCGGCGGATCGATTGCTCGGCGAGCTTCTGCAGCGTCAGATCGACGGTCGTGTCGACGACGATGTCGCGGCGCACGTCACCGATCAGGTCGGGCAGTTCTTCCATGATCGTATCGGCGACATAGTTTTCCGAGCCGGTCCAGTAGGACGGCGCGCGCGTCGCCGGCGCGCTCATCGCCGTGGTCATCTCCTTGGCGCTTATCTTGCCCTCGTCGCGCATCGCGGCGAGCACCAGCTGCGAGCGCTGCTCGGCCGCCTTTGGGTCGCGTGCCGGCGACAGCCGCGACGGCGCCTTGAGCAGACCGGCGAGAAGTGCCGCCTCCGACAGCGTGACGTCGCGCGCGCTCTTGCCGAAATAGCGGCGCGAGGCCGCTTCGACGCCATAGGCGCCCGAGCCGAAATAGACCCGGTTGAGGTACATTTCGAGGATCTGGTCCTTCGTATGCTTGTGCTCGAGCCACAGCGCCAAAAGCACTTCCTGCACCTTGCGCTCCAGCGTGCGGTCCGGCGTCAGGAACAGGTTCTTGGCCAGCTGCTGGGTCAGCGTCGAGCCGCCCTGCGAAAAATGCCCGCCGAGCACATTGGTCATCATGGCCCGGGAAAGGCCGATCGGGTCGATGCCGAAATGCGAATAGAAGCGGCGGTCTTCGATGGCGATGACGGCCTCGGGAATATAGGGCGACATTTCGTGCAGGCCGACGGCCTCGCCGCCGCTCATGCCGCGATTGCCAAGCAGCTGGCCGTCGACCGAGACGATCTTGATGTTGGGGGCGCGGTCGGGAATGGCCCAGGTGGTGGCCGCCGGCATTTTCGCGCCGTAATAGACGACGATGCCGGCAGTGGCGATACCGCCCCAGATGGCCAGCACGAAGCACCAGTAGAACAGCCGGCCAAGCACGCCGAACGCGCCGCGCCGGCCTTTGCCGCGCCCGCCGCGTGACGGCTTGGCCTTGGTCGATTTGCGCTTTGCGGCGGCTTTGCGGTTGTTCGGCACGACGCGGTCCTCCTCGCTCACCGAAAAACCGGCCGAGGATCTCGCCCCCGGCGATGCCTCGAAGCTGGGCTCGATGCGGCTGTCTTTCCGGTTCGCCATGCGCTGTGCTGTCTTCCCCATGCCTATGGCGTTCGGGTTGAAGACTAGATGCGGCGATTTAAGGGCGGGTTAAGTCGGGAAAAATCGAAGTAAACTGTATTCAATCACTTGCGAAGCACGCCCGGCTCGCGACAGTGCCAAAGCCGAAACGAAAAAACCCGCCTCGGCGGGCGGGTCGTTGGCGCCAATAAGCACCATAGCCGGATTAATAGCATAGCTGCCGGCACAAAGCAAGAACAAAATACGCTTCGCCTCAGAATAATCACTTCAGTTCGACGGTTGCGACCACCCTCAGTCGTCCGCGTCCGGGTCGTCGGAGGCGGGCCGCCAGCTGATCGGTTCGATCTTCTTTTGCGTATGGCCGTCCGTATAGGCCCACCAGCCGGCGTCGCTTTCGTCCCAGTCGCCGCCGGCCGCCTTCAGCCGGTCGAGCGAACGGTATTGCGCGATGCTCTCGTTAATCACGCCGTCGCTGTCCTGCCAGTAGACGGTGACCTTGGAGCCGTCCTTCGGTGCCGTTTCGATTGGTTTTCGCGCAGCCATTTCAATTCCTCCCGGCCGATGGCGTTAAAGTGCCAGAGGGCCATTAGCTGTGGGCGAAGATATCCTCCTCATCCCAGCCCATCAGATCGAGTTTCGCACGCGTCGGCAGGAAGCGGAAGCAGGCATCGGCTTCCCTGGTCCGGTTGTCGCGCGCCAGCCGCGCGCTCAGCACGTCGCGCAGCCGGTGCAAATAGAGCACGTCGGAGGCGGCATATTCGAGCTGCTCGGGCGATAGCGTCTCGGCCGCCCAGTCCGAGGATTGCTGCGCCTTCGACAGGCCGACCCCGAGAAGCTCGAAGCAGATGTCCTTCAGCCCGTGCCGGTCGGTGTAGGTGCGCGTCAGCCGCGACGCGATCTTTGTGCAGAACACCGGCTCCGGCATGACGCCAAAGGCGTTGTAGAGCACGGCGAGGTCGAAGCGGCCGTAATGGAAGAGCTTGGTGATGCTGCGGTTCTTCAGCAGGCTGACGAGGTTCGGCGCCTTCCTCTGGCCGGGCGCGATCTGGATGACGTCGGCCGAGCCGTCGCCCGGTGAGATCTGCACGACGCAGAGCCGGTCGCGATGCGGGTTCAGCCCCAGCGTCTCGGTGTCGATAGCGACCGCCCCGACATCGTAATGCAGCAGGCCGGGCAAATCGTTTTTGTGGAAACGTATGTCGCTCATCGTCTTCTCCGGTCGCGGCCCCGTGCACCGATGCGCGACGGGCCGTGCCCGTCCTTGCCGTGATCCGGTGAAAAATCAACACAAAGTTGATTGTGACGCAATTTCAGCGTGTCAGCGCCTCGAGAATGCGCGCCCAGGAGCGCTGGCCCTTGTGGAAGGAGCTCATCTCGTACTTCTCGTTCGGTGAGTGGATGCGGTCATCGTCGAGGCCGAAACCGACCAGCAGCGATTCCATGCCGAGATAGGTCTGGAAATCGCCGACCACCGGGATCGAGCCGCCGCTGCCGGTCACCACCGCCGGCTTCGGCCACTCGTCGGACAGCGCCTGCTTGGCCTTGGCGAGGAAGGGCGAGTCGTAGGAAAGCTGGATCGCCGGCGAGGCGCCGTGCGGATGGAATTCGACCGAGCAGTCGGCCGGAACGCGCTCCCTGACGAATGCCTGGAACGCGGCGCGGATTTTTGCCGGATCCTGTTTGTGGACGAGGCGGAAGGAGACTTTTGCCGAGGCTTGCGCGGCGATCACCGTCTTGAAGCCCTTGCCGGTATAGCCGCCGATGATGCCGTTGAACTCGGCCGTCGGGCGGGCCCAGGTCAGTTCGAGCACCGAGCGGCCCTTTTCGCCGGACGGAATCGACAGGCCGATCGGGCCGAGGAAGGTCTCGGCGGTCTCGCCCAGCGACAGCCACGACTGCAATATCTGCGACGGCGTTTCCTCGACGCCGTCATAGAAACCCGGAATGGTGACGTGGCCATCCTCATCGTGGATGTCGGCCAGGATTTTTGCCAGGATGCGGATCGGATTGGCCGCCGCACCGCCGTAGAGCCCGGAATGCAGGTCGCGGTCGGCGGCACTCACCGTGATCTCCTCGCCGACCAGCCCGCGCAGCGAGACGCAGATCGACGGCGTATCGCGATCCCACATGCCGGTGTCGCAGACCAGCGCGAAATCGGCCCTCAGCTCATCCGCATTCGCCTCGAGAAACGGTTTCAGCGACGGCGATCCGGACTCCTCCTCGCCCTCGAACAGGATCGTGATTCGGCACGGCAATCCGCCATGCACCTGCTTCCACGCGCGGCAGGCCTCGACGAAGGTCATCAGCTGACCCTTGTCGTCGGCCGCGCCGCGGCCGGTGATCACCTTGTGGCCGGGCTCGATCTCCTTGACCGCCGGCGCGAACGGGTCGCTTTCCCACAACTCGATCGGATCGATCGGCTGCACGTCGTAATGGCCGTAAAACAACAGATGCGGCGCGCCGGCTGGCCCGTCGTGATGCGCGACCACCATCGGATGCCCTGGCGTGTCGCGCACGCTGGCGTCGAAGCCGATCAACTTGAGCTCGGCGACCAGCCATTCGGCGGCCTTGCGGCAGTAGGCCGCGTAGTCGGGATCGGTGGAGATCGACTTGATACTGAGCAGGCCGAACAGGCGTTCCAGGCTCTGGTCGAAGTTCTTGTCGAGGCGGTCGAGGACAGGGGAAACTGCGGACATAGGCGGGCCTTTCGATTCTGGCGGCGAATCTAGAGCCCATGCGGCCAAACGGAAAGCCCGCGAACGTTGGGCCACGGGCAGGATCGGGTCGAAAGGCAAAAAAATGCCGCCGTGGTGGAGGGGGAACCACGGCGGCCTTACTCGAAACGATGCGGCAGCCCGGAGAGGGGGGATAGGCTGCCGCAAGTGTCCGGGATAGGCGGGGGACGGGCCTTGCTCCGGACTTCGGCGAAAACTGCCGATGGCGTTTATCTGTGTCTGCGAACGTGGCGATTCAAGGGCACAAAAATTACACTTTTGTAACATAGGCGTGAGCGAACAAAGCTGTGACCAAGCCTTCATGGGCCGGCCAATCTCGCGCCATTTGTCAGGGTGTTGCCGGAACCCTTGCCACAAGCCGCCTTTGGCATGGACCGCGGCGCTGCGCCGCGCTATCCCTCGTGCCATGAAAAAAGGCGATCATCTCTTCCTTATCGACGGCTCCGGCTACATCTTCCGCGCCTATCACGCACTGCCGCCGCTGACGCGCAAGTCCGACGGGCTGCCGACCAGTGCCGTGCTCGGCTTCTGCAACATGGTCTGGAAGCTGACGCAGGACGCCCGCAACACCGACGTCGGCATTGTGCCGACGCATTTCGCCGTGATCTTCGACTATTCGTCGAAAACCTTCCGCAACGACCTCTACCCCGAATACAAGGCCAACCGCTCGGCGCCGCCGGAAGATTTGATCCCGCAATTCGGCCTGATCCGTCACGCGACCAGGGCCTTCAACCTGCCGTGTATCGAAACGGAAGGCTACGAGGCCGACGACCTGATCGCCACCTATTGCCGGCTTGCCTGCGAAGCCGGCGCCGACACCACCATCATCTCTTCCGACAAGGATTTGATGCAACTGGTTGGCCCAACGGTTGCCATGTACGACCCGATGAAGGACCGCCAGATCGGCGTTCCCGAGGTGATCGAGAAATGGGGCGTGCCGCCGGAGAAAATGATCGACCTACAGGCGCTGACCGGCGATTCGGTCGACAATGTGCCAGGCGTGCCCGGCATCGGGCCGAAGACGGCGGCACAATTGCTCGAACAGTTCGGCGACCTCGATACGCTGCTCGCCCGCGCCGGCGAGATCAAGCAGGACAAGCGGCGCGAATCGATCATCGCCAACGCCGACAAGGCGCGCATTTCGCGTGATCTGGTGACGCTGAGGAATGATGTGCCGGTGACCGAGGGGCTTGACGAATTCGTGTTGCACGCGCCGGACGGTCCCAGGCTGATCGGCTTTCTCAAGACCATGGAATTCTCGACGCTGACCCGCCGCGTCGCCGAAGCGACCGGAACCGACGCGGGCGACGTTGCGGCCACTGCCGTGACGATAGAGCGTGCCGATACCGCGCATGGCCCCGATATGGGTTTTGGCGTGCCCGCGGCCGCCGAGCGCGCACCCCCGTCGGACGAAGCGGCTTCCGAAGTCCCGGCCGAAGCCAAGCAAGGCGACACCCCATCCCTGCTTTCGGCGCTTCGCCTGGAGGCTGCGACCGTCCGCAAGATCGACACCGGCGCCTACGCCTGCATCCGCGACGCCGCGACGCTGAAGGCCTGGATCGCCGAAGCGATGGAGAGAGGCATCGTCGCCTTCGACGTTAAGGCCTCCTCGCCCGATCCGATGCGGGCCGAACTGATCGGCCTTGCCATGGCCGTCGCGCCCGGCCACGCCGCCTACGTGCCGCTTGCCCATAAAAACGGCAATGGCGACCTGCTCGGCGGCGGCGCGGTCGACAACCAGATCTCGATCCGCGACGCACTAGCGTTGCTCAAGCCGCTGCTCGAGGACAAATCTGTCCTCAAGATCGTGCACGACATGAAATACCGCCTCGTCGTCATGAGCCGTCATGGCATCGAGATCGGCCCCTATGACGACACCATGCTGATCTCCTACGTGCTCGAGGCCGGCACCCATGGTGGCCATGGCCTGGAGGCGCTGGCCGATAAATGGCTCGGCCACGCGACCATTCCGCTGAAGGAACTGGCCGGTTCGGGAAGAAACTTCGTCGGCCTCGATCAGGCCGACCTCGGCAGGGCGACGGCTTACGGCGCCGAGCACGCCGACGTCGCGCTCAGGCTCTGGCAGGTGCTGAAGCCACGCCTTGCCGCCAAGGGCCTGGTCTCGGTCTATGAACGGCTGGAACGGCCGCTGGTGCCAGTCCTGGCACGGATGGAACAACGCGGCATCTCCGTCGACCGGCAGATCCTGTCGCGGCTCTCCGGCGAACTGGCACAAGGTGCGGCGCGGCTCGAGGACGAGATCTACCAGCTGGTCGGCGAGCGCATCAACATCGGCTCGCCAAAACAGCTCGGCGACATCCTGTTCGGCAGGATGGGCCTGCCCGGCGGTTCGAAAACCAAGACCGGCCAATGGTCGACCTCGGCGCAGCTTCTCGAAGACCTCGCCGCCGAAGGCCACGAATTGCCGCGCAAGATCGTCGATTGGCGCCAGCTGACCAAGCTGAAATCGACCTATACCGATGCCCTGCCCGGCTTCATCCATCCCGACACCAAGCGCGTCCACACCTCCTACGCGCTTGCCGCGACGACGACCGGCCGGCTGTCGTCCTCGGACCCCAATCTGCAGAACATTCCGGTGCGCACCGTCGAGGGCCGAAAGATCAGGACGGCCTTCATCGCCGACAAGGGCAACAAGCTGGTATCCGCCGACTACAGCCAGATCGAATTGCGCGTGCTCGCCCATGTCGCCGAAATCCCGCAGCTCAAGCAGGCCTTCGCCGACGGCGCCGACATCCACGCCATCACCGCGTCGGAAATGTTCAACGTTCCGGTAGAGGGCATGCCTTCGGAAGTGCGCCGCCGTGCCAAGGCGATCAATTTCGGCATCATCTACGGCATTTCCGCCTTTGGCCTCGCCAACCAGCTGTCGATCACACGCGAAGAAGCCGGCGACTACATCAAGAAATATTTCGAGCGCTTCCCCGGCATCCGCGACTATATCGACGCCACCAAGGCCTATGCCCGCGAGCACGGCTTCGTCGAGACCATCTTCGGCCGCCGCATCCACTACCCGGAGATCAGATCGTCAAACCCCTCGATCCGCGCCTTCAACGAGCGCGCCTCGATCAACGCCCGCCTGCAGGGCACCGCCGCCGACATCATCCGCCGCGCCATGATCCGCATGGACGAGGCGCTGGAGAAGGCGAAGCTTTCCGCCCGCATGCTGCTGCAGGTGCATGACGAACTGGTCTTCGAGACGGCCGAAGCTGAGGTCGAGGCGACGATTCCGGTCGTCTGCCATGTCATGGAGAACGCCGCCATGCCGGCGGTATCGATGTCGGTGCCGCTGCACGTCGACGCCCGCGCCGCCAACAACTGGGAAGAGGCGCATTAGGGCGGGGCCGATCAACTGCAATCTGTAGCGATTCGTCGCGCCCCCCTCTGTCCTGCCGGACATCTCCCCCACGAGGGGGGAGATTGGCAGCTTGGGCGCTGCGCACCATCGATTGGAAGTGGCAAATGCCGGGATGTTAGCCGATCTCCCCCCATGTGGGGGAGATGTCCGGCAGGACAGAGGGGGGCGCTGTCCCGCCAGCATCTCGCGGCTTAGTAAGCCCTCAAGCCGCCTCAGCCAAACACTTCGCACAGGTGCCGCGGAACTCGATCACCGCCTTCTTGGCGGCGAAGCCGGTCGAGCGCACCCATTCGTCGAGCCGGTGGCCGACATCATGGTCGGAGAACTCGGTCACCTGGCCGCAGCTGTCGCAGATGGCAAACGCCGTCATCGAATGGCTGTGGTCGTGCGGCTCGGCACAGGCGACGAAGGAATTGAGGCTTTCGAGCCTGTGCACGAAGCCGGACTTCACCAGCGTGTCGAGCGCCCGGTAGACCTGCAGCGGCGCGCGAAAACCGCGCTCGCGCAGTTGGTCGAGCAACGTATAGGCGCTGAGCGGCCCGCTGGCGGCCTCGAGTTTCTCGAGAACGCAAAGCTGGTTCTTCGTCAGTACATCCCTTGCCGCCATGATCCTGTTCCAAGCCGCTCTGTGCCGATCACTGCCAGTTCGCATGCAATCCGGCCTCGTCCACTGAGATAGCGACGAACGGCCATTTTTGCTACTGTTTCTATTCGCAGCCGGTGGTCGGCTGGCTGGCGGCGTCATATTCAAAATACTGACAAAATCCTCTGCCAGGCTGGCCGTGCTTGGAAATTCGATCGGGCTTGGGGAAGCAATCATGATCAAAGTGACACGGCGGACGCTGCTTGCCGGCACGTCCGCGCTGGCCGCTGCCGGCCTGGTGCCGTTTCGGGCATTCGCAGCGGCGCGCACCTACCATGCGCTGCTCGTTGCCTGCACCGATTATCCGAACCTGCCGAAGAAAAACTGGCTGATCGGACCGAAGAACGATGCCGGCCTGGTGCGCGATTACCTTCTGAAGAACACGCCCGCGCCGGTGAAATTCCTGGCCGAAAACGTCGCGCTGCTCGCCAAGGATGTCGAAGGCGCCAATGGACCGCCGACACATGCGGCGATCAAGGCAGCACTCGCCGACCTTGCCGCCAAGGTCCAGCGTGATGATTTCGTCTATCTGCATTTGTCCGGTCACGGCGCGCAACAGCCCGCGGCGACCAAGGGCGACGAGACCGACGGCCTCGACGAGATTTTCTTGCCGTCCGACATCGACAAATGGGTCAACCGCGAACAGGGCGTGCCCAATGCGCTGGTCGACAACGAGATCGGCACCGCACTCGACGCCATCCGCGACAAGGGCGCCTTTATCTGGGCCGTATTCGACTGCTGCCATTCCGGCACGGCGACGCGCGCCGCCGAGGTCGACGACGAACTGGAACGCAAGGTCGAGTTCGCCGATCTGGTCGGCGGCGACGATGCTGCCAGGGCGGCTGCGGTGAAAGCCTATGACGGGATTGCGTCGGCCGCGCCGCGCGGCTTTGACGAGGACGGGCAGCGCAAGCCGGCCTTTAAGCTGGCGCCGACCGGCGCCGAGCCGACCACCAAGGGTAAATTGGTCGCCTTCTACGCGGCGCAGACGGTGGAGACGACGCCTGAGATGCCGCTGCCCAAGGGCACGGCCGATGCGCCGCGTTTCGGGCTGTTCACCTTCACCATCCTGTCGAAACTGGCCGAGAACCCCAACATCACCTACCGCCAGCTCGGCCAGGCCGTGCTGCAGCAATATTCGGCGGACGGCCGCACCCGGCCAACGCCGCTGTTCGAGGGAGAACTCGACGCACGCGTCTTCGGCACCGACAAGACCGATGCGGTCATGCAATGGCCGATCGTCGTCAAAGACGACAAAGCCACGATCGGCGCCGGACTGCTGCATCGCCTCACCCCAGGCAGCAAGCTGGCGATTTTGCCGTCGGCGCTGTCGCCGCTGTCCGAGGCGCTTGGCTATCTCAAGGTGCGATCGGCAAAGAACCTGGAGAGCCGGGTCCAGCCGGTCGAGTTCGGCGGCAAGCCGGCGCTGAAGCTGGCCGACATCCCCGCCAATGCCTATGCCCGGCTCGCCGAGCTCGCCGTCGACTACAAGCTCGTGGTCGCGCGGCCGGCAGCGGCCAAAGGCCTGGAGAAGGAGGCAGCACTGGCCAATTCGGTTCTCGACGAACTGACGGCCCGGGAGAACTCTGGTTTCCATATCGCCCTGGTCGAGCCGGGCAAGGGCGCCGATCTGCGTCTCGCCGTGCTGCGCGAGAATGCCATTGCCGGCGCCGCAGAAGATGCCACCGACGCGCCGGCGCTGTGGTTCCTGCCGGCTTCGGGCGACATGACGCTCAAGGATGGCAGCAAGCCGCCGTTGATCGTCATTCATCCGGACGGCCGCGAAAAGCTGGTCGACGCCGCGGCCAGGAACCTGACAAAAATCTTCCGCGCCATCGGCCTGTCGAGGCTGGCCGCCGCTTCGGATTATCGGCCGGAAGAGATCGACGTCGAGTTCCGGATCAAGCGTCTGGACAGTGACGCGCTGCAGCCTATCGAGCCGTCGACGGTGCCGCGTGTTTCGCCCGACGATCAGGTGCATGTGCTGGTCAGGAACGGCTCGACCAACCTGGTTGACATCAACGTGCTCTATGTCGGCTCCGACTATTCCATCCAGCATTTTCTTGCCGAGCGCCTTACCGAAGGCGCGGTGCTCGAGGAAGGTCTGTTCAAATTCACCGACACCAGCTTCGGCATGGAGCAGATGATCGCCGTCTTGACCGAAGCGCCGCCGCAGAGCGAGAAGCAGGATCTGAGCTTCCTGGCGCAAGAGGGGGTTGTCTCGGTAACGCGCGGACTGGGACAGCCAAGCTTCTCCGACATGCTGGCCGATATCGGCATGGCGCCGGCGACGCGTTCGGCCATGCGGCTCACCGACGACAAGGCATCGAAGGGCGCCGTGATGATCTTCCCGATGGAGACGGTGCCGCGCGCCTGAGGCGGGATCAAGCGCCCGGCCAGGCCTCTTGCCTGATCGGCTGATAATGAACATTCTTCAACCGCCGCTGTCGGCGGCCGAACGAAACGGATGAGGGCGTTCGTGAACAGGATGGTATTTTCGTGGCGCGCAACAACCGCCGGCCTTGTCGCCGGGCTGTTGTTGGCCGCCAATGCCTCGGCGGACGAGGCTTGCGGCCTCTGCGCCAAGGAGGTCGTCATCAACTCCGAGCTGGCGAGTTGCTTTCTCGACCAGTACGACCAGATCGCCAAAACCGGCAACACTGCCGTCGTCGTCGATCTCAGCAGCTGCGCCACGCGCGGCGTGGTCGAGCCGCTGCCGTCGCCGGGCAAGGCGCAGGTGGAGCCTGACGTGCAGTTCCTTGTTTCGCGGGCGCAGCTGGATTGCCTGAAGAAGAAGCTGGAGACGCCGGGCATCGTGCTCGACCCGTCAGCCATCATCGAGCTGGACAGCTGCGGATGACGAAAGCGGGGGGCAACGCAACGCAGCAGGCAGGGGCGGCGCCGGTACCGCAAAAGAAGCCGGCGTCGCTGCCGGAAACCGTCGAAGGCCTGCCTTGGGTGAGCAATCACGAGGTCAAGAAGGAGGCGAACCCGTTCACCGATGGCGACTGGCGCATGCTCGTCTATGCCTGGTCCGGATTGCTGGTACGGCTGGCGATCATCTTCACCTTGATCTTTTCGGTCTACCAGTTCCTGGCAAACCAGGAGCAGAAGCGTGTCGAACAGACGATGTCGCTGGTCGAGCTCTGGGAAAGCAAGGATTACCAGCAGGCGCAACGGGCCCTCAAGCAACGCCTGGCGACGCTCAATGCCAAATACGGCAATCTGCTCAGCGCCAATCCCACGCCGACCGAGGAACAGGTCTATCGGCAACGCATCGGCATCGAGGCGATGAGCGCAACCGGCGGCGACATGCCGCTTGCCGAGTTCAGCGACAATTTCGACCGCATCGTCTATTTCCTCAACCGTCTTTCCTTCTGCGTCGAAGGCAGGCTTTGCTCGCGTCAGGTCGCCGACTCCTATTTCCGCGACTATGCCGCCTCGTTCTGGAGCTATTTTGCCGGCTATATCGACAAGGAGCGCAAGGCCGGTTCGCCGACCTTCGCCCTGCCAATCGAGAACTATGTCCGCCAGGCGCCACCCCCGGCCCAATCCAGATAATCCCCGAAAATGCGAAAGCCGGCGACGGAAATGCTCCGCCGCCGGCTTTGATTGGAGCATTTTGCAGCCAAGTGTGATCACATTTGGCTTCGCAGAAATGCCGCTAAAATAGATAACCCGCCCCGATGATCGCGGTGGGAGCTCTGCAGGCCTATTTGTACAGGCTGTTGATCCACTGGACGTTGATGGCGTTCAGACGCACGGCGGTATTGGCATCCGGGCTCTCGGCCACGTTCACGCCGGTGATAACGCGCTGCTTGGAGCCATTGTCATAGGCATAGACCGAGCTGCCGCTCGATCCCGGATAAGTGTCGCAGTCGTACTGGAAATACTCGGTGGCGATGTTTTCGGCGTGCACTTCGCAGGTCGCCTTCCACATCGTGCCCATCGGCTTGTCGCCGGGATAGCCGATGATGTTGGCGGTGAAATCGCCGAGATCCACATAGTTGGCATAGCCCAGCCAGCCGAGATTGGTGCCGACATCCTGTTTGAGGGTGACGATGCCGAGATCCCACGGCACGACCGAGCCGTAAAAGCCCTGGTAATTGTCGATGAAGCCCTGGACGATATAGGCGCTTTCATAGGTGAAGGCGCCGAACGGAGCGTCGTCGGCGGTCTTGCCATTGAGGGCCGGCACGAACAGGATATCGTCGAGCCAGGCCTTGTCCTCGTGGCTGTAGAGGCAGTGCGCCGCGGTGAGCACCGTGCGCGGGCCGATCAGTGTCGCCGAGCAGCTGCCATAGCTGCCGCTCTTCGATTTGCCTTCGAGATAGCCGATCGCGGTGAACGGGTAGGTTTTGGTATTCTTGATCTGCTCGCGGTCGTCCGTCCCGAACACCTGGCGGCCGGCCTCTTCGCCTCCGCTCAGTCCGGAATTGTCGGACTTCTGCCCGTCGGCGGGCGCGTTCATTTCCTTGATGACAAGGTCCTTCAGCGTCTCGTTCGGGTCGATCTTGATGTCCTTGCCATCGGCGGACCGGCCGACGATGCCATAGGATTTGACCGCCGTTGCTTCGTCGGCGAGCGGCGCGGCGCGGTTGGCCTCGTCGTCGGTCAGTTTCGGCGGGGCGATCGGTTTCGCCCGGCCGGGCTTGTAATCGCCCGATGTCACGTCCCGCATGCTTTCGCCGTTCCCGGCATTGGCGGAACCTGGATCGGCAGCCAAGGCAGGAACCGCCCACATTGCGGTGGAAAGCAACGCGGACGCAATAATGCTATGTGTCAGTTTTGTCATGGTGAGACTCTCCCAAAAGTCAGCAAGGACTGGATCAAGATACAGAAATATTGTCGAGATCGTGGTGGTGACGAAAAATGAAATTGGTTGCCGGCGCCTTTACCGGGCCATTATTCAGTGCAGCCAGTTTAGGCCCCCGCCAAAAATGCCCGCAACGGTATACTGCCTAAAATAATCCAACATTGGCAACGACAAATTGCTTCCACATAGCCCGTGGGGGGCTATAAGATTTGGGTGGGCTAGGCTCGACAGCACAATTAGCAAAAGTGGTGCTCGGTTTTGTGACGGATCGCGCTTCGCCTTGGAGCATGATCTCACCGGCCGGTTCCATTTCAGTGGATCATGCGTCCGTGGCTGACCTGTCGGAATATTGTCTCAGGGGGTTCGAGGTGAAGATCATCCATAGGTTCAGACCGATTGCCGCCGCCGCGCTGCTTGGCATCGCGGCGGCCTTGCCGGTCGTTGATTCCGTTCATGCCACGGACGCGGCCGCCCGGCCGGAGGCGGCGATCTCGCCGATGAAACGCGTGGCCGAGGCCAAGGCAAAGGCCAGGGCGGAGAACCCCGACGGCGCCGATCGCGTCTACGGCGGCAAGCAGGCCGAGACGGGCGCCTACCCGTTCCAGGTGGCATTGCTGACCACCGGCAAGCTGGACAAAAGCCCGGTCTCGCAGGCGAATGCGCAATTCTGCGGCGGCAGCCTGATCGCGCCGCAATGGGTGCTGACGGCGGCGCACTGCCTCAATGACGACGGCGAGCCGATTTCGCCTGATGTGGTCACCGTGCTCACCGGCGCCACCGATCTCAGCGAGGGCAAGCGCTACAAGGCGGTGGAGATCATCGTCAACGAGGGCTACAGCGAGCAGACGCTGGACAACGATCTCGGCCTGATCCGGCTGGCCGAGCCGGCCGATGCCCCGACCATCAAAATTGCCCGTGAGCCGACCCCCGACGCTGGCAAGACGACGGTCACCGGCTGGGGCAAGATGCAGGACGGAACATTTCCCACCGCGCTGATGGTCGCCGACCTGGACCTCCAGCCGAACGCAACCTGCAACAGCGGCATCAAGGCGATTTATGCGCATGATTTGAAGGCTGCGCTCGGCGAGCTCGCTCGCCGCATGCGTTACTCGGAAAGGGGCATCGAGGCAGCCGCCAATGCAATTGCTGCTGATATGGCCGATCCGCTTACCGGCAACATGATCTGCGCCGGCACCGCCAGCGGCGAGCGCGACGCCTGCAATGGCGACAGCGGCGGACCGCTGTTCATAATCGGTGCCGACGGTCCGGTGCAGGTCGGCGTCGTCAGCTGGGGCGAAGGTCCGGCCGACGGCGGCGCCGCCTGTGGCCACAAGAACGCCTACGGCATCTACACGCGGCTGGCCAATTACACCGGCTGGATCGAGGAGAAGATGAAGACGGCAGCGCCCATACCCGCAGCGCCCAAAGCCCTCGGCACGGCGCAGAAGCCGGCCACGCCCTGACCGGCGTCACCCGCTGAACGAACGAACGGCGCGAGCAATCCCGCCGCTTCTGCCCGGAAACTTTTGGTCGGAACTAGAACCAGCGATCGCGGCGCTGGTCTGTGGCGGCCAAGGCGAGGCCCAGTAGCGCCCCTACGGCCGCTCCGAGTATGAATGCGGACGATACTGTGCCGGGATTCTCCTGGACGACCCCGGAAACCGTCTGCGCCCTGTTGCGCAGGGCTTGCGCCGTCCGGGACGCGCGGTCAGCAGCGCTGTCATACCAGTCGCCGGCCTCTTCGATCGCCTCTTCCGCGCGTTCGGCCAAGGTCCGATTGATCTTGTTGATCTCACGCCTCAGCTGCGCGACCTGCTTCTCCAGGGCTTCCTGAGCTTCACGTTGAGTCATCTTGGGTGCTGCGGATTCGTTTGGTTCGTCGGCCATGGTAATCTCCTTTGCGGAAGGCTCGGCTCAACGGTCGGCCCACTGTGCAGGTTCCTCGGCAAAACGATTCTGTCCGGTGTTTGTTCGGTGAGAACCCGGGATTTGTTCGGCATGTGTGCGAATTCGGCATCAAAATCGGATCGTTCCGGCGCTCCCCGCGTTGGTGAAACGCCACAAGGGAGGAACCGCCATGGATGACGATCGGCATGAAAAAATTCGGCAGCGAGCCTATGAAATCTGGGTGCGCGAGGGCCGCCCGCACGGCGAACATGAGCGTCATTGGCAGCAGGCGAAGCGAGAGCTTGACCTCGACGACGCGGATCGCGGTCCGGCTGGAGTGATCGCCAGTTCCGACGTTCTGACGGTCGAGGCACTGGCGATGCGCACCGGGATAACCGGTGATCAGGCGCAAGAGCTGATCGACAGGCTCGGCAACGACAGAGCCGCACTCGAAGAAGCCGCGCGGAACCTCAAGGCAGCCGAAAGTTAAACCTGTTTGAGCAGGGAATCTCCAGCGTGCCTGTGGCGTGATTCATCGCACGCTCTAGCGGCGCTCGACACCCTTTGCCGCCAGGATGTCATCAACGGCTGCCGACATCAGAAATTCCGACAGCTGCTCGGCAGCTTCTGCGTTCGTTGAACCGGCACTGATGCCAATGGCGAAGTCGACGTAACTTTGGAGTTCTGCCGGAAACTGACCGACAAGCATGACCTCGGGAGCGGCCGCGAGAATCGAAGTCACGGGAACGACCCCCAACTCGGCTTCCCCACGGCCCACGGCCGGCGCTGTCTGCCCTCCTGGTATGGCCACCAGCTTGGGCTTCACCTCGTCCGCTATCCCCAAGCGTTCCAGCAAACCGGAGAAGTAGCCACCGCTGGTTCCTTCACTGGCGTAGGCGATCGATCTGGCGCTCTTCAACGCGTGTTCGAATGCTTGCACGGACCCAATGTCGAGCGGTCGACTGCCTGACTTGGCCGCCACTCCCATTGCTATCCGGCCGAACGCTACCTGGCTTCCCGCCTTGACCTTTCCCAAGGCGGTCAGATCCTGAACCAGGTTCGGATTGGTGATGACGATGTCAAAAACTTCCCCAGCTTCAATCTGCTTCTTTACTGCTGGATTGAGCTCCCACCTGACCGCAACTGTGAACCCCGTGGCCGTTTCGAACTGGGATATGAGAGCAAGGACGGCGGGGCGGACCGCGATAGCGCCAAAAAGCCGGATTTCCTGATTCACCGCCTAACCCCGAATCGGTCGAAACGACCTTCTTGCGATACGCATTCGGCCTTCATTCCCGGCCATTCCATGCTCAGCGTGCCGGAAGCAATCGCCATTCGGCGACCGGATGCCGGAGTCGCCTACTTCCGTGGCGGCCCCTTGCGCTCGGCCGACGCCGCCCAGAGATTGATGTCCGACTCGCGGGCAAAGGTGTCGATCTCGGCGAGCTCGGCATCGCTGAAGTCGAGCGTCTCAAGCGCGCCGACGCAATCCACGACCTGTTCCGGCCGGCTGGCGCCGATCAGCGCCGACGTCACCCTGCCCCGGCGCAACACCCAGGCCAGCGCCATCTGCGCCAGCGTCTGGCCGCGGCGACGGGCGATGACGTTCAGCGCCTCGATATTGGCGATCGATTTGTCGTTGATGAATGCCGGGCGCAGCGACTTGCCCTGGCTGGCGCGGCTGCCATCGGGGATGCCGCCGAGATATTTGTCGGTCAGCATGCCTTGTGCCAGCGGCGAGAACACGATGGAACCGACGCCAAGCCCCTCGAGCGTATCGAGCAGGCCGTCGTCCTCGACCCAGCGGTTAAGCATCGAATAGCTCGGCTGATGGATCACGCAAGGCGTGCCGAGCTGCTTCAAAATGTCGGCGGCTTCGCGGGTGCGCTGTGAATTATAGGAGGAAATGCCGGCATAGAGCGCCTTGCCCGAGCGCACCGCGTGATCGAGCGCGCCCATCGTCTCTTCCAGAGGGGTGTCGGGGTCGAAGCGATGGGAATAGAAGATATCGACATAGTCGAGCCCCATCCGCTTCAGGCTCTGGTCGAGGCTGGCCAGCACATATTTGCGGCCGCCCCATTCGCCGTAAGGTCCTGCCCACATTTCGTAGCCGGCTTTGGTCGAGATGATCAGCTCGTCGCGATAACCGGCAAAGTCCGTCCGCAGGATCTCGCCAAAGGCCCGCTCCGCCGAGCCGGGCGGCGGGCCGTAATTGTTGGCGAGGTCGAAATGCGTGATGCCGAGATCGAAGGCCTTGCGCGTGATCGCCTGCTTGGTTCTATGCGGCGTGTCGTCGCCGAAATTGTGCCACAGCCCGAGCGAGATCGCCGGCAGCTTCAGGCCGGACCGCCCGCAGCGATTGTAGACCATCTTTTCGTAGCGGTTCTCGGCGGGAACATAGGGCATGGGAAATCCTCATATCGAAACGAGCCCGACGGCTGTCGCCGCGACGCACGGCAGCCGAGCCTTCCGCACCTTTAGCCTCTCCCCGCGCAAACGGGGAGAGGCTTTTACGGTGCTTGGGAGATGCGCCGCCTACTTCGTTTTCTTCTTCGCCAGCAGCTCCTTCGCTGCCTTGACGCCGAGTGCCGCGGGCCGCTCGCAGCTGGTCTGCATGGCGACGAACTTTCCGGTCTCGCCAGAACGCAACAGGCCGGTCATGACATCGACGGCATGCAGCGCCAGTTCCATCGAGCAGCGGTGCGGCCGGCCTTCGGTAATCGCGATCGCCATGTCGGCAAGGCCGGCGGTGCGGTAGTTGGCCATCATGCCATGCGAATGCATCTCGTTGGGCACGCCGAACGGATGCCGCCATTTCGGCAGCTTCTTCACCGGCTTGGCGGCCTCGGTGTAGCGCACCTCGCCGCCGAAGAAATTCGGATCCGGCACGAACACCGTGCCTGCCTCGCCATAGAGCTCCATCGGCGCGTGGCCATGGCTCCAGACATCCCAGCTGGTGTTGAGCGTCACCACGGCGCCGTTCTCGAATTCCAGCACGCCATGGATCGTCGTCGGCGTGGAGACCGGGATCTTTTCGCCGGCGCGCGGCTTCGAGCTGATGATGCGTTCCGTCATCGGGATCGAAGCAAAAGCCGCGACCTGCTTCACCGGCCCGATCAGCTGGATCAGGTTGGTGATGTAATACGGTCCGATATCGAGCACCGGCCCGGCGCCCGGCTGGAAGAAGAAGTCCGGATTGGGGTGCCAATGTTCCATCCCATGGCTCATCACATGACAGGTGCCGCTGGTGATCCTGCCGAGCCTGCCGGTGTCGATCAGGTCGCGGACAAGCTGGTGCGCGCCGCCGAGGAAGGTGTCGGGCGCCGAACCGATGCGCAGCCCCTTGCTTTCGGCCCGTTTCTTCAGGTCGAGCCCTTCCTTGACCGAGAGCACGAAGGGCTTCTCCGAATAAACATGCTTGCCGGCGTCGAGAATCTGCTTCGACACCTCGTAATGCACCGCCGGAATGGTCAGGTTGACGATGATGTCGATATCGTCGGCCTTGAGTAGCCCCTCGACGGTCTCGGCGCGCAGCTTGAACTCTTTTGCCCGCGCTTTCGCCGCTTCCATGTTGATGTCGGCGCAGGCGCGCATCTCGATGCCGCGGAACAGCGGCGCCAGCGAGAAATACGCCTTCGAGATGTTGCCGCAGCCGATGACGCCGATGCCAAGTTTTGTTGCCATGCTGGTGTGCTCCTAATAGGTCTTGGCGGCTGCGATCGAGCGGCGGGCGAAGCGCTCGATGTCGTTGGGGTTGTCCTGTTCCATGACGTAGTATTTTGCAGCGCTTTTGGCGCGCAGCGCCTTGATCAGGCCGGGCCAGTCGATGGTGCCGTGGCCGACGTCGGACCAGCCGTCCTCGTCGAGGCCCTCGCCCGCCTTGGCCATGTCCTTGACGTGGACGGCGACGATGCGCTTGCCGTGCTTCTCGATCCAGGGCAGCGGATCGACGCCGCCGCGCACCACCCAGGCGACATCCATCTCCCAGCCGATGTCGGGCGCGGAGGAAAGGATGTGGTCTTGCGGCACCGAGCCGTCGGCGAGCGCCTTGAACTCGAAATCATGGTTGTGCCAGGCAAAGCCATAGCCGGCTTTCTTGGCCGTCTCGCCGACCTTGGCCAGGCGTTCGCCGAAGCCGCGCCAGCCGGCTGTGTCAGCCGGCCTGAACTCGGCGTTCAGGAACGGGCAGATGAGCAGCGTGATGCCGAGCGCGTCGGCCGTCCTGCGCACGCCGTCGAAATCCTTCTCAAGCGCGTCGATCGAGAAGTGCCCGGTCGGCATGGCAAGGCCGTTCTTGTCGAGTTCGGCACGGAATGCCTTGGGATCGTCATAGACACCACCGAACCCTTCGACTTGGCTGTAGCCAAGCTCGCCCAGCATCTTGAGCACGCCCTCCCAGGGCTGGAAATTGCGGGCACTGTAAAGTTGGAATGACCAGTTCATCGTGTCTGTCCGTTTTCTTGTGGATGGTTAGTCTTGGGGGGATGAGTCTTGGGGGGAATGGAAGAGTCTTGGGTGGCTAGATCTGCTCTAGAGGCGGTTACCTGTGGCGGCGTCGAACAGCGAGGCGCGCATCGGATCAAAACCGATGCCGACCGCCTCGGCGTTGTTTGGCGTGCGCTCGGCTGTCACCCGTACCGTGAAATTCTGGCCGCCGAGCTTCAGCCAGACCAGCGTGTCGGAACCCATGGGCTCGACGACCTCGACACTTGCCGTGGCTGCGAATGGCCATCCCGTGCCGCTGTTGAACGCGACGTGCTCGGGGCGGATGCCGAACACGGCCGGCCCCGGCACCGGGTCCTTCTCGAAAGCATAGGTGGCAAGCGGAATCCGTACATCCTCGGCGACGAAGTGCCAGTCGCCGTCCGCCTGCTCCAGCCTGCCGTCGAGGAAGTTCATCGCCGGCGAGCCGAGGAAGCCGGCGACAAACCGGTTGACCGGCCGGTTATAGATGGTCTGCGGTGCATCGAGCTGCTGGATGACGCCGCCCTTCATCACCGCGATGCGGTCGGCCAGCGTCATCGCCTCGATCTGGTCGTGGGTGACGTAGATCATGGTGTTCTCGAGCTTGCGATGCAGCAGCTTTATCTCGACGCGCAATTCCGCGCGCAGCTTGGCGTCGAGGTTGGAGAGCGGCTCGTCGAACAGAAAGACATCGACGTCACGCACAAGTGCGCGCCCGATCGCCACGCGCTGGCGCTGGCCACCGGACAGAGCCGCCGGCTTGCGATGCAAAAGCGGCTCGATCTGCAGGATCTCGGCGGCCCGGGCGATGCGCTTGGCGATCTCGTCCTTGGCGAGGCCGGCAACGCGCAGCCCAAACGACAGGTTCTTCTCCACCGTCATCTGCGGATAGAGCGCGTAGGACTGGAACACCATGCCGATGCCGCGATCCTTGGGCTCTTCCCAGGTGACGTTCTTGCCCTTGATGAAGATGCGGCCTTCGGAAACGTCCAGCAGCCCGGCAATGCAGTTGAGCAGGGTCGACTTGCCGCAGCCGGACGGGCCGAGCAGCACGATGAACTCGCCTTCTGCGACATCGAGGTTGAGCGTCTGCAGCACCGATATCGCGCCGAAATTCAGCGACAGGTTCTGGATCGAGACGCTGGTGCCGTTTGCCCCGCTGCTGCCGTTTACCTCAACACTGCCGTTTGCGTTCATCGCCATCATCCTTTCACCGCGCCGGCGGCGATGCCGCGCACAAACAATTTTCCGGACAGGAAATAGACGATCAGCGGCACCAGGCCGGTCAGGATGGTGGCTGCCATGTTGACGTTGTATTCCTTCACGCCTTGCACCGAGTTGACGATGTTGTTGAGCTGCACCGTCATCGGATAGGTGTCGGGGCGGGTGTAGACGACGCCGAACAGGAAGTCGTTCCAGATGCCGGTCACCTGCAGGATGATGGCGACGACGAAGATCGGCAGCGACATCGGCAGCATGATGCGGAAATAGATGCCCCAGAAGCCGGCGCCGTCGACACGCGCTGCCCGGAACAGCTCCTCCGGCATGGAGGTAAAATAGTTGCGGAACAAAAGTGTGAGGATCGGCATGCCGAAGATGGAATGGACGATCACCAGGCCGCTGAGGCTGCCGTAGAGGCCAACCTCGCGCAGGATGATGACGATCGGGTAGATCATCACCTGATAGGGGATGAAGGCGCCGACGATCAGGATGATGAAGAAAGTGTCGGCCCCTTTGAAGCGCCAATTGGCCAGCGCATAGCCGTTCACCGAGGCGAGCGCGATCGACAGGATCACCGACGGGATGGTGATGCGCACCGAATTCCAGAAACCACGCGACAGCCCGTCGCAGTTGAGCCCGGTGCAGGCGCTCGACCAGGCCTTGACCCAGGGCTCGAAGGTGATCTCCATCGGCGGCGAGAAGATGTTGCCGAGACGTATCTCGGGCATGCCTTTGAGCGATGTCACCACCATCACGTAGAGCGGCAAAAGATAGTAGAGCGCCACCACGATCAGCGTGCCGTAGAGGAAGATGTTGCGGCGCGAGAACGTGTGGCGCGGCTTCGGTCCGCTCGGCCCGTAGGCTTCGAGCCCGCCGGCGCCGCCAATGGCAGGCAATGAGACGGCATGGTCAGACACGCTTCTTGCCTCCGAACTCGAGATAGGCCCACGGCACGATGACGATGATCACCGACAGCAGCATCATCGTCGAAGCGGCGAACCCTTGGCCGAGGTTCTGGGCGAAGAACATGTAATCATAGACATATTTGGCCGGGACTTCGGAGGCGATACCGGGCCCGCCGCTGGTCTGGGCGACGACAAGGTCGTAGACGCGAACAATGTTGGAGGCGACGATGACCAGCGTGGTGATGAAGACCGGCCGCATCATCGGTATGATGATGAACAGATAGGTCTTCCAGGTCGGTATCCCGTCGACCCGCGCGGCCTTCCAGATATCCTCGTCGATGCCGCGCAGGCCGGCCAGCATCAGGCACATTATCAGCCCGGTGCCTTGCCAGAGAGCGGCGATCAATATGCCGTAGATGACGATGCTGGAATCATAGAGCGGATTGAAGCTGAAGCTCGTCCAGCCGAGGCTGCGCACCACTGCCTGGACACCGAACTCGGGGTTGAGCAGCCATTGCCAGACGAGACCGGTGACGATGAAGGACAGGGCGAAGGGATAGAGGAAAATGGTCCGGAATGTGTCCTCGAACCGGATCTTCTGGTCGAGCAGGGCAGCAAGCAGGAAACCGATTACCAGCGAGAACACCAGCGACAGCACGCCGTAGATCAGCAGGTTCTCGATCGAGATCAGCCAGCGCGGCGTCGCCCACAGCCGGTAATACTGGTCGAGACCGACGAAGTGCAGCCGCGGCAGCAACTTGGAATTGGTGAAGGAATAGAACACCGTCCAGACGGTGCCGCCAACAAAGATCACCAGCGCGGTGAAGATCATTGGGATCGAGGCGATTTTCGCATTGAGGTTGCGAAAGAGTTGGCTGGGGCGTTCGCTCTTGCTCATCTGCACAGCCGCGCTGGATCGGGTAAGGGCGGGAGGGTCAAGAGGTCTTGACCCGAGCTCCCGACCCTGCGCTCGCAGGGGCGGGAGTGAGGCGCTTGATCGATCGCTCAATCGGCCGAACCGACGATGGCGGCGAAGCGCTTCTGCGCATCTTCCACGGTCATGTCCTGCTTGGCGAAGAACTCGGAGAACAGATCCTCCTTTTGCTTCTGCGTATCCTGCGAAAGCAACTGGTCCGTCCAAGGCATGACATTGCCCTTGGCGAGGATTTCGAGGCCCTTCTTCATGCAGTCGTTCGCCGCCTTGAGGTCGACGTCGCCGCGCACCGGCAGCGAACCCTTCTTGAGATTGAAGGCGACCTGCGTCTTGGGATCAAGCAGCGTGTGGGCCAGCACTTCCTGCGCCTTCGATTTTTCGGGATCCTTCAGCAGCGGGAAGTAAAAAGCGTCGCCGCCGGTGGCGATCATCTCGTTGAGGCCGAGGCCCGGAAGGCAAGTATAGTCCTTGCCGGCGGTCTGGCCGGCAACCTGGAACTCGCCCTGCGCCCAGTCACCCATGATCTGGCCGCCGGCCTTGCCGGTGATGACCAGGTTGGTGGCCTGGTTCCAGTCCTGCACATTGGTGTTCTTCGCCATCTTGCGGGCGTCGTCCGCGGCCTTGAAGACCTTGGCGACTTCGGGCCCGGCGGCGAATTCCGCGTCCTTGTCCTTATAGACCTTGAGGAAGGCATCGGTGCCGCCGACCGCCGCGAGCAGCACGTCGAAAGCGCCGGAGGCCTGCCAGGGCTGGCCGCCGACCGCGAGCGGCTGGATGCCTGCTTTTTCAAGCGCGGGCGCCGCAGCGACATATTCATTCCAGTTCTTCGGCACCGGCACGCCGGCTTTTTCGAAGGCGGCGTTCGACAGCCACAGCCACTGCCAGGAGTGGATATTGACCGGCACGCAATAGATTTTGCCATCGAGGGTACAGCCGTCGAGCAGGCTCTTCGGCTGCACGATTTCCGTCCACTTTTCCTTGGTGGCGAGATCGGTGAGGTCGCGCATCAGCCCGGCCTGCACCAATTCTTCCGCCTGCCGGCCGTGATTGAACTGGGTCGCGCCCATCGGGTCGCCGCCGGTGATGCGGCTGATCATGATCGGCCGCGCTGTGCCGCCGGAGCCGGCGATGGCGCCGTCAACCCAGTGATTGCCGGTTGCGTCGAAAGCCTTGGCGAGTTCGGCGACCGCTGCCGCCTCGCCGCCGGAGGTCCACCAATGGGTGACTTCCAGATCCGTCGCGGCCGCCGGGCCGGCGAATTGCAGCGCGGTCGTCAATGCCAGCGCAGCAGTCATGAGTTGGTATCGCATTTCGTTCCTCCCAGAATCTGAAACGTTACAGATTTTGGATACGGCAATTGCGTCGGACGCGCAACCCCTCAGGCAAATCCGGCGCCAAATTTTTTCGAAGCGCGAATAAAATCACCTGGCCCGTCGAGCTACCGCATCGCAACAAGAGAGGTTGCACTGCAAAAAATTGATGCTGCGACGCCAGAAACCCGGAAAAGCCCGTTTCAATCGTTCTTTTTTGCGCCGACCGGAGTACCGCTCGTTTTGCGCCTGTCACCAGTGATATCGCGACGGCAGTGACAATCTGTAACGTTTCAGTATATAGCGGTCTCATTCGGTGAAGACCCGCGGCGTACCCGCGGCCCGCCGATTGCCGGCCTGCCCGGCAACTGCTATGCGCCTGACGGGGCGGGACGAATGAACAGGCATCAAAAAGAGAAGGCCGACGAAGCGTCGGGGCAGGGCCGGCCGACACTGAAGACGCTCGCCTTCATGACCGGGCTGGGCGTCACCACCGTGTCGCGCGCGCTGAAGGACGCGCCCGAGATCGGCGCCGAGACCAGGCGTCGCGTCCAGCTTGTCGCCAAACAAATCGGCTATCGGCCCAACCGTGCCGGCGTCCGCCTGCGCACCGGCAAGACCAATGTCATCAGCCTGGTGCTCAACACCGAGCACGAGATCATGAGCTTTGTCTCGGACATCATCTACGGTGTTTCGGAAGTCATTGCCGATACGCCCTATCACTTGATCGTGACGCCCTATTCACGCTCGCAGGATCCGCTCGACCCGATCCGTTACCTCGTGGAAACCGGTTCAGCCGACGGCGTCATCATTTCGCGCACGCAGCCGAACGACCCGCGGGCGCGTTATATGCTGGAGCGCGGCATCCCCTTTGCTACGCATGGCCGCACCGACATGGGGCTGATCCATCCCTACCATGATTTCGACAATTACGCTTTCGCAGCCGAGGCAGTGCGCCATCTGGCCGGCATCGGCCGCCGCCGGCTGGCACTGCTGGCGCCGCCGGTCGAGCTGACCTATCACGGCCACACGCTCGCCGGCTTTGCCGATGCGCTGAGCGAGGTCGGCGCCAGCGAGATCCCGTTCAACACCGTTTCGATCGACCATTCGATCGAGCAGATCAGAATGCGGACGGCGCAGCTGATGCGCCGCGATGTCAGGCCGGACGGTTTCATCAGCAGCGCCGCCGCCGCGACGCTCGCCATCGTCGCCGGCATCGAAGACGCCGGCCTCAAGCTCGGCCGCGATGTCGATGTAGTGTCCAAACAATCGTCGGAGCTTCTGCACCTGTTTCGCAGCGAATTGCTGGTCGTCAACGAGAACTTCCGGCTGGCCGGCGCCGAGCTCGCCCGCTCGGTTCTGGGCTGGATCGGCGGCGCCGCACCCGGCACCCTGCAAAGCCTGAGCGAACCGGGCGAAGTCCAGGCCTATCGCCGCCCCGACTAGGGCGGGATACGTTCAAATTGAACTGGGCTCCATCTATTTGTCTTAGCCGCATTTCTGCGACGCCAAGTGATTCCACTTGGCTGGAAAATGTGCGCTGCTGACTGGCAGCCTTGGGGCCGGTAGTTGACCGGCAGCTTCGAGGATCGGATCTTAAGAAGCGGACCTTCAGGAACCCGCGGCGCTCGAGACGGTTCGCGAAACGGGCGATCCGCAGATGCTTTTTCGTGTTATGATGCGGTTACAACACGCGTAGTCTCGACCTCGGCAATCTGGCAGGGGCCGGAAAGCTATATGTTGCCCGGCGCAGGAAAGTTTTGCGCCCGTCCGGCATCGAACTGTGTTCTCGATCTTGCTATGTCCGAGCAAAGTCTGAATCGCTCGTAGATTGCCGGTCGCCTTGTATATGAGCGACGCTTTCGTCCTGCGCAGCGAGTGAGTGCCGTAGTCCTCAGGTGTCAGCCCAATCGCGGTCCCCCACTCGTCGACCAGCCGCGCGTACTGACGCGTGCTCAGGTGACAGGCGTCACCCCCGCACAGTGGCGCGAGCAGAACACCGAGAGATTGGCGGCCATCGCAAGTTTTCTGTCGCATCCTGTAAGTGAATGCGACAGGAGGCGTGCCTAAATCCGCCGATGAATGGCAGGGACGGCCTGACCCTCACCCCGGCCGAAAGCATTGAAAGGAACAAGTCATGCCCACCACCAAGCGCCGCGCACTGATCCTCATCTCGTCCGGCCGCCAGCTGCCGCTGGCCGAACCGGCCGACGTCAAGTCGATCTCGACCGGGTTCTTCCTGGTCGAGATGGCTCAAGTGCTCAAGGAGTTCGAGAACGACTACGAGTTCACCTTCGCTACCCCCGACGGCAACGCCCCTCAACTCGACATCAACGGCATGGCCCTGTCCGTGCAATCCATCGAGAAGACCGGCGCCATGACCATCCCCCTCCGTATGCAGCAGCGCCGCCGCTCGTTCGACGTCAACAGCTTCCGGCAGCGCCACCCCGCGTTGGTCGCCCGCCGCGAGCAGGAAGTTCAGCTGCTGGAGCGGCACATCGGCCGGATCCCGGTCTCCGAACTATTGCCTAACAGCGAGCCGGAGCTCGCCGAGTACTGCCCCGAACTGGTTCGCCGCCTCGCAAAGCTGCCCGAGGGCACCTTCCACTCGCTACAGGAACTCGTCCAGCGTCACCGCGACTCGGCCGACCCGTTCACTTTCGCCGACTTTGACTTCATCCACACCCCCGGCGGTCACGCCCCCATGGTCGACTTCCGTGACAACCCGTGGCTCGGCGAAACCCTCCACATAGCCCGGGAGAACAGCGTCATCATCTCGCTGATCTGCCACGCGCCTGTGGCGGTGACCTCCACCCGGCAGCGCATCGACGCTCAGGGCCACCCCTACCTCGTCAGCGACAACCCGTTCCTCGCCGCCACCATCTCGACCGTCCCCACGATCGGCGAGCTGTTCGCGCTGCGGTTCCTCTACCCACGCGTCCCCGGCAAAAAGACCCGAACCTCCTACTTCGTCGACGCGGCCATCAAGGAAGCTGGCTTCACACTCGCGACCTCCCTCAACATCGCCGCCCCGCTACTGGCCTACGAGCCGTCCGTGCGGCTGCTCACCGGCAACGGCCCGCAGGCCATCGACCAGCAGGCCGCTAAGCTGCGCAGTGTCCTCACCAGCACTCACGCCCCCCGACGCGCTAGCGCCACGCAGTTGAGCATGCAACCGTTACGGTCCACCCTGCCGGTCACACAGTGGACGACCCGGTAGGGCAGATGGATGACTGGATCGGTGGCGGATTCGGGTACGCTGTGATCGAACTGGGGCCGGGCTAGACGACGATAGGACAGCGGCGCTCATATGCCGCCATTACGGGTGAGTGAAAGACTGCCATGACACGGCTACCAATCGACAGATGCAAAGTCCCACAGGCCTTTTGGCGCGCTGTAGAGCGGGCTGGCATCTCACCAGCGGCATTGTTGAGGCAAGCTCGGTTGCCTGCGACCCTCCACATTTCCGAAGACGCTTGGGTCAATACCGCCCAATACTTCGAACTCTGGCAAGCACTGGAGGAGCTGTCGGGCGACCCTGCGATCGGGCTGCATATCACAGTCGCGGCAGATACATCGGTCCATCCCCTCGCGACCATGTCGGCCTTCTTCGCCAAGGATTTCCGTGACGGCCTCAACCGTCTTGCCAGGTTCAAGCGGCTTTGCACCCCGGAAGAGCTGCACGTGATAGAACGTGATGGTGAGGCTTTTGTCAGCTTCGACTGGATCCACGCCGTTGGCACGGAGCCTGACGTAGCGGTCGATGTGACGTTTGCAGCAATCCTTGAACTGGGACGACGCGGAACAGGTCGTCACATCGTCCCGCTGCGAGTGGACATGACCCGAAAAGGCCCGACGACCCGAGCGCACAAGGAGTACCTCGGAGCGCCAATAACCTTCGGGGCGCCCAAGAACCAGCTGGTGCTGCGTGCCGATGATCTGGATCGACCGTTCGCTGGGCACAACCCCGAGCTGCTCGCCATCCTTACACCGGCACTGTTGGCCTCGCTCGACGAGATCGATGCGCAAAGCTCGTTGCCAGAACAAGTGAAGATTGTCCTGAAGCGGCGGTTGGCCAGCGGCAAGCCCGAACTATCGGACGTGGCCAACGTCCTGGGGATGAGCGAACGCACGCTGCAGCGCCGTATTTCGGAATCTGGGACAAGTTTCAGGCTGCTACTGGAGGCTTCCCGCCAGGAACTCGGTCGCGAAATGCTGGCCAGCGGCGCGAACGCGGCTGATGAGATTGCCTATCTATTAGGGTATCAGGATACCAGCTCGTTCTATCGCGCCTTCCGCGAATGGGAAGGTGTCACCCCCGCACGGTGGCGCGAGCAGAACACCGAGGCCTCTCGCCTAAACTAGAGATTGGCGCCCATCGCCAGTTTTCTGTCGCAACCTGCAAATGAATTCGACAGGGGGCCTGCCTACCTCAAGAGAAGTGCCCAATGGCACGCAACCATGAGGTAGATCGATGTCGAAAGTCTGGTTCATTACAGGCGCCAACCGTGGCTTTGGTCGAGTGTGGGCGGAAGCCGCACTCAAGCGCGGCGACAGGGTTGCCGCGACGAGCCGGCAGCCTGAGGCCTTGCAGGATCTCGTCACTCAATTCCGCGATGCGGTCCTGCCCCTGCGGCTGGATGTGACCGATCGCGCCGCCGCAATTGCCGCTGTCGGACAGGCTGCCAAAACATTTGGTGGTCTCGACGTTGTCGTCAACAATGCGGGCTACGGCCTTTTCGGTGCGGTCGAAGAAGTCACGGAGCAGCAGGTGCGCGATCAGCTCGAAGTGAATTTCTTCGGTGTGCTGAACGTCACGCAGGCTGTCTTGCCCATCCTGCGCAAGCAGGGGCATGGCCATATCATCCAGGTGTCCAGCATCGGTGGCCTGATGTCCTACCCCAATCTGGGGGCCTATCACGCCTCCAAGTGGGCGGTCGAAGGCCTCACCGAGTCGCTGGCGCAGGAGGTTGCCCCGTTCGGCATCAAAGTGACCTTGGTGGAACCGGGCGGCTATGCCACCGACTGGGGCAGGGGCTCGGCCGTCCACGCCAACCCGGCGCCGCAGTATGACCCTCTGCGCCGTGGCCAGGCAGACATCTGGGCCAACCTGCCCGCGGAGTTCATTGGCGAACCGACGGCGACGGGTCCGGCGATCCTGCAGGTCGTCGATGCCGCCGAGCCCCCGACCCGGATCTTTTTCGGGCTCACCCCAACCAAGACCATCGTGGATATCTACGCCAAGCGCCTCCAGACCTGGAAGGATTGGGAGGCGGTTTCGATAGCGGCGAACGGCCACTGAGGCAGCAGCCTGCGGGGCCTGCCGATTGACGGCCCCGCGCAGGTCAAACGACCGCCACTGACCGCTTCCAATCGGGCATTGAGGTAGCTCCAACGTTCGCCTCCGCTTCGTTTCGTCCTGCGCGGGTCACGCTTTTTTCGTGGTCGGATAGCGGCGCGCGCCGAAGCTGCCACAAGCATTGGTCGGATCGGCTCGGGGTGCCTTGCTTTTGGACGCGCTATGATGCGCAGCAGACAGTTGCGGCGTTGCCCCGGCGAAAGAACGGCAGCTATTGGGAAGTCGCCGAGGCGGCTTGGGCGGCCGAAATAGGGCGCTAACCCGCCGCTCCACTCCCCCACGGGCCATGAAACGCGCCCTGCCCATCGATGCGCTCGAAGCCGTGCGCGCCGAAGAAATCGCGCTGCGCCTGGATCAGGTTCGAAGTGCCGCGGCCCTGCCGGTAACTGTCGAAATAGGCAAGTGCCGATGACAGGGCCGGCACCGGCGAGCCGGCTTCGGCTGCCCTTGCCACGACACGGCGAAGCGACGGATGTGCCTCCTGCATCAATGAAACGAAAGCCGGCGCCATCAACAGGTTGGTGGCTGCGCCGCCGGCGCCGAAGGCCTCCGCCATTGTATCCAGCAATTGCGAGCGGATGATGCAGCCGGCCCGCCAGATCTTGGCGATGACCGGCATCGGCAGGTTCCAGTTGAATTCCTTCGACGCGCCGCTCATCACCGCGAAGCCTTGCGCGTAGGCGGCGATCTTGCCGGCAAACAGCGCCAGCTCGAGATCGCCGAGCAGCGCGTCCCTGTCCCCAGAAATCTTGCTCACGCCGCCGCCATAAACCTTTTCGGCGGCAAGCCGCTCGTCCTTGATCGACGACAGCACGCGGGCCGCCACCGCCGCTTCGATTGCGGTGGCCGGGATGCCGAGCTGCTGCGCCTCGATCACCGACCATTTGCCGGTGCCTTTCTGGCCGGCGCGGTCGAGAATGATGTCGACCACCGATTTGCCGGTCTTGGGGTCTTCGGCGGCCAGCACCTTGGCGGTGATCTCGATCAGGTACGAGTTGAGCCGGCCCGTGTTCCACTGGGAAAACACCTCAGCGATCTCTTTCGGCCCCATGCCTAGCCCGTCACGCAAGATGCCGTAGATCTCGGCGATCATCTGCATATCGGCATATTCGATGCCGTTGTGGATGGTCTTGACGAAATGGCCGGCGCCGTCGGTGCCAAGCCACGCCGCGCAAGGCTCGCCCTTGAACTTGGCCGAGATTGCGGTCAGCACTCTTTCGACGCGCCTCCAGGACTCTTCGGTGCCGCCGACCATGATCGAGGGACCGTGGCGTGCGCCCTCCTCGCCGCCGGACACGCCCATGCCGATGAAGGTCAGGCCCGAATCGGTAAGCTCCGAGAATCGCCGCATCGTATCGCGGAAATTGGCATTACCGGCGTCGATGACGATGTCGTTGGCCGACAGCACGCCGCGCAATGCCGTGATCTGCTCGTCGACCGGCTTGCCGGCCAGCACCATGATGATGATCGGCCGCGGCGGCCGGATCGCGGCGGCCAGTTCCTCGAGGCTATAGCAGGGCACCACCCTATCCCGAAGCGCGCCGGCATTTTCGACAAAGGCATCGGTGCGCGCCGCGGTGCGGTTGAAGACGGCGATGCGGTGCCCCTTCTCGGCGATATTGAGCGCCAGGTTGGAGCCCATCGTGCCAAGGCCGATCAGGCCGATTTCGGCTTTTTCCATCGTTTCTTCCCTGCTTTCGGATCTTGTTGGTTTGAGCCCGCGATTGGGTTGGATGCCCATTCTTGATGACGATGATTGACGGGCCTTCACGGCGGCGTCAACCGTCTCGCCGAATTGTGTTGCGCAGACCAGCGCCGTCTTTATGGCCGGATATCGATCGGCGCTTCGATCTTCACCATCTCGAAATCGGAAACCAGGATATCGAGCCGCGCCGTCCACCGGCCGGCGACCGGAATGACGAGATCGTCGACGCGCCAGGTACCGTCGCCAAGCCTTGTTGCCGGCCGCTTGATGGGTTCGATGCCGGAATCGGGCTTTGACAGCACCAGGGTCACCTGCTTGGCGTCGAGCGGGCCAAAATCGCCGGTCATGATGAAAATCGAAGCGGCAACAGGCCCGGCGTGGCCGGGCGCAATGCTGAGGTCGGCCATCGCTTGCTGCGTGTGGATATGCACCGACGCGGGCTGTGCCGCGGCGATCGCCAGCGCGCGCGGCGGCGGCGTGAAGCGCCAGCCGGCGGCAACGCCGAAGATCGCGACCACGATCAGCACCTCGATGCCGATCGAGCGGGCCAGTCGCCTCTGGACTTCCGTCTTTCCCGCCTCGGCGGGGACCGTAAGCTTGAAGCGGTTGACGGCAGCGAGCGTGAACAGAAAGACAAGCAGCACCAGCTTGAGCAGCAGCAGCCGGCCATAAGCGGTATGGACCAGCGCCGACGGCGTTTGCACCTGGATGACGGCGAGCACGATGCCGGCTGCCGCAAGCACGGCTACGACGAACAGGATCGCTCGCGAAAACCGACGCAGCAATGGCCCGGCTTTGGCCGGCTGCCATTTCAAGGCAAGACCGAGCGGCGCCAGCGCGCCGGCCCAGACGGCGATACCAGTGGCGTGCAGAAACACCATCGGCCGGGTCAGCCATTGCGGCTCGGCGGCGCTGGCATGCCCGCTGGCGGCAAGTGCTGCGCCGACGCCAACCAGTCCGGCCAAGGCGAGCGGCTTTGCGTCGGCGGGCGGCACGACCAGCGATAATAGGCTGAGGCCGAGCGCCATCAGCGCGATCAGCACCGTCCAGCCGAAGCTGGTGCCGAGCCCTGTCTGCCAGATGACCGGCTGCGCCAGCCGGGCAAGCGGCGCGCCAAGCGCATCCAGCCCCTGCATGCCGAGCGACAGGGGTGCGGCGGCCAGCCCGCACAGGATTGCCGCGACGATCAGGCGCTGGCCGGATCGACCGCCTTGCGCCAGCCAGGCCAGCGCAAAGGCACCGCCGACGCCGAAAAACAGGCCGATATATAGAAAAACCTTGCCGATCCAGATCGCCGTTCGAAGCCCCCGGTCGACGGCTTCGGAGGCGGCCGGCGCAGCACTCGGTGCGCCGACCGAGAACAGCACCGAGCCGCCGACCGGATGGCCGTCGGCGGAGATTACCCGCCAGCTCAGCACATGCGTGCCGGATGTCAGCGCCTGCGGATTGTCGATCTCGACGGTCTGGCCGCTGAGCCGGAAGGAGCTCAGCGGGATCGACGTGCCGTCGGGCCGCACCAGCGTCAGCACCAGCGGCGAAACCGGCTCGCTGAAGGTCAGCGACATCTGCGACGGGCTCTGCGCCAGCACCGCACCGTCAGCCGGCTCGGCCTTGATCAGCGCCGCATGGGCGAAGGCCGGAGCAGGCATGGCAATTGCGGCGAGCAGCACGATGGCGGCAAGCAGGCCAGCCACAAGCCGGCCAGAATAGTTGCCGGCCATGCAAGCTTGCCGCAGGAAGGATGCCGCGCTCATCTCACCGCCAAGAGCAGCGGCGCGCTCATCCGCCAAAGCGCGCCGCTGGAGCTCACTACTTCGGCAGCAGCTTGAGGCTGGGCGCCGGAAATTCCAGCGCGTCCTCAGCCTGCCCGACCGCCGGAATCTCGATCCAGCGATCGGCAACGCCGTCACATTCCTGCACCACCGGAAAATGCAGCATCTGGCCTGCCGGCAGGTCGGACGCCAGTGTCGCGCGAAAGACGAATTCGTCGTAGAATTCGTCTGGCAGGCTGCCGGCGCTCCAGTCGATCTCCTTGACGCCGCTGGTCACTGCCTGGCCGTAGAGCTGGTAGGATTTCTCGTATTTGCCGTTCTTGACCTGCAGTGTCCAACCCGGCTTCGGCATCGGTTTGACCGAGAGCAGCCCTTCCGGGATCTGCACGCGCAAGGCGGTCGTTGCCTTGCCCTCGCAGCCATGCGGCACCCGAAGAACCGCCTTGTAGGTCGAGCCGACCGCCGCCTCCGGCGTTTCGAGCGTTATGTGGGCGAAGGCCGCGCTGGTCCCGAGGACGAGAAGCACGCAGCCGGGCAAAAGAGATTTCTTCATGATGGTACCTCTCGAAGCGGCCAAGTCAGTCGTCGTCCTGGGGTGCCGCGCTGCCGATGCCTTGCACGGCGAATTCAATCTGCACGGGCCCGGCTTTCTCGAAGGTCAGCGTGGCGGAGAACATTTCGCCCTCCTTGGGCCGCCGCTTCAAATCCATGAACATCAGATGATAGCCCTTAGGCGCCAGCGCGACCTTGCCGCCGGCCGGGATTTCGAGGCCGCCGGTGACCGGCCGCATGGTCATGACGCCATTGCTGACGCCCATCTCGTGCAGTTCGGCCTTAACCGAAATGTCGGAGGTGATCGACAGCAGGCGATCCGGCGCACTGCCGGTGTTGGTGATGGTGAAGTAGCCGCCGGCTACCTTGGCGCCGGCTGGCGTGGCGCGCGACCAGGGGTGCCCGATCTCGAGACCGCCAAGCTTGAACTCATGTGCCAACACCGTCTGGGCGTTGGCGAACAGGAGGGCAAGAACGCAAAGGGCGACGCCGAGACGCTGCTCGAAACTACCCAGTGAGAAGCGCCTGCGGCTGGATGCGGCAGCGCGAAAAGAGTGAGACATGATTGCTCCGTGGATTTTAAGAGATCGCGCCGATGCCGGTCGCGAACGATGTCGATAAACGCGCCGGCCAAGGGTGTGCGCGGCGCAAACCAGAACGGATCAGGCCGTCGCCGGTGGTGCGCGCGGATTGGACGGAGTGCGGGCGCGGGCGAAATCGCGATGCCGGAAGGCCGGCAGGAGAAAGGCGATGGTTTCGACGGAAGGGCTGCGAGACAGGCTCCCGGTGGCATCGGGCGGCGCGTAGACCGCCGAAACGAGGTTGCAGCCAAGCATGCAGCAAGCCGGCATGTGCTGCTGATGCGGATCCCCGGCCGGGAGTTGCGCCGCACCGTCATGGGTGCAGATCGTGTTGCCGAAAGCATCGAATTGCGAGGCGTTCGGCTCGATGCCGGAAGCAAACGCGCCGAACATCGACTGGAGCACGAAAAGCCAGGCCGCGGCGAACGCGACCGGCATGCTCCATCGTCTCCGGCGTATGGTCAAGAACCAGCCTCTTCACGCAGCAACGTCAGCTCTCTAGCACGGAGCCGGCGGCCGGAAAATCGCCAAAACGTTGCTGCGGCAACGCAACACAATCACGCGCGCAGCGGCTGCCTGCCCTCGGGAATCGACGTCAGCAGCGTGTGGCGGGCCGATTTCAGGTGCTTGCGGCAGGCGGCGTCGACCTTGACGAGATCGCGCGATTTGAGTGCGGCGATATAGGCGAGATGCTCCTGGACCGCAACTTCGTTGCGCTCGCGCTCCTGCGCTTTGTTCCACTGGTAGTGGTAGTGGAAGATCATGGCGATGACGTCGTAGAAATCGACGATGAAGCGGTTGTGCGACGCCCGGTGGATCAGCCGGTGAAAGCGCTCGTCGAGCTCGGAGAACGCGTTGAAGCGCACGGCGATCTCGCGCGCCAGCAGGCGATGCTCGTCTTCCAGGCTGTCGAGGTCGGCCCAGACCGGGCTGTCCTCGGGCAGAGCGGCAAAGGCTGCGGCCGAGCGCAGTTCGAACATCTCGCGGATTTCGGTCAGCTCCAGCGCGAAGGCGCGGGTAAAGCCTTTCAGCACCCAATGACTGTTGCGGCGCTTCTCGATCAGGCCGAAGCGCGAGAAGCGGATCAGGAATTCGCGCACGCTGGTGGTGCCGACGCCGATCTCGCGCGCCAGTTCGAGTTCGTTGATCTGCATGCCGGCCTCGGCGCCACCGGCAAGCAGCCGCCGCATGAAGGAGCGTTCGATGATCTCGGCCAGCGTGTCGGTCTCTTCCTCGGGAAAAAAATCCTCCGGCCGCGTCTCGCGCAGAACCGTCTTGCTGCGCTTGTTCCAATCTATCAGCCCGGTCTCTTCCATGCGGGCAAGGATGGTGCGGACGGTCGTGCGGCTGACGCCGAGCAGCGTGCCCAGTTCCGGCTCCGAAGGCAGGCTCCTGGTTTCGTCGAGCAGCCTCAGGCCGCGATTGTAGGCGTCCTTGTAAACGTTGTTGCTCTTCGACATGCCCTGCCCCGTGGCGCGCCGGCGTTTACGGCCGGCGTTGATCGTTTCTCGCGCATGAAATCGAAATCGCTTCGGAAAACATCATGCGCAACGCTGGTTTTGGTTGTAGAGCCTGCTTCGCATATCCAAAAGACGCGACGCGCTCCGGCGAAAAAACGATTGACGCAAAAATGTTTTTTCACGATAAAAGACATTATATGTTAAGAGCCGCGTGTCAATCCGCTCGCGCACCCAGGAACATACCCAGGAAGCTCCCGTGAACGCCGCAAACAGCATTCTTCTGTCTCCCGCCGACAATGTCGCGGTCGCCAATGGCCGCATCGAGATCGGCACCGTACTGCCGGGCGGCGCCGTCGCCGCCGCGCTGATCGAGCCGGGCCACAAGGTGGCGATCAAGCCGATTGCCGCCGGCGAAGCCGTGGTCAAATACGCCCAGGCAATCGGCCGCGCCACGCAGGACATCGCGCCCGGCGACCATGTCCATTCGCACAATCTGGTCTTCGAAAGCGGGCGTTTGCCGGTGGTGCCGCCAAGCGAGGCAGTGCACGCGACCGAGGCCGACCGCGCCCGCACCTTCATGGGCTACCGCCGTGCCGACGGCCGTGCCGGCACGCGCAACTTCATCGGCATTCTCGCCAGCGTCAATTGCTCGGCCACCGTCTGCCATGCCATCGCCGACGCCGCGAACCGCACGCTTCTGCCGCAATATCCCGGCATCGACGGCTTCGTCCCGATCGTCCACGGCCAGGGCTGCGGCATGAGCGCCACCGGCGATGGCATGATGGTGCTGCACCGCACACTGGCCGGCTATGCACGTCATCCGAATTTCGGCGGCGTGCTGATGGTCGGGCTCGGCTGCGAGGTCAACCAGCTCACCCTCTATGGCCAGAAGGGTGTCGCCGCGGGAAAACGCCATTTCAACATCCAGGAAGCCGGCGGCTCGCGCAAATCGGTCGAGAAGGCGCTGGTCGTGCTGGCCGAGATCGCCGAAGAGGTCGGCAAGCTTCAGCGTGAGCCGATCCCGGTCAGCGAGATCGTCGTCGGCCTGCAATGCGGCGGCTCCGACGGCATGTCCGGCATCACTGCCAATCCGGCGCTGGGTGCGGCCGTCGACATTTTGGCCGGCGTCGGCGGCGTCGGCATCCTCTCCGAAACGACGGAGATCTACGGCGCCGAGCACCTGCTTGCCTATCGCGCCGCAACTCCCGAGATCGCCGCCAAGCTCGACGGCTACGTGAAATGGTGGGAAGACCATGTCGCCAAGCATGGCGCATCCATCGACAACAATCCCTCGCCCGGCAACAAGCGCGGCGGCCTGACCACCATCCTGGAAAAGTCGCTCGGCGCGGTCGCCAAGGGCGGCCAGACGCCGCTCAACGGCGTCTTCGGCTATGCCGAAAAGGTCACCGGGCACGGGCTGGTGTTCATGGACACGCCCGGCTACGACCCGGTCTCGGCCACCGGCCAGGTGGCGGGTGGCGCGAACGTCATCGTCTTCACCACCGGCCGCGGCTCCTGCTTCGGCTGCCGGCCGACGCCGTCGATCAAGGTCGCCAGCAACTCGACCATGTACCACACCATGGAAGAGGACATGGACGTGAATTGCGGCGTCATCGCCTCGGGCGAAAAGACCATTGCCGGCATGGGCCGCGAGATCTTCGAACTGATCGTCGAGACAGCTTCGGGCCGCAAGACCAAGAGCGAGGAATTCGGCTACGGCGACAACGAGTTCGTGCCGTGGCACCTCGGTGCGACGCTCTAAGCCGGACCGCTCGCGACAGTCGCGAACACCTGACGTGATCGCCAGGTGTCACAGTTCGTACATCCCCGAAAAAAGAATGAACATTCCATATTGACTGAGTGATGGAATTAATATTCCATGCGACATATTGGAGGAGATTGGCAGCGGAGTTCCGACAGAAAAAACTCTCCCGCCCAGCCATTCGAAGCAGGCATCAAACAGCGCTTGCGCCGACTGAGTTGATGCACTATCAAAAAGCGGTAAATGTTTTTTATTGATAAAGTTCCGTTTAGGCCGCGCCATCCGAATGGAGCTTCCATAACATTCACCGGGCGACTTAGGGAGGACTCCTAATGAAATTCGTGACCAGCATTCTCAATCGCCGCGCCTTCGTGGCACTCACAGCCGCCTCGATGCTTGCCGGCGTGATGCATTCGGCCCCGGCATCCGCGGCCGACGTGACCATTCCGATCATAGTCAAGGACACCACGTCCTTCTACTGGCAGATCGTCCTGGCCGGCGCCCGCAAGGCCGGCAAGGACCTGGGCGTCAACGTGCCGGAGCTCGGCGCCCAGGCCGAGACCGACGTCAACGGCCAGATCTCGATCCTCGAAAATGCCGTCGCCGGCAACCCGGCCGCCGTCGTCATCGCGCCAACCGAAGCCAAGGCGCTCGGCAAGCCGATCGACGAGGCCGCCACCAAGGTCAAGATCATCGGTATCGACTCCGGCGCCGACTCCAAGGCCTTCACCTCGTTCCTGACCACCGACAACATTCAGGGCGGCCGCGTCGCCGCTGACGGCCTTGCCGCAGCCATCGGCGAAGCCAATGGCGGCAAGGTCGAGGGCGACGTCGCTCTGATCACCGCGCTTCCGGGCGCCGGCTCGCTCGAACAGCGCGCCCAGGGTTTTAAGGAACAGCTCGCCGCCAAATATCCCGGCCTCAAGCTGGTCGCCGACAAATACGCCGACGGCCAGGCCACCACCGGCCTCAACATCGCCACCGACCTGATCACCGCCAACCCCAACCTCAAGGGCATCTTCGCCTCCAACCTGATCATGGCGCAGGGCGTCGGTCAGGCGATCGCCGAGAACAGCCTCGCAGGCAAGGTCGGGCTGGTCGGCTTCGACAGCGACGAGAAGCTGATCAAGTTCCTCAATGACGGCGTCATTTCGGCGCTCGTCGTCCAGGATCCGTACCGGATGGGCTATGACGGCATCAAGACGGCGCTTGCCGCCTCGAAGGGCGAGAAGGTCGAAGCCAATGTCGACACCGGCGCCAACCTGGTCACCAAGGCCAACATGAAGGATCCGAAGATCGACGCGCTGCTCAACCCGAAGCTCGACTGAGCATCGCCGCTGTGAACTGTTTCCGGGGCCTTTTCGCCCCGGAAACATCCCACTCGTGCCAATCGCGAGGCCAATCTTTGGGGGCCAATCTGGGAGGATTGTCATGATGTCGACGGCGCAGGAACTCCATCCGGCCCCAACGCTTGAACCGGGCAGGACCATCCTCGAACTCCGCGGGCTGGAAAAGCGCTATCCCGGCACTCACGCGCTGAAGCCGGTCGACCTCGCCTTCAAGGCCGGCGAGATCCACGCCATCGTCGGCGAGAACGGCGCCGGCAAATCCACCCTGATCAAGCTTCTGACCGGCGTCATGCCGCGCACCTCCGGCGACGTCATCTGGGAGGGCAAGCCTGCCGCATTGGCGACGCCGCATGAGGCGATGGCGCTCGGCATCAATGCCGTGCATCAGGAAGTCGTCCTGTGCCGCCATCTCACCGTCGCCGCCAACATGTTCCTCGGCGAGGAGGATTCCCGTTTCGGTATCCTGCAGCAGCGGGCGATGGTCAGGCAGGCGCAGAAGATCATCGACGATCTCGGCTTCGACCTGCCGGCGCATGTCAAGCTGGGTGACCTGACCATCGGTCAGCAGCAGTTGATCGCCGCCGCCCGCGCCACCGTGCGCGGCACCAAATTCCTGATCTTCGACGAACCGACCGCCTACCTCACCCGCAAGGAGGCCGACCAGCTGTTCACGCTGATCCGCCGGCTGAAGGGCGAAGGCGTCACCATCATCTACATCAGCCATCGCATGGAAGAAGTGTTCGAGCTCGCCGACCGCGTCTCGGTGCTGCGCGACGGCACGCTGGTCGGCACCAGGAATATCGCCGAGACCAATGACGCCGAGCTGGTCAAGATGATGATCAACCGCTCGATCGAGCAGGTCTACCACAAGGAGCATTTCACCCCGGGCGCGATGCTTGTAGAAACCAGGAACCTGTCCGGCAAGGGTTTCGAAAATGTCTCGATGTCCGTCCGCGCCGGCGAGATCGTCGGCCTCTACGGGCTGATCGGCGCCGGCCGCAGCGAGTTCGTCACCACGCTCTATGGCCGCCACCGCAAGGCGGCCGGCCAGATCCTCTGGGAGGGCAAGGAGGTCAAGGTCAATTCAGAACATGACGCGATCAGGCTCGGCATGGCGCTGGCCCCGGAAAGCCGCCGCGACCAGGGCCTCTGCCTCAACCTGCCGGTCGGGCTCAACCTCAATCTGCCGATCTACAAGCGCATCTCAAGCAATCTGCTGATCTCCCGCGCGCAGGAAAAAGCCCAGGCCGATCGCCAGATCGCCGACCTGCGCATCAAGACGCCGACGCGAAGTGCGCTGGCCTCCAGCCTGTCCGGCGGCAATCAGCAGAAGATCGTCATCGGCAAATGGCTCGCGCACGGCGCCAAGCTGTTCATCTTCGACGAGCCGACCGTCGGCGTCGATGTCGGCACCAAGGCCGAGATCTACCGCCTGTTTGGCGCGCTGTTATCCAAGGGCGCCGGCATCATCCTGATCTCGTCCTACCTGCCCGAGGTCTATGAGCTCGCCGACACGCTGCACGTGTTCCGGCGCGGCAAGCTGGTGGCCACGCATGGGTTTCATACCGCTGATCACGAGGAGATCCTCACCCAGGCGCTGGCCGAGAAACAAGAAAGACCGGGAGGACGGATATGAGCACCGAGGCGATCGCTGCCGAAAGGCCGAAACGCAACTACAACGCCCTGTTCGGGCTGACACTGCTGGCACTGCTGGTTCTTTTGTGGATCATCTTGTCGGTGGCGACGCCGAGCTTCGCCTCGGCCAACAACATCTCGAACCTGTTGCGGCAAGGGTCGATGATCGCCATCCTGGCGGTCGGCCAGACCTTCGTCATCATCACCGGCGGCATCGACCTTTCCGTCGGCGCCGTTGTCGGCTTCGCCACCGTCATCGTCGCGATGCTGATCAACGCCGGCACACCGGTTTTCCTAGCCATCCTGATTACCTTGCTGGTCGGCGTCGCCATTGGCATGTTCCATGGCTTCGGCATCGTCAAGATGGGCTTGCCACCCTTCATCATCACCCTGGCGACGCTGACCTCGCTGCGCGGCATCGGCCTGTTGATGACCAACGGCAACTCGATCTCGATCAACAACGACGCCTTCCAGACGTTCTCGCGCAGTTCCTTCGTCGGCGTCCCCAATCTGTTCTGGATGGTGATCCTGGTCGGCATTCCGGCCTACATCTTCCTGCACCACAGCCGCTGGGGCCGTTACCTGTTCTCGGTCGGCTCCAACGCCGAGGCATCGCGTCTGTCGGGCGTCAACGTCCAGCGCACAATCTACATGGCCTATACGTTGTCGGGGCTGTGTGCGGCCTTCGTCGGCGTGCTGCTCGCGTCGCGCATCGGCATCGGCAATCCGACGCAGGCCGAGGGCTGGGAATTGCAGGCGATCGCTTCTTCGGTGATCGGCGGCACGTCGCTGTTCGGCGCTGTCGGCTCCGTGCACGGGCCGCTGCTCGGCGCCTTCATCCTTGCCACCATCAACAACGGCGCCAATCTGCTCAACGTCAACGCCTTCTGGCAGCGCATCATCACCGGGGTGCTGATCATCGTCATCGTCTATTTCGACGGGCTGCGCCGCCGCGGCAAATAGATCGCCCCCTAACAGCCGCCGGCCTCAACAGCAGAGCCGGCGGTGCCATGAACCGACTGGATTGAAGCATGAAAGCCGTCGTCTGCCGCTCGCCCGGCGAACTTGTCCTCGAAGATCGCCCGGCGCCTGGCGCGCCGCCCTCGGGCTGGGCGCTGGTCGCGGTCAGTCATGTCGGCATCTGCGGCACCGATTATCACATTTTTGAAGGCAAGCACCCGTTCCTCGCCTATCCCCGCATCATGGGCCATGAAGTCTCGGGGACCGTGCTGGAGACCGGCCAAGGCGTCGATCTGGCAATAGGCGAAGCGGTGATCGTCAATCCCTATCTCGCCTGCGGCAAATGCATCGCCTGCCGGCAAGGCAAGCCGAATTGCTGCGTCAGGATCGAGGTGCTCGGCGTCCATCGCGACGGCGCCATGTGCGAGCAGATCCTGGTGCCGGCGCAAAATCTTTATCCGGCAAACGGCCTGTCGCTGGCCGATGCGGCCGCCGTCGAATTCCTGGCGATCGGGGCGCATGCGGTGCGGCGCTCGCTGGCTCAATCGGGCGCGCGTACCCTGGTCATCGGCGCCGGCCCGATCGGCCTCGGCACGGCGCTGTTCGCCCGGATCGCCGGGCTCGACGTGACGCTGCTCGACATGAGCGCTGAACGGCTTGGCTTTGCCGAAAGCGGACTCGGCTTCGCGACCCTCGACGGTTCGCGGGGAGCCGCCGCCGATCTGGTGCGACAGGCGACCGACGGCGATGGTTTTGACGTGGTCTTCGACGCCACCGGCAACACCCAGTCGGTGCAGTCGGCCTTCGCCCATGTCGCGCATGGCGGCACGCTGGTGCTGGTCAGCGTCGTCAAGGACGACATCGCCTTTTCCGATCCCGAATTCCACAAGCGCGAGATGATGCTGATCGGCAGCCGCAACGCTCTGCGCGCCGATTTCGACCATGTCGCCGCTTCAATCCGCAACGGTGCGGTGCCGCTGGCAAAGCTAGTCACCCACCGCACCACGCTTGGCGAGACGCCGCGCGACCTCGCCCGCTGGGCACATGAGAAATCCGGGCTGATCAAGGCGGTCATCCAGGTCGGATGACACAACGATAGCCGCGTCTCAAAGCGCCGACAGTTTGAGTTCGATCCGCTCGGCCGGGAAGCGCGACTCCGAAAACTGGATCGGCTGACCGTCGGGCGTGACGTTGACGGCGACCGTCACCAGCACGATGGCGCCGGGCTGCAGGTCGAGGTCGGCAAGGTCGGCGGCATCGGCATGGCGCGCCGACAGCACGGTCGATTGCCGGAGATAGTCGTCGATGCCGAAACGTGCCAGCGATGCCGTGATCGAACCGGTTTCTGCCATGGCAGCATCGATGCCGGCAAAGCGCCTGGCATCGAACCAGCCGGCAGCGCGGGACACCGGCATCCCATCGGCTTCGCCCCGCGTTTCCAGGCGTATCACGTCGGCCCCCTGCACAAGGCCTAAGCCCTCTGCGACACGACGGTTGGCTGGCTCGACCGACGACGCGAGCAAGGTGATGTGCCGCTCTGACGCCTGTCCTTGCAATCCCTCGGAAAAGCGGGTGCGGGCGCCGATCGGATAGGACAGCCGCTTTCGCGACAGCACGAAGGTGCCACGCCCTTGCTCCGCCTTGAGCACACCCTCCTGCACCAGCGCTGCGATAGCGCTGCGCACCGTATGGCGGTTGACGCCATAGCGTTCGGCAAGTGCCACCTCAGGCGGCAGCGCGGCATTCTCGGGAAAATCGCCGACGGCGATCGAATGCAGGATCTGGTCGGCGATCTGCCGCCATAGCGCGACACCGCTGCGCCGCTCGATGCTGTTGGCTTGCCCGATCATTTCCCGCCCCAATCTTTGCGCCGACCTTTTGGCCCGTGTCACGTACACGTCATAGACACATGCTAGATAATAGATATAATTTGTATAGTTGTCTATATCAATAGACAAATGCACGCAAACGAGGAGTAGCAGCCATGCGAGGACGGGAAGCGCGAGAGCAGGCCGAGCGCAAGGCCGTAATGGCGACGCTGGCGCAATCGTCCGGCTACGACATTGTCCGCCTCTGGGACGAAGCCGGCCTGCCTTCCGAAGCTGAACTTCTGCGTGGCCCCGAAACCGGCCTGGTTACCGTGCGCGGCCGCATCGGCGGCGGCGGCGCGCCGTTCAATGTCGGCGAGGCGACGGTCACCCGTGCCACGGTGCGGCTTGCGTCCGGCCATGTCGGCCACTGCTATGCGCTCGGCCGCGACAAGCAGAAGGCAAGGCTGGCAGCAATCGCCGATGCGCTGTGGCAGGACCCGGCCCACCGCAACGGGGTCGAGACCAGGCTCGTCGCGCCCTTGCAGGCGGCACTGGCCAAGGCCCGTGACCAGCGCCGCGCCGAGACGGCGGCGACCAAGGTCGATTTCTTCACAATGGTGCGCGGAGAAGACTGATGGACCTCGCCACTCAATCGATCGAAGGCGGCTTCGCCGATCCGGTATTCAACGCGCAGACCGTATTCCGCGCTGTGATGGACGCGATGGCGCGGCCGGGCAGCGTGCAGCCCTTGCCGGCCCTCGCCCACCCCCCCGTGCCGCTGTCGGCCACCGCCGGTGCCATTGCTCTGGCGCTGTGCGACAACGACACGCCGCTCTGGCTCGACCCGGCTTTGCAGGGGTCGGCGGCGGTGAAATCCTGGCTTGGCTTCCATACCGGCGCGCCGCTGGCCAACACCCCGGCCGACGCGCATTTCGCGCTGATTGCCACGCCGGCCGAGATGATGGCGCTCGACGGGTTTTCGCAAGGCACCCAGGATTATCCCGATCGTTCGACGACGCTGATCCTTGAGGTCGGCGATCTCGTCTCCGGCGCTCCGCTGCTGCTCGAAGGCCCGGGCATCGAGAAGACGGCGACGATCGCGCCGGCGCAAATGCCGCGTCATTTCGTCGAGCAATGGAAGCAGAACAATCAGCGCTTTCCGCGGGGTGTCGACATCATCCTCGCCACGTCCGACGCAATTGCCTGCCTGCCGCGCACGACGCGCATTAAGACGATGGAGGCGTAGGATGTATGTCGCGGTAAAAGGCGGTGAAGCGGCCATCCGCAACGCCCACAAATTGCTCGCCGACCGCCGGCGCGGCGACCGCTCGGTGCCCGCACTTCGCCTCGACCAGATCGTTGAGCAGCTGGCGCTCGGCGTCGACCGCGTGATGGGCGAAGGTTCGCTCTACGACAGGGAATTGGCGGCACTCGCCATCGTCCAGGCGCGCGGCGACATGATCGAGGCGATCTTCCTGGTTCGCGCCTATCGCACGACGCTGCCGCGCTTCGGCTACACCAGGGCGATCGACACCGGCACAATGCTGGTCGAGCGGCGGGTGTCGGCGACCTACAAGGACCTGCCCGGCGGTCAGCTGCTCGGCCCGACTTTCGACTACACCCATCGCCTGCTCGATCCCGAGCTTGCCGCCGGCGGCGATGTCGCCGAACCGGAGCAGCGTGCAGGCGAAGCGGAGGCGATGCCGCGCGTCTCCGCGATCCTCGCCCGCGAAGGCCTGATCGAGCCCGACGGCGACATGCCTGGGGATCATGTCCCCGGCGACATCACCCGCGAGCCGCTGGAATTCCCGATGGCGCGCGACATCCGCCTGCAGGCGCTGTCACGCGGCGACGAGGGTTTTCTGCTGGCGCTCGGCTACTCCACCCAGCGCGGCTATGCGCGCAGCCACCCTTTCGTCGGCGAGGTTCGCATCGGCGAGGTCGAACTGGAACTGGACGTGCCGGAACTGCCCTTTGCCGTGCCGATCGGCAGCATCCGCGTCACCGAATGCCAGATGGTCAACCAGTTCAAGGGCTCGGCCAAGGCGCCGCCGCAATTCACCCGCGGCTACGGCCTCGTTTTCGGCCAGGGCGAGCGCAAGGGGATGGCCATGGCGCTATGCGACCGCGCTCTTCGTGCAACCGAATTCGGCGAAGATGTTGTCGCCGCCGCGCAAGACGAAGAGTTCGTCATCTCGCATTCCGACAATGTCCAGGCGACCGGCTTCGTCGAGCATCTGAAGCTGCCGCACTATGTTGATTTCCAGGCCGAACTCGACCTCGTGCGCCGCATGCGCGCCGCGCACGACGCCCGCGAAAACGCCGGCAAGGCCGACGAGAAAAGGCAGGCCGCGGAATGACCGGACAACCGACCGACATCGCCACCTACAACTTCGCCTATCTCGACGAGCAGACCAAGCGGATGATCCGCCGCGCCATCCTCAAGGGCATCGCCATCCCCGGCTATCAGGTGCCGTTCGCCTCGCGCGAGATGCCGATGCCCTATGGCTGGGGCACCGGCGGCGTCCAGGTCACGGCGTCGATCATCGGACCGGACGATGTTCTCAAGGTCATCGACCAGGGCGCCGACGACACCACCAATGCCGTCTCGATCCGCGCCTTCTTCAAGAAGGTCGCCAATGTCGCGGTCACCACCGAGACGGCCAAGGCGACCATCATCCAGACCCGCCATCGCATCCCTGAACATCCGCTGAGTGCCGGTCAGGTGCTGGTCTATCAGGTGCCAATCCCCGAGCCGCTGCGCTTCCTCGAGCCGCGCGAAACGGAGACGCGCAAAATGCATGCGCTTGAGGAATACGGCCTCATGCATGTGAAGCTCTACGAGGACATCGCCAGGCACGGCCGCATCGCCACCACCTATGCCTACCCGGTCAAGGTCGAAGGCCGCTATGCGATGGATCCGTCGCCGACGCCGAAATTCGACAATCCCAAGATGCACCGTTCGCCGGCTCTGCAGTTGTTCGGCGCCGGCCGCGAAAAACGCATCTATGCGCTGCCGCCCTTTACCGAGGTGGTCAGCCTCGACTTCGAGGATCATCCCTTCGAAGTGCAGACCTTCGACCAGCCCTGCGCGCTGTGCGCGGCCGAGAACGTCTATCTCGACGAGGTCATCCTCGACGACCATGGCGGCCACATGTTCGTCTGCTCCGACACCGATCATTGCGAGAAGCGGCGCGCCGAAGGCCACCGCGGCCATCTCGCGCCCGAGACCCATCTTGCCCCAGGAAAAATGGAGCCGGCTGAATGACCGACGAACCGCTGCTGCGCGTTTCGGCGCTGTCCAAATTCTACGGCTCGCGCGTCGGCTGCGAGAACGTCACCTTTGACCTGTGGCCGGGCGAGGTGCTGGCGGTGGTTGGCGAATCCGGTTCCGGCAAGACGACTTTGCTCAACTGCCTGTCGACTCGGCTGCTGCCCAGCTCCGGCACCGCCAGCTACCGCATGCGCGACGGCCAGTTCCGTGAGCTTTACCGCATGAGCGAGGCCGAGCGCCGCTTCCTGATGCGCACCGACTGGGGCTTTGTCCATCAGAACCCCGCCGACGGGCTGCGCATGACGGTGTCGGCCGGCGCCAATGTCGGCGAACGGCTGATGGCGGTCGGCGACCGCCACTATGGCAGGATCCGCGCGACGGCGGTCGACTGGCTGTCGCGCGTCGAGATCGACGAAGACCGCATCGACGACGAGCCGCGCGCCTTCTCCGGCGGCATGCGCCAGCGCCTGCAGATCGCCCGCAACCTGGTCACAGGGCCGCGGCTGGTGTTCATGGACGAGCCGACCGGCGGCCTCGACGTTTCGGTACAGGCACGCCTGCTCGATCTGCTGCGCGGGCTGGTCACCGATCTCGGCCTGGCGGCCATCGTCGTCACCCACGATCTCGCCGTGGCGCGGCTGTTGTCGCAGCGCATGATGGTGATGAAGGACGGCCGCGTCGTCGAAAGCGGCCTCACCGACCGCGTCCTCGACGATCCGCGCGCGCCCTACACCCAGTTGCTTGTCTCCTCGATTCTGCAGGTGTGACGATGATTGCTCCGGCGTACCCCCCTCTGGCCTGCCGACCATCTCCCCCTCAAGGGGGGAGATCGGCAGCTTTTATGTCCCGCCCGTTCTGCGACACAGGAGAATGGCGAAACCGAATGCGACAGCCAATCTCCCCCCCTGAGGGGGAGATGGCCGGCAGGCCAGAGGGGGGTGTTGGCCCGCAAACGACTGGCGAATGGAGCACCCTCTGATGGCAACCCCGCTCGTCGTCTCCGATGTCGCCAAGAGCTTCACCATGCATCTGCGCGACGGCATCAAACTGCCTGTCGTCGCCGGTGTCTCTTTCGCGATCAGGGCCGGCGAATGCTCCGTGCTCGGCGGCCCGTCCGGCGCCGGCAAGAGCTCGATCCTGAAAATGCTCTACGGCAATTATGCCGTCGACGCAGGCCAGATCATCGTCCAGCACGAGGACGGGCTCATCGATCTCGCCACGGCCAGCCCGCGCACCGTGCTAGCCGTGCGCCGGCTCACGATCGGCTATGTCAGCCAGTTCCTGCGCACCGTGCCGCGCGTCTCGGCGCTCGATGTCGTCGCCGAACCGCTGGTCGAGCGCGGCGAGGAGCGCGAAGCCGCGCGCGGCAAGGCACGCGACTTGCTGGCCCAATTGAACCTGCCGGAAAAACTCTGGGCGCTGCCGCCGGCGACGTTCTCCGGCGGCGAACAGCAGCGCGTCAACATCGCGCGCGGCTTCATCACCGAGCATCCGATCCTGCTGCTCGACGAGCCGACCGCTTCGCTTGATGCGAAGAACCGGGACGTGGTGATTTCCCTGATCGCCGCCAAGAAGGCGGCGGGCGTCGCTTTGCTCGGCATCTTCCACGATTACGACGTGCGCGAAGCCGTCGCCGATCGCATCATAGACGTGACCGCCTTCGCCGCTGGGAAAATCGCCGCATGACCAGGAAATTGTCGGAGGCCCCGCTGGTCCACGAGACGGCGGAGATCGAGAACTCGACGCTCGGCCGCTGGACCGAGATCGCCGACCGAAGCCGGGTTTCGGAAAGCATGATCGGCGACTATTCCTACATGATGCAGGACTGCAGCGTCTGGTGCGCGACAATCGGCAAATTCGCCAACATCGCCGCCAGCGTCCGCATCAATGCCACAATCATCCGACCTGGCGGCCGACGCTGCACCATTTCACCTATCGCGCCTCCGACTATTGGGACGACGCCGAGCACGAGAGCGAATTCTTCGCTCAGCGCCGCGCCAAACGCGTCACCATCGGCCACGACACCTGGCTCGGCCATGGCTCGACCGTCCTGCCCGGCGTCACCGTTGGCGACGGTGCGGCGGTCGGTGCCGGCGCAGTGGTATCGAAGGACGTCGCTCCCTACACCATCGTCGGCGGCGTACCGGCCAAGCCGATCCGCGAGCGCTTCGACCGCCGCACCGCGGAGCGCTATCAGGCGCTCGCCTGGTGGGATTGGGATCATGCAAGGCTGCGCGCCGCGCTCGACGATTTCCGGGAGCTGTCGGCGGAGGCTTTTCTGGAGAAGTATGGTGGCTAAGGATCGTGAATGGTAATGGCGGGCAGCGAATAAATTTCGAGGCTCAGGAAAGCCTTTCTTATCACCATTCACCATTCGAGCTTCTCGCGCCGAGTTGATCCCGCCCCGCTCCAGGCTGTGGGCGGTAACAAAACTGACATCAATCAGACACCGCAGGTTCACGTAGCTGCGCTAGCGAGGGTTAACAGACCTTCAATTGCGATTGGACTGGAGCCTGCACCATGTCAGCTACGCTCGAAATCCGCGGCGTCACCCGCCGGTTCGGCAAGAACACCGCCGTCAGCAATGTTCACATCTCGATCCCGCAAGGACAGATGGTCGGCGTCATCGGCCGCTCCGGCGCCGGCAAATCGACCCTTCTGCGCATGATCAACCGCCTCATCGATCCCAGCCAGGGATCCATCCTGTTCGACGGCGTCGAGGTTTCCGGGTTGCGCGGCTCGCCGCTCCGGCGTTGGCAACGCGACTGTGCCATGATCTTCCAGCAGTTCAATCTGGTGCCGCGCCTCGATGTGCTGACCAATGTGCTGCTCGGCCGGCTCAACCACCGCTCGACCCTGTCCAACCTGTTCGGCATGTTCTCCCGCAACGAATGCGCCGAGGCGGTTGCAGCCCTCGAGCGCCTGGACATCGCCCGCACCGCGCTGCAGCCCGCCGGCACGCTTTCCGGCGGCCAGCAGCAGCGCGTTGCGATCGCGCGTGCCATGATGCAGCAGCCGAAGGTGTTGCTCGCCGACGAGCCGATTGCCTCGCTCGATCCGCTCAACGCCAAAGTGGTGATGGATTCGCTGCAGGATATCAATTTGCGCGAGGGTATCACCGTCATCACCAATCTGCATACGCTGGATACGGCGCGCAACTATTGCAACCGCATCATCGGCATGGCCGCCGGCAAGGTCGTCTTCGACGGCCCGCCCGAAGACCTCAATCGCGAGGCGGTGCGCATGGTCTATGGCGCCGACAGCAATGGCGGCGAAATCTCCGAGGCCATCACCTCGACCAGTGTCGCCATCAAACAGAAAATCGCTGCATCCGCCGGACCGCTCGAGCCAGCGTTTCCTGGTTATTGAGAACGGCCTGATCGCCGCCCGCGTCAAAGGCACTCGTCAAAATTCGATCGCAACCGGCGCGAGGCCGGATCAAAGGAGAGAGACCCAATGTTCAGGAAGATGGTTTTTGGCGCAGTTTCATTGCTCGCCATCGCGGCCAGTGCCGCTCACGCCCAGGATATCAAGGAATTCCGCATCGGTATCCTTGGCGGTGAAAATGAAGCGGACCGGCTGCGCAATTTTCAGTGCCTCGCCGATCACCTGACGTCCGAATTCGGCTTCGAGAAGGTCTCGCTGTTCCCGGCCGCCGACTACGACGGCGTCATCCAGGGCCTGCTCGGCGGCACGCTCGATTTCGCCGAGCTTGGTGCGTCGGGCTATGCCAGCGTCTACCTCAAGGATCCGAACGCGGTGACCCCGATCCTCACCACCCAGCAGACCGACGGTGCGACCGGTTATTATTCGATAGGCCTGGCGCTGAAGTCGTCCGGCATCACCGACATCAAATCGGCCAAGGGCAAGAAGCTCGGTTATGCCGACCCGGATTCGACGTCGGGCTATCTGATCCCGCTGACCCAGATCCCGAAGGACACCGGCGCTTCGAACGAAACCTTCTTCGCCTCGACCCAGTTCAATGGCGGCCACGAGAACAACCTTCTCGCCGTCCGCGACGGCAAGGTCGACGTGGCGGTTGACGACTCCTCGGGCATCGGCGACTTCAAGAACGGTTACACGTCCGGCACCTTCCACAAGGAAGTCGCCAAGGGCGCCGTCGACCCCAACGACTTCGTCGAAGTCTGGCGCTCCGGCCTGATCCCGAATGGCCCGCTGGTCGTGCGCACCGCGCTCGGCGGCGATATGAGCGCCAAGCTCGCCAACTTCTTCACCAGCTTGCCGGCCAAGGACAAGCCTTGCTTCGAAGCCATCGAAGGTGGCGATTTCACTGGCTACGTTCCAGTGAAGCCGGACTTCTACAGCGTCATCGTCGAAGCCCGCAAAGCCGCGATCGGCGGGTGAATGCAATTGAAAAGGGCGGCCTTACCAGCGCCGCCCTTTTTGCATGCCGATCATGACCATCTCAGCCACGATCCGTTCAGACGCGACCCGGCGGACGGCCGACACCTGGCGACGCCAGACGTCCTTGCGCCGGTTCTACACCGCGCTCGGCATCGGCTTGCTGCTTGTTGCCATGTGCACAGCCATGTGGTTCGCCGACGAGGCCAATGCCGGACATTTCTTCGATCGGCTGCCGCACATACTGGATTTCCTTAGCTGGCTTGTTCCCAAGGACTGGAATGACGTCTGGCGCGCGCTGTTCGACATCGCATCGCCGCACGACAAAGGCAGCCAGGAGTTCAACTTCCCGCTTGGCCGCGTCTATCTCTGGCGCGGCTTTTATCTACCCGAATATTTCGAGCTGATGCTCACCACGCTCAACGTGGCGCTGGTTTCCACTTTCATCGGCTTCGTCTTTGCGGTGCCCTTCTCCTTCATCGCGGCGCGCAACTTGACGCCCAGTCCGGTGCTCAGGCTCGTCGTCAAGCGCTTCATGGAACTGCTTCGCGCCTTCCCGGAGATCGTCATTGCCGGCCTGTTCGCAGCCATCCTCTCGACCGGCCCGGTCGCAGCCATCATCGCCATCGGCCTGCATTCGATCGGCGCCCTCGGCAAGCTCTTCTACGAGATCAACGAAAACATCGACATGCGCGCCGAAGAAGGCCTGCGCGCCGTCGGCGCCAACTGGTTCGAGCGCATGCGCTTCGCTGCCCTGCCGCAGGTGCTGCCCAATTTCACGTCCTACACGCTGCTCAGGATCGAGATTAATGTCCGCATCTCGACCATCATCGGCGCGGTCGGGGGTGGTGGCATCGGCGAGGAGCTGAAGCTCTCCATCTCGCGCGGCTTCGGCGCCAAGACGCTGGCTCTGGTGCTGCTGTTGTTCACCACCATCGTCCTCGTCGATCAGTTCTCTGCCTGGCTTCGCCGCAAGCTCGTCGGCGAGCAGGCTTTCATGATGGGCGCCTGAGCATGGCCGCAATGACCGCCGATGAGATGCAGTCGATCGAGGAGCGCTTCCCCCATGTGTTCCGGCGGCCCCTGTACAAACGCTTCGGCCCGCTGGTCCTGTTCGCCGGCATCCTGCTCTACCTCGTCTACACCTTGTGGTTCTTCAGCCTGCCGCAAGTTCTGAGGGAATCCCACTGGGAGCGCCTGCCGCTCTTTCTGACGCAATGGATCAGCTACGATCTGCAGCCGGAATTCCGTCTCGATCAGCCTCAGATCACGCCCAAATACCCGCGTTTTTCCGCGCTCGGCGAAGATCCTCATCCCGACTGGGTCATCACCAGTGCGAACGGCTCCTACACCATTCTGATCGACGGCCGGGCCAAATCGGTTACCTTCGACAAGACCGAGGCGATGCTGGTCGCCAATGGCCAGACGGTGCCGGTGTCCTTGGCCAGCGGCAAGCCGGTGATATCCGGCCTGGTGCCGGACTGGATCACCGCACACGACGACGAAATCGTCGCCAGGATGGGCTTTGCCGGCGAGGTCCGCATAACCGTCGATCGCGTCAAGGTCCGCAAGCGCTTCCTCGGCTGGGCGAATTTCGTCTTCGACACACGCTCGCCCTTCTTCGGCAAGTCGCCCGGCGAGGTGGTCTCGTTGCTGATGTCCGGACCCCAGCTCAAGCCGGGCACATCTAACATCACGCTGGCCGCCGACAATATCTGGTACAACGCCCAGTGGCAGCATGGCGATGTCTGGACGAAGCTGTTCCAGACCATCGTCATGGCATTTCTCGGCACCTTGCTCGGCGGCATCGTCGCCTTCCCGCTCGCCTTCTTTGCCGCCCGCAACATCACCCCGAGCGGCGTGATCAGTCAGGTGCTCAAGCGCTTCTTCGATTTCATGCGTTCGGTCGACATGCTGATCTGGGCGCTGTTCTTCACCCGCGCCTTCGGCCCGGGCCCGCTTGCCGGCAGCGCCGCGATCTTCTTCACCGAGATCGGCACGCTCGGCAAAGTCTATTCGGAAGGCCTCGAGAACATCGACGACAAGCCGCGCGAGGGCATCCAGTCGACCGGCGCCAACGGCTTGCTGGTGCAGCGCTATGGCGTGCTGCCGGAAGTGATTCCGGTCTTCATCAGCCAGACGCTCTACCAGTGGGAATCCAACACCAGGGGCGCAACGATCATCGGCGCTGTCGGTGCCGGCGGTATCGGCCTGAAGCTTTGGGAAGCGATGCGCACCAACTCCAACTGGGCCAATGTCTTCTACATGGTGCTCTTGGTCCTGCTCGTCGTTTTCATCTTCGACAACATTTCCAATTTCCTGCGCCGCCGCTTGAGCAGGACGATCCACGACTACAACAGGATCCAGGCCGGCCAGGGGTGACGGCCGCGTTGCGCCGGCGGCAGTTAGGCCGCCTTCTTCCAGCCGCTCCTGATGTGCCTGTAGCCGTCGCGGTAAACAGCTTCCGGGCCTTCGGAAAAGTCGCGCCACACCTTGGTGGCCGCGGCCAGATCCTTCAGCGAGCGGCCGAACGCCTCGATCGTCAGCCAATCGTCATAGTCGCTCTCGCGGATGGCGGAGAAAGTCTCCTTCCAGGGGATGTGACCGCGGCCCGGCACGCCGCGGTCGTTCTCCGAAATGTGGATATGGACGACGTTCTTGCGGTTGCGTGTATAGGCGCCGATCGGGTCGGCCTCTTCGATGTTGGCATGGAAGGTGTCGTACATCGCCTTGATGTGCGGCCGGTCGATCGCGTCGATATGCTCCGACAAATCGTCCATCGTGTTGAGCAGATAGCATTCGAAGCGGTTGAGCGCCTCCAGCCCGATGGTGACGCTCTTGTTGCCCGCATGGTCGCCAATAGCGCGTTGCGAAGCGATCGAACGTTTTTTCTCGGCCGCCGTCGGCCCGCTGCCCGAGAAGGCCCCGAGCGTCGAATGCAACGGGCCGCTCAACGTGTCTGCGCCAAGCGCCTGCGCGCAGTCGATCGCCCATTTCATGTAGTCGATACCGGCCTTGCGCGTCGAGGCATCCGGCGAGATCAGGTTCATCGCCGGATCGCCCATGGCCGAGACGGCGGTGCGTTGCAGCCCGATTCGGTCGAGCAGATCACCGAGCTTCTTGTAGCCGTCCGGCGCGCCGGAGAAGACCGGTATTTCGACGCCGTCGAAGCCGGTCGTCTTGATGTCTCTCAACAGCGGCTCGTGTTTTTTCGACACGGCCGTCGTCCACAACAGCATGCACATGCCGATCTTCATCGACGCCCCTCCCTTCATTCGCTCGATCGCCCCCGAGGAGTGGTAGATTCAGGTCAGGCCGAGCCGAAAATGGTAGGTTCCGAGAACCGGAGCGGAGCGTACTTTTGGTACGTGAGCACCGGAAGCGCAGGAAAACTGCCATTTGCAGGCCGGCCTCACCTGAATATCACCACCCCTTCAAAGCTTCGTCCACGCCCCATTCTTCTTAGACGACTTCACGCAGGCTTCGATGAAGGCCATGCCTTCGACGCCGTCTTGCACGGTTGGGAAGACGACATCCTTAGCCGGCTTGCCGCCCGTCCGGCGCGCCGCACGAATAGCCCGCGCGGCTTCCTGGTAGATGTTGGCGAAACCTTCGAGATAGCCTTCCGGATGCCCTGGCGGGACGCGGCTGACGCGCCCCGCGACGGGGAGCGCGCCGGCGCCATTTCGGGTAATCAACTGCTTCGGCTCGCCGAACGGCGTGTACCAGAGATAGTTCGGGTCGGCCTGCACCCATTCGAGCCCGCCCTTCGAGCCGTAGATACGCAATTTCAGCCCGTTCTCGTGGCCGGGCGCCACCTGGCTGGCCCAGACCATGCCCTTGGCCGGGTGCGACCCGCCGACCGGCTTGAAGCGCAGCAGCACATTGATGTTGTCGTCGAGCAGCCTCCCCGGCACGAAGGCATCGAGATCGGCCGACAACGAATCGAGCTCCAGCCCGGAGACGAAACGGGCAAGGTTGTAGGCATGGGTGCCGATATCACCCAGCGCACCGCCCGCACCCGCCTGCTTGGGGTCTGAGCGCCACGCAGCCTGCTTCTGGCCGGTGGCGGCCAGGTCCTCGGTCAGCCAGTCCTGCGGATATTCCGACTGCACGATGCGGATATCGCCGAGCTGCCCCTTGGCCACCATCTCGCGTGCCTGCCGCACCATCGGATAGGCGGTGTAGTTATGCGTCAGCACGAACACTTTGCCGGTCTTTTCGACCAGCGCCGCCAGCTTCTTTGCCTCGGCCAGCGTCGTCGCCAGCGGCTTGTCGCAGATGACGTGGATGCCGGCCTCGAGAAAAGCCTTGGCAGCCGGCACGTGCACATTGTTCGGCGTGACGATGGCGACCACCTCGATGCCGTCCGGCCGCTTGGCCTCCGCCTTGGCCATCTCGGCATAGGAGCCGTAGCTGCGTGCCGGATCGAGCCCAAGCTCGGCCGCCGAGGCCTTGGCGCGCTCCGGATTCGATGACAGCGCGCCGGCGACCAGGACGAACTCGTTGTCCATGCGCGCCGCGATGCGGTGCACCGCGCCGATAAAGGCGCCTTGTCCGCCGCCAACCATGCCGTAGCGGATCGGACCGCCCCCGGTTTCCGCCTTCGATGCGCCGACCATGATTTTCTCCCTCGTTGTCTGAGATACCCCTCCCCCTTGAGGGAGGGTGGCCCGAAGGGCCGGGAGGGTCGGTCAATGCCGAGCTCAACCCAGCGACCCCACCCCGATCCGCTGCGCGGATCGACCCTCCCCTCAAGGGGGAGGGAAAGCTGTGTTAGATTCCCATCATCCCGCGCAGCACCTTTTTGTCGGTCGTGCCGCCGGCGAAATCGTCGAATGCCTTTTCCGTAACCCTGATGATATGATGCTGGATGAAGGGAGCGCCCTCGGCAGCACCATCCTCCGGGTGCTTCAGGCAGCATTCCCATTCCAGCACCGCCCATGAATCATAGTTGTATTGGGTAAGCTTGGAGAAGATGCCGCCGAAATCCACCTGTCCGTCGCCGAGCGAGCGGAACCGCCCGGCACGGTTGGTCCAGCTCTGGTAGCCCGAATAGACGCCTTGCCGCCCGGTCGGATTGAACTCGGCATCCTTGACGTGGAACGCCTTGATCCGCTCGTGGTAGATGTCGATGAATTCGAGATAATCGAGCTGCTGCAGCAGGAAGTGCGACGGGTCGTAGTTGATGTTGCAGCGCTTGTGGCCGCCGACCGCATCGAGGAACATCTCGAATGTCGCGCCGTCGAACACGTCCTCGCCCGGATGGATTTCGTAGCCGACATCGACGCCGTTCTCGTCATAGACGTCGAGGATCGGCTTCCAGCGCTTGCCGAGTTCGGCAAATGCTTCCTCGATCAATCCCGCCGGCCGCTGCGGCCACGGGTAGAGGTAAGGGAAGGCCAACGCCCCGCAAAACGACACCGACGCCTTGAGCCCAAGATTCTTCGACGCCTTGGCGCCGAACTTCATCTGCTCGACCGCCCATTGCTGCCTGGCTTTTGGATTGTTGTGCACCGCAGGTGGAGCGAAGCCGTCGAATTGTGCGTCGTAGGCCGGATGCACCGCCACCAGCTGACCCTGCAGATGCGTCGACAGTTCAGTGATCTCGACGCCGGCATCGGCGCAGATGCCCTTCACCTCGTCGCAATAGGCCTTCGACGACGCTGCCTTCTCGAGATCGAACAGCCGGGCGTCCCATGTCGGGATCTGCACGCCCTTGTAGCCCAGACCGGCCGCCCATTTGGTGATCGAGGCCAGCGAGTTGAACGGAGCGGCGTCGCCCGCAAACTGCGCCAGGAACAGACCAGGCCCCTTCATCGTCGTCGGCATCGGCATCTCCCTATGTTTCGCGACCAAGCATAGCGCCGATTGAAAACAGGGCCAGCCTCTTTGGTCTCTTTGCACAGCGCGCTCGGCGCCGCTATTCTGGTATTACCAAATGCCGAAATCTGGTCAAGCCATTTGACGCGCGGCCGCAGTCCTGCAACCATGCCGAGCTGCCCAACATAATTCAACGTAATCAATGCTGTAAGCAAGAGACGGCGCTTGATGGTAGCACTTCTTGCCGTCCAGATGAAATTACTGTAGACCTCCCATCAAGCCCAATTGGTCGAACCAGTTTGCCAAAAAAATACTGGGAGGCCTCGGGGAGGAATCATGCAGCGCACTTCGGCAGAGTGCGTCGCAGGCGAACTGGTACAGGCGATTCTGGGAAGGATAGACCATGCATCTTTCGACGCACAATTGGATGCGGGCGGAGCCGCTGGAAACGACGCTCAAGCGCATCAAGAAATTCGGCTATGAGTCGATCGAGATTTCCGGCGAACCCGAACAGTACAAGACCAAGGAAACACGCGCGCTGCTGAACGAGTACGGCATCCGTTGCTGGGGAGCGGTGACGCTGATGCTGGGCGAGCGCAATCTCGCCGCCAAGGACCAGGGCCAGCGCGAGCGCTCGGTGCAATATGTCAAGGACGTGCTGACCATGGTCAGCGAGCTCGACGGCGAGATCATCACGCTGGTTCCCGCCACCGTCGGCAAGGTCGTGCCGGACGGCACCGAGGAAGAGGAATGGAAATGGGTGGTCGACGCCACCCGGGAATGCTTCACCCACGCCAAGAAGGTCGGCGTCAAGATCGCGGTCGAGCCGCTCAACCGCTTCGAAACCTACCTGTTCAACCGCGGCGCCCAGGCACTGGCCCTTGCCGATGCGGTCAGCCCCGAATGCGGCGTCTGCCTCGACGCCTACCACATCCACATGGAAGAATTTAACGTCTATGACGCCATCCGGCAGGTCGGCAAGCGCCTGTACGACTTCCATGTCGCCGACAACAACCGCTTCGCTGCCGGCCTCGGGCAGATCGACTGGCCGAAGATTGTCGGGACGCTGAAGGAGATCGGCTATGACGGCGCGCTGACCAATGAATTCGTCGCCCCAGTCGACCGCACGCCGGCAGCCCCCTATCCCGACATGGTCGAACGCAATCCGGTCGACATCTCGCCAGAGCAGCTGAAATTCATTCAGGACCACGGCTCCAGCGTGCTCACGGAAAAATTCTACACTGACCAGATGCGCATCAATGCGGAAACGCTGCTGCCGCTGATCAAGTAGCCAAGCCGTTTGGAAAAAGCCCTTCCGCCTCACAGCGGCCGGGCCGAGGATGAACATGCGCATCAAGACGGTCCAAGCCTGGTGGGTTCGCATACCGATCGAAGCCGCGAAGCAGCACCGCAGCGACTTCGGTCAGGTGGCGACGTTCGACGCCGCCATCCTGCGCATCGAAACCGACGACGGGCTTGTCGGCTGGGGCGAAGGCAAGAACGCCGCCGGCAGCGCCGGCAGCTACGGCGCCCTTGTCCATTTGCTGAACCATGAGGTCGGGCCGCAGCTGGTCGGCCTCGACCCGGCCGACATCGGCGTCATCTGGGAGATGCTCTACAATGGCGCGCGTCACGACAGCGCCGCCCGCGCCGGCCACGCCATGCCGCAATTGGCGCGACGCGGCATGAGCATCGCCGCTATCAGCGCCGTCGACATCGCATTGTGGGACATTCTCGGCAAATCACTCGGCGTTCCGGTCTGGCGGCTGCTCGGCGGCCGCAAGCTGGACCGCATGCCGGCCTATGCTTCCGGCGGCTGGGCAACTGCGGAAGCCATCGGCGACCAGCTGCAGTCCTACATCGCCAAGGGCGGCTTCAAGGCGCTGAAGATGCGCGTCGGCGCCATGGACGGCGCCCCGCACGTCTCCGCCGCCCGCGTCCGCGCCGCAAGACAGGCGCTCGGTCCCGATATCGACCTGATGGTCGACGCGCACGGCACCTACACGGTGGCCGAAGCCAAGCGCTTCATCCATCTCGCCGGCGACCTCGATCTCGCCTGGTTCGAGGAGCCGGTGATCGCCGACGACAAGCCCGGCATGGCCGAGGTGCGCGCCTGCGGCTCGATCCCGATCGCCACCGGCGAAAGCGAGGCGACCCGCTATGCCTTCCGCGACCTCGCTGTGCTCAAATCCGCCGATATCTTCCAGCCGGATCCGGCCTTTTGCGGCGGCATCAGCGAGGCGATGAAGATCGGAACCATCGCCAGCGCCTTCAATCTGCGCTTTGCGCCGCATCTTTGGGCGGGTGCGCCCTGCTTTTTTGCCGGGCTGCATGTCTGCGCCGCTTCGCCGGCGAGCTTCACCGTCGAATATTCACTCGGCGCCAACCCGATGATCCACGATCTGATCGAAGAGACTGTCGAAGCAAAGGACGGTATGGTAGCGATCCCTGATAGACCCGGGCTGGGATTCACTATTTCGGAGCGGTTCCTGGAGGCGCACGCGCAACACGGCTGACATGAAAGAAAAGAACCTTCTCGCGGAACTCGCCGCCTACCTGTTCTCCCATTCGGACAAGGAGACGGGCCGCACGCCGTCGGAGCGCGAACTGGCAGAGCATTTCAGCGTCAGCCGCGGTCAGATCCGCGAGGCGCTGGCCATTCTCGAGGCCATGCGCATCGTCGAACGACGGGCGAAGTCCGGCATCTACATCGATACAAAGCAGGCGAGCGTCGAGGCTATGGCGCTGTTCGCCCGCGCCGGCCTGCCGCTCGATCCTGTCCAGATCTACGAGACGGTCGAGTTGCGGAAGATCCACGAGATCAAGGCCGCCGAACTTGCCTGTTCCCGCGCCACCGAGGAGAATTTCGAGCGGCTGCGCGAGATCCTGAAGGCCTCAGAGGATCGCATAGCGGCCGGCGAAGGCCTTGCCAGGGAAGACCGCGAGTTCCACCTCGAGATCGTGCGGGCGACCAAGAACAGTGTGTTCCACAATGTCTGCAGCGTCTACTACATGATGGGCGAGATGCGCCTGCCGATCTATTTCAACGATCCCGAACGCAGCGTGCGCTCGCATGCCGAGCACATCCAGATCTACGAGGCGCTGCTGCGCCGCGACGGCAACCTCGCCCAGGCGCTGATGAGCGCTCATCTGCAAGGCGCCGAAAGCTATTGGAAGGGGCTGATCGAGGGGCGTGAGGCGGAACCGCAAAGCCCAGCGCTCGAAAAGGCCTGAAATGCCCAAGATCCTGTCGACACACAGACTGCACCCCCGTGCCTCTTCCATGCTGACAGGGGCCGGCGAACTCGTCGTTGCCTCCGCTCTCGACGCGGCCACGCTGGCCGCCGAGGCAAGGGACGCCGATGTCATCATTGTTCGCGCTCCGTTGCCTGCGGCGCTTTTCGAAGGCGCGACCAGGCTCAGGGCCGCGATCCGCCACGGCGCCGGGCTGGACATGGTACCGATGGAAGCGGCCAACGCGGCGGGCGTGCTGGTGGCGAACGTTCCGGGAGTGAACGCGCGCTCGGTCGCCGAATATGTGATGTTCGCGGCACTGGCGCTGCTTCGGCGCTTTCGTGTGTTGGACCGCGACTTGCGGGCGAAGGGCTGGCTGGCCGGCCGCGAACACACCGTCATGGCCAATGAGCTTGCCGGCAAGACGATCGGCATTGTCGGCCTCGGCGCAATTGGCCAGGCGGTCGGCCACATCGCCGCCCATGGTTTCGATCTGAATGTGGTGGCAACGACGCGCAGCATGCGGCCGGCGCCGGACAGCGTCGGCTTCTTGTCGATCGATGCGCTCATCGAGCAGAGCGACATCATCGTTCTGTGCTGCCCGCTGACGCCCGAAACGCGGGGGCTGATCAGCCGGGAACGTATCGACCGGATGAAGCCGGATGCGCTGCTGATCAATGTTTCGCGCGGGCCGGTGATCGACGACGACGCGCTGATCGAGGCCCTGCAGAAGGGCCGCATCGGCGGCGCCGCGCTCGACGTTTTTGCGACACAACCGCTGCCGCCCAACCATCCCTACTTCGGCTTCGACAACGTCATCGTCACCCCGCACATGGCCGGGATCACCGAACAGTCGATGATGCGCATGGGCGTCGGCGCGGCTGGCGAAGCCTTGCTGGTGCTGGCCAACAGATTGCCGGTTAATCTGCGCAATCCCGAAGTGGTCGAGCACTACCGGCGGCGGTTCCCTGCCGATTTCTAAAGCGCAGGCTACGCCTCAATTTTCCCGAATTCGCCAGCGACGTTGCCGGTATGGGAAACACCACAAAATTCCTGCTGACCGCCAGTGTCTGCATGGCGGCGGCGCATGCCTTGGCCAACGGACAGGGCAGCTACGTGTTCTGCGACAACGGCTTGCGCTGCGTGATGGCACCCTGTCCATCGAACAGCGCGCTCGACCTCGACACCGGCAAGTTCGTCAAAGGCGTTTCGATCGACATCGATCGCCTGCCGCAGCAAGACAAGGGCCTCGATCTTTCGGACAAGCTCTATGCCGGCAAGGTCGTTGTTGTCGGCTCGATCGAGAACCGCACCCGGACCTTCAACGGCAAGCGATACACCCTGCCTTGGCTGGTTGCCACCAGCATCGAGCGCACCGCCAAGGACAACGAGCGCGGCCACTGCTCGTCGCGCTGACACGCGCTATCGGATCAATTTGCAAGCAGTGCCTCGACCGCAGCGGCGATCCGCAGCAGGTGGTGGTCATGGCCATTGCGCGCCACCAGCATCAGCCCGGCCGGATGCGACATTCCCGGCATCGGCAGCGAGATGGCTGAAAGATCGAACTGGTTGGCGACCTGCGTGTTGCGCAGCAGAAGGCCTTCCGTCCTGTCGCACAGGGCCTCGTCGCCGGTCATCGAGACGATCGTCGGCGCGGTCATCGGCGTGGTCGGCAGGGCCAGCGCGTCGACCGACGCTAGCCGGTCATCCATCGCGGCGGCAAGTGCTGCGCGACGGCGCATTGCTCTGATATAGACCGTGGCCGGAATGGCGGCGGCGCGCGACAATGGCCCGCTTACCCGCGGGTCGACCGGCATCGTCGCTCCCGTCGCCAGCCAGTCGGCATGGATCTCCGCCCCTTCCATTGCCGCGATCGAGGCGCGTTTGGTTGCCGCGCGCAGATCGGCAAGCAGGTCGTCGATCGACAGCTCCACAAGCCGTGCGCCGCTAAGCTCCATCTTGCGAAGGCACCGGTCGAACGTCGTCGCGACCTCTTCCTCCGTATCATCGAACAGCACGCCGCGCGGAATACCGATGCGCAGGCCGTCCAGCGGAAGCGGCAACAGTGCCGCCAGGTTTTCGCCCGCCATCACTGCGTCGGCCGCCGCACATTCGGCGACGGTGCGGGCCAGCGGACCGATCGAGTCCAGCGTGGCCGACAGCGGAAACGCACCCGCGAGCGGCACGCGCCGCGCCGTCGGCTTGAAACCGACGACGCCATTCAACGATGCCGGAATGCGCACCGATCCGCCGGTATCGGAACCGATGGAGATTTCGCTGGTGCCTTCGCCGACCGAAACCGCGGCGCCTGAGGACGAGCCGCCCGGAATACGGCTGGCATCACTTGCATTGCCGGGCGTGCCGTAATGTGGGTTGACGCCGATCGCGGTAAAGGCGAACTCGGTCATGTTGGTCTTGCCGAGGATGACCGCACCGGCCTGGCGCAGCCGTCGCACGACAATGGCATCCCGCAGCGCCGGCGCTGCGGTGGCGAGCAGCAGAGAGCCCGCCGTGGTCGGCTCGCCAGCGACATCGAACAGATCCTTGATCGAGACGATAGCCCCATCGAGCGGCCCGAGCGTGACGCCGGCTTTTCGCCGCGCATCGGCGGCGTCGGCCGCCGCCCGTGCTGCTTCAGGATAGAGCTTTACGAAAACGCTCTCATCGCCCACGCGAGCAGCAAGAAGCGAAACAATTTTTTCGAGGCGATCACGGGCTGATTGCATTTTCGGTGTCGGACTCCGCACGCTTGCAACGTCTTAGTGTAGCAGCCACAAACTGGCCGCAGGAGACATAACCCGGCACGGTCGGGTTTGCACCTGTCGAACCGAAGGAGGAAGGCCCGATGCTCTACAAAGGCAGCTGCCACTGCGGCAAGGTCGCGTTCGAGGTCGAAGGCGAGCTGACCGGAGCCGTACGGTGCAATTGCTCGATCTGCTCGCGCAAGGGTGCACTGCTATGGGCAGTGCCGCATGAGAGCATGCGGGTGCTTGCCTGGGGCGATGATCTCGGCCGCCACAGCTTCGGCAACCATGTCATCGCCCACCGCTTCTGCCGCAGCTGCGGCATCCACCCCTTCGCCGAGGATGTCGGCGAAGGGAGCGGGCGAAGTGCCTATATCAATATCCATTGCATCGAGGCGTTGGACGTCGCCGCGGTGCCGGTCTTCGACTTCGACGGCCGTTCCGTCTAATGCATGTCGCGCAAAAGTGTGCAGCGGTTTTGTGATAACGACATGCATAAAAAAAAGAATCTAAAGCGCGTCGCATAAGGCCGATCGAGTGCGACGCGCTTTAGGCCTTGGGACCGTCGATCGCCTTGGGGCCAAGTAAGAACGCCGCCAGTGCCGCAAGCAACGTCGCCGCCGCGCAATAGGCGAAGGCGCTGGCAACGCCGGTATTGTCGACCAGCAGGCCGCCGAAGACGGCGCCCAACGCGATGGCGACCTGGAACGTCATAACCATCAGCCCGCCGGCGCTTTCCGCCTGATCGGGGGCGGCCCGCACCAGCCAGGTCTGCAGCCCGACTGGAACGGCACCGAAGGCAAAGCCCCAGCTGGCCACCGCTATTGCAGCCACGACGGGTGAGCCTCCGACCACCAGCAGCAGGAGCGCCGAAAACGCGATCAGCAGAGGCGCCAGGCTGACGGCTGCCCTGAGGCTGCGTTCGGCAATGAAGCCGCCGGCAAAATTGCCGAAGAAGCCACCAATGCCGTAGGCGAGCAGCACAAGCGAGATCGTCTCGATGTCCAGCGCGGGCACCTTCTCGAGAAACGGGCGGACATAGGTGAAGCCGGCAAAGTGTCCCGAGGCGACCAGCAGGACCACCAGCAGTGCCACCCTGATCATCGGCCGCTTCATCACCTCCAGCAGCGTGCGAAAACCTGCCGTACCTGCCGGTGGCAGCTTCGGAATGGTAGCCACCTGCACCAGCAGCGCCAGCGCGCCGACCACGGCGGCGATCATGAAGGCCGTCCGCCATCCCCAGATGTCGCCGACATATGCGCCGACCGGAGCCGCACAGACCGTCGCCACCGAAACCCCGGTGAGGATGATCGACATGGCGCGCGGCATCAGCCGCATCGGAACGAGCCGCATCGCCATGGCTGCCGACATCGACCAGAAGCCACCGAGACTAATGCCAAGCATGATGCGGGCGATCAGAAGAACGGGAAGCGACGACGCAAACGCGGCTACCAGGTTTGACAGCACAAGCAGCACCGTCAGCGCCCACATGACCAGCCTGCGGTCCAGCCGCTTGGTGACAATGGCCATGGTCGGCGCCGCAATCGCGCCAATGACGGCGGTGGCCGTTACCCCCTGCCCGGCGGCGCCTTCGGTGATGCCGAGATCCTGCGCAAGCGGCGTCAGCAGGCTGGCCGGCAGAAATTCTGCGGTCACCAGGCCGAAGACTCCGAGCGCCAGGGAGACCACCGCTCCCCATGCGGGCTCGGACCGTTCGCCGGTTTCCGATGCGTCGAGAACGGCGTCCATGACGCCTGTCGCGGGTTCGGTCATGAGGGATCTCCGATCTGGTTGCAGCGCAGCATCTGGCTGCAGTGCAACATAGGGAGTGACTGTCCGGAGTTTCCATGCTAGAAACACCATTATGCTTGACCGTTCGTCCAAAATCCCTGTCACCGGTGATCCGCTGACAGACATATTGCGCGGATTGCGCCTCGAAGGCGTCGATTACGGCCGTTGCGAGATGAAGGAACCCTGGGGCATCCATTTTCCGGCTCAGGCGGCGGCACGGTTTCATTTCATCGGTAGCAAAGGCTGCTGGTTGCTGCAGCCGTCCGGCGACTGGGTCGAGCTCAAGGCGGGCGACGCTGTGTTGTTGCCGCGCGGTTCAGCCCACACGCTGGCGAGCGAGCCGGGTATCGAGGCGGCGCCGATCCACGGCTATGAGGTCGAGGAGATCTGCAAGGGTGTCTATTGCATGTCGAATGACGGCGTGCCCGGCTGCCGTCCGGGCACCTTGCTGTTTTTCGGCAGCATGTATTTCAATCTCGATGGCTTGCACCCCTTGCTCGGCATGATGCCGGACGTGATGCGCGCGCATGAGCTGGAAGCCTATGAGCCAGGTATCCCGCATTTGCTGGAGGCGATGGCCCGCGAGGTGACGATGGAACGCGTCGGCTCCGGCGGCATCCTGGCGCGGCTAGCCGATGTGCTCGCCGCGACCGTCATCCGCTCATGGGTCGAGCGCGGCTGCGGCGACTCTTCCGGATGGATCGCGGCGGTGAGGGACCGCGAGATCGGCCGGGTGCTGGCCGCGATCCATCTGGAACCGAGCCGCGACTGGACGGTGGACGCTCTGGCGAAGATGATGGGCGCCTCGCGATCAGGTTTCGCCGAGCGCTTCGCAACCATTGTCGGCGAAACACCGGCAAAGTACGTCACGCAGGTACGGATGCACCAGGCGCGGCAATGGCTGGTCCGCGACCGGCTCAAGATTTCCGTCGTCGCGGCGCGCCTCGGCTACGAATCCGACGCCTCCTTCAGCCGCGCCTTCAAGCGGGTAATCGGATCGCCGCCCAGCCATTTCCGGGCCGAGGAACAGGCGGAGATCCGCCAGGCCGGCTAAACGTTGGCCGGGTTATTGCTCGGTGATGCAGGCCGAGCCGGCGCTGCTCTTGCAATATTTGCCGGAAGCCCCGCACCTGCCATCCGAGACTTCGACAACGGTGCCGCTCAACAACAGCTTGCAGTCACTGGTGGACAGATTGACCGTGCCGTTGAGATCCTTGATCTTCTTGGCGTCGACCTTCGCGCCGGCGACAACTTTCTTGGCTGCCTGCGCCTCGCCCAGATGTGCGGCCGACAATCCCATACCGGCGACAAGCAGGATCGCAGCAAAACTGCGGAACAGATTTCCCATAGCCAACCCTCCATTTTGGGCCTCCAAATTGGGCTCAAAGCCCGTTTGGGACCAAAGGATCAGCCTATTCGACAAATCGGAGCATCCGCATCCCCCGTACGGGGGATGACGGGAAGACTCGAGCATTTCGCAGCCAAGTGGAATCACACGGCGTCGCACAAATGCGACTAAAACAGATAGATAGAGCGGGATGCACGGTCAATTTGAACGCATCCCGCTTGTCTTATGATTTTCCGTCGTTTCGAGGCCAAAGTGGGTTGCCGCCTGCGGGCCTTCACCACCCCCCCGCCGCGGGGGGGGGGGGGTCGGAGAAACCAGGGTAGTGGTTGTCAGACGGAGAGTATTTTT